>NZ_MJGT01000001.1:295229-353710 GCF_001864975.1 Curtobacterium sp. MMLR14_002
CGAAGTACTGACGGACCGTCCGTGGCGAACGCACCGGCGACCGGCCCTCGTCCGCTTCCTCGACGCCGCTGAGAGGGCGTGCCCGCGCCCCGGTCCACACTCGGTCGGGAACCCGAGCCGACCGCGACCGCAGAGAGGACGAGACATGACCGACGTCTCCAGCCAACCGCCCGCCGAGGGCGACGACCGCCGCATCCTGACGAACCGCCAGGGCCACCCCGTCTCCGACAACCAGAACCAGCGCACCGTCGGGTCCCGTGGCCCGGCGACGCTCGAGAACTACCAGTTCCTCGAGAAGATCAGCCACTTCGACCGCGAACGGATCCCGGAGCGGGTCGTGCACGCGCGCGGTGCCGTCGCCTTCGGGTACTTCGAGGCCACCGGCACGTGGGGTGACGAACCCATCGCGCAGTACACCCGCGCGAAGCTGTTCCAGGAGCCCGGCAAGCGAACCGACCTGGCGATCCGGTTCTCCACCGTGATCGGCGGCCGAGACTCCTCCGAGGCTGCCCGCGACCCGCGCGGCTTCGCCGTGAAGTTCTACACCGAGGACGGCAACTGGGACCTCGTCGGCAACAACCTCGGCGTCTTCTTCATCCGCGACGCCATCAAGTTCCCCGACGTCATCCACTCCCTCAAGCCCGACCCCGTGACCTTCCGGCAGGAGCCGGCGCGCATCTTCGACTTCATGTCGCAGACCCCCGAGTCGATGCACATGCTCGTCAACCTGTTCAGCCCACGTGGCATCCCCGCGAACTACCGCACCCAGCAGGGCTTCGGCGTGAACACCTACAAGTGGGTGAACGCCGACGGCGACACCAAGCTCGTCAAGTACCACTGGATCCCGTCGGTGGGTGTGTCCTCGATGACCGAGGCCGACGCCGCCGCCGTGCAGGCCGGCGACCTCGGGCACGCGTCGAAGGACCTGTACGAGGCGATCGAGCGTGGCGAGTACCCCGAGTGGGAGCTGCGCGTGCAGCTCATGGACGACCACGAGCACCCGGAGCTCGACTTCGACCCGCTCGACGACACGAAGGTGTGGCCGGAGAACGAGTTCCCGCCGAAGCCCGTCGGCAAGATGGTCCTGAACCGCAACGTCACGAACCACTTCGCCGAGAACGAGCAGCTGTCCTTCGGCACGGGCGTGCTCGTCGACGGCCTGGACTTCTCCGACGACAAGATGCTCGTCGGCCGCACGTTCTCGTACTCGGACACGCAGCGCTACCGCGTCGGCCCGAACTACCTGCAGCTGCCGGTGAACGCCCCGAAGAACGGCGCCGTCGCGACCAACCAGCGCGACGGACAGATGGCGTACCACCAGGACCACGGTGGCGAGAACCCGCACGTCAACTACGAGCCGTCGATCACCGGCGGCCTGCGCGAGGCGGAGTACCCGACCCACGACGACCAGGGGCCGGAGATCGTCGGGCGTCTCACCCGCAAGCGGATCCCCCGGACGAACGACTACACCCAGGCCGGCCAGCGGTACCTGCTCCTGCAGGACTGGGAGCGTGACGACCTGGTCGCGAACTTCGTCGACCTCATCTCGCAGGCGGCCCGTCCGGTGCAGGAGCGCATGCTCTGGCACTTCTACATGGTCGAGGACGACCTGGGGCGTCGTGTCGGCGAGGGGCTCGGCATCACCCTCGACGAGGTCAAGGACCTGCCCCCGCTGCAGTCCCAGACGCTCAGCGACGACGAGCTCGCCCGCCTGGCGAACCTCGGCCACAACGGCTCCCGCGACGTCGAGGGCCTGATGATGACGCACTGCGTCCCCGACGAACGCGCCGTGCGCGTCTGAGACGCGACCCCAGGACGGACGGGAGGCCCGGTGCCAGCTGGCACCGGGCCTCCCGTCCGTCTCGCTGCCGTCACCTGCCGCAGCGCATCACGGACAACCCGGGACGGCGCCAGGGAGGCCACGCTCATCGTGGATCGACAGGAGCGACTCCGTGGTCCCGACCGGCACGATCGCGCGGTCGTCGCTCCCGTCCCGTTGATCCGCACCGATGCGACCCAAGGAGGCCGCGATGGAACACACGACTCCCCGGCGGTGTGGCGCGAACGCGTCTGCTGCCCACCGACTCCTCGCCAGGACACCACGATGAGGGCCCGGAACCTCGCCGCTGCTGCGATGGTCACGGCTGCCGTCGGCGTCGTCGTCTCGCGCCGCCGACGCGGCGCACCCGGGCCCGTACGGAAGGTGCTGGCCGAACCGCGTTCCGGCTGGCACGCGGTCACGGTGAACCGCGGGCAGGACGAGGTGCTGCCAGGCGGGCGGATCCCCGCGCCGCTCACGGCGTTCGGGCAGGACGTCGAGGTGGAGGCCCGTCCCGCGCCCGGCGATCGTGGCACCGAGCTCCGTGCCCGGTTCCGAGGCGGCGGCCCGGATTCACGGGGTCGGCTGCGGGCCGCTCTGCGTGAGGCGAAGCAACTCATCGAGGTCGGCGAGGTGCTCCGGGTGGATCCGGTCCCCCACGGCCGACGGAAGGCCACACCCACCGGCGCGTTGGTTGACGTGGCGACGAAACGGAGCAACGAGGAGGGTGTGCTGTGAAGGCGCTCTGCTGGACCGGGGTCAACGAGACCGCGGTGGAGACGGTGGAGGACCCGAAGATCCTCAATGATCACGACGTGATCCTGAAGGTGCATCTGAGCACCACCTGCGGCTCGGACCTGCACCTGCTCGGCGGGTACATCCCGACCATGCGATCAGGTGACGTCCTGGGACACGAGTTCATGGGCGAGGTCGTCGAGACGGGATCGGCCGTCACGAAGCACAAGGTGGGCGACCGGGTCGTCGTCTGCTCGTTCATCGCCTGCGGGCAGTGCTGGTACTGCACCCACGGACAGTTCTCACTCTGCGACAACGGCAACCCGAACCCGGGCTTGACCGAGGCGATGTGGGGGTCGTCGATCGGCGGCTGCTTCGCCTACAGTCACGCGCTCGGCGGGTTCGCAGGCAGCCACGCCGAGTACGTCCGCGTGCCCTACGCCGATCAGGGGGCGTTCACGGTCCCCGACGGCGTGTCCGACACGGCCGCCCTGTTCGCCTCCGACGCCGCACCCACCGGGTGGACCGGAGCCGACCTGGCCGGGATCACACCGGGTGACGCCGTCGCAGTGTGGGGCGCCGGTGGTGTGGGCCAGATGGCCGCTCGTGCAGCGATGCTCCTCGGCGCCGAGCAGGTGATCGTGATCGACCGTCTGCCCGAACGGCTGCGACAGGTGCGCGAGCACATCGGTGCCGAGACGCTCGACTACACGAGCGACGCCGTGCTCCCGGAACTCAAGGAACGCACCGGCGGTCGCGGTCCCGACGTGTGCATCGAGGCCGTCGGCATGGAAGCGCACGGCACCGGACCGCTGTACCTGTACGACCAGGCCAAGCAGCAGCTGCGGTTGCAGACCGACCGGCCGACCGCCCTGCGCGAGGCGATCTACGCCTGCCGGAAGGGCGGCAGCCTGTTCTCGCTCGGGGTCTTCGGTGGGCTCGTCGACAAGTTCCCGTTCGGCGCGATCATGAACAAGGGCATGACGGTCCGCGGCGCTCAGCAGCACGGGCACCGCTACATCCCGATGATCCTCGACCGCATCGCCGCGGGAGAGATCAGCACCGAGCACCTCGCCACGCACGTGATGCCACTGTCGCAAGGGCCGCGCGGGTACGAGATGTTCAAGAACAAGGACGACGGCTGCGTCCGCGCCGTCTTCACCCCCGGCGTGTGACGACCGACCACGCAGCGGACAGGGGGAAGGAACGATCGTGAAGGCACGACGATGAACGATCGGATACTCTCCACGCGCCGGGCCCTCGTCATCGTGGGGATCGGGGTCCTGGTCGGGGTCGCGCTGACCTTCACCGGGGCTCCGTCCCTCGGGCCGCTCGCCGCCTGGTGCACGGCCGGCCTGATCGCGCTGGTCCAGGTCTGGCACAAGTGCTGGCGCCAGGACGCCGACGGCACCGAGCGTCTCGCACGCGAGGAGTCCGAGACACGGGTAAGTGACAACGCGCTCATCGTGGCCTGTTTCGCGAGTCTCGCCGCCGTCGTGCTGGCGCTCAGCGAAGCCAGCCAGGCGCGAGATCCGGCCTCGGTCGCGGCGGTCATCCTGGGCGTGCTCGGCACGATGGTGGCATGGGCGTTGGTCAACACGGTCTACGCCTTGAAGTACGCCCGGATGTTCTTCCTCGACCACCGGGGCGGCGGGTTCGACGTCAAGCAGGACGGGCGGCCGACCTACAGCGACTTCGCCTACTTCGCCTTCACGATCGGCATGTCGTACGCGGCACCAGAGGTCGAGCCGGACGACAGCGAGACCCGGCGGAAGGCGTTGCCGCACGCGCTGCTGTCGTACTTCTTCGGGACGGTGCTGATCGCGGTCGCCATCAACCTGGTGACGAACCTCGGTCAGGGGTGAGCGGAGGGATCCTCGTCGCCCCTAGGCTGACCGGCGTGACCGACCTCGCTCCTGACCAGACCGCGCCGAGCGCCGCCGGGTCCCCCGCATCGGCAGCCGTGCCGGTACCGCCCCTCAGCCTGCTCGCGGTGGTGGCGATCGCCCTCGCGTTCGTGGCACCGATCGGCGGTCTCGTCGTCGGGTTCATCGCGCGGCGCGACGTGCGGCTGACCGGTGAGCGGGGCGACGGCATCGCGTTCGCAGCGATCCTGATCGGGGCGACGCTGACGTTGTTCGGGGTCATCGTGCCGCTGTTCCTCGGCGGTGCCGGGTTCTTCGACCTGGACCTCCAGCTCTGAGCACCGGACGCCGGTCGTTACCCTGATCGAGTGGGGAACGATGACGACGTCTCGACGCTGATCCGCCCGGCCACGCTCGCTGATGCGGATGCGATCGCCCACGTGCACACGGTGTCGTGGCGAGAGACCTACGGCCGGTTCGTCGACGACCCGGACACGAGCCCGTGGTTCGACGCGGGTCGCCGGGTCGACATGTGGCGGTCGACGCTCGCGAGCCCTGACGCCCGAGGAGCCGTTCGGGTCGCCCTCGACAGCACCGGCGTCGTGGGCTTCGCCGCGGCGCAGACGACCCCCGAGCCGGATGCCGTCCGCCCCGAGGAGCTGACGACGCTCTACGTCCTGGCACGTGCGCACGGGACCGGAGCCGGCCAGGCACTCCTCGACACGGTGCTCGCCGATCGTCCGGCGTCGCTGTGGGTGGCCGCGGACAACCCGCGGGCGCACGCCTTCTACCGGCGGAACGGCTTCACGCCCGACGGTGCCGAGTCGGCGTTCGGGCCTATCCCCCGGACCGTGCGTCTGGTGCGCTGAACGTCAGTCCACGGCCGGCGCGGAGATGTCCCACACGGTGGTCTCCTCGTACTGCTCGGACCAGCCGCGGCGCATGCGGGCGGCGGCACGGTCGAACGCGTCGACGACGTCGGTGTCCGGCGTCAGCAGCGCCTGCAGGCGGATGCCGTCGTAGAGGGCGAGCAGCTGCTGTGCCCCGCGGATCGGGTCCATCGTCGCCGGTTCGCGGCCGGCGCGGACGTCCTCCTGGAGCGCGGTGCGGACGGTCTCGCGGAACTGCAGGTACGCAGACCGGTAGTAGTCGGCCCCGTCCGTCGACGGGTCGGTCGAGATGGCCAGCGTCGCGGCGATCAGACGCATGAGGGACGGGTCCTCGGCGTGGGCGGAGAGCAGCGCGTGCAGGAACGCCACCGTGCCCTTCTCGCCGGCGAGTGGCAGCAGCGGTGCCGACACCGCACGGGTCCACCGCATCACCGCGGCGGCCAGCAGTGCGTGCTCGGAGGGGAAGAGGTCGAGGAGCTCGGCCTGCCGCATCCCCGACCGGGACGCGACGCCCTCGAGCGAGAAGCGTGACAGTCCCCCGTCGTGGAGGACCGCGATGGCACCGTTGATCGCCCGGGTGCGCGGGACTTCCTCGTCGGCGGCGTTCTGGTTCGTCAGTGGTGCCAGCGGGTGCTTCCGGAACCAGTCCAGGAGTGCGCGAGCGCGGGAGGCCCCGAACGCCGGATCAGTCGGGCGACCCGGGCTGAACAGGTCGCTGAACCCCGGCACGTCGTGCATCAGCGGGTCGAGGGACTGGAACGCCATCGACCAGTCCGGGAACGAGCGCTGGGCGATCGGCTCGTCGAGCAGCACCCGGACGTTCGTGTGTCGCGGGTCGGCCTGGACCTGGTCGAAGCGCTCGCGGACGACGTCGTCCTCGCCCTCGATGATCCCGATGCAGTTGTCGTCGCGGTGCGCGAGCATGCCGGTGATGCCGAGCCGGGTGTTCTTCTCGCGACCGACCGCCAGGATCTGGGCGAGTTCGGAATCCGTGATCGGACGGGTCTGGGTGCTGGTGTAGACGAGCGATCGCATGGTGCTGCTTCCTGGTCGGACGGTCCCCCGGTGTGTGGGAGGCGCCGCCGTGTCGAACCCGAATCGACTCGACGGCACCTCGTGGTCACCGTAACCAGCGGCGACCACCTTCACTGCGACGCAAGACGGTCCGTGGCTGTTCGGCACCCGGAGGATGCCGACCTCTGAATGGAACCATCTGCCCGAGTCCGGCGGTACCCCCACAACGGGGAACGCACGTTCTCCGGCCGCATTCCGGGGCGAGCGTCAGTGCGCGCGGTCGCCCGACGGGGGCGTCTCGAAGATGCGCTCGCCCGTCGTCGGGTCCCACCCGATGGTGCGGGGTTCCGCTGAACGCGGGCGTCGTTCGTCCCGCGGGAAGAACGGACGGGCGCTGGGCAGGTAGCTGAGCACCGCGGCGACGACGACGCAGACGGCGTGGACGAGGCTCCAGTCCACGCCGTCGGTGGCGGTGGCGATGGTGATGGCGAACACTGTGCTGCAGGCAGTCAGCCCGGCGATGATGGCGAGCCAGAGACGCGCGTTCCCGGAGCCTCGTCCCATCCGCGTTGCCAGCCACAGGAACAGTGCCGACCAGGCGAGGACGAGGACGAGCCCGAGCGACGCTCCGATGATCGCGCCGCCGGCTTCGCGCATGGACACGACGATGCCGGGCGCGGCGGCCACGAGGCTGATGATGACGGACGCCCACCAGAGCGCCACGGCGATCGTGACGACCCGCGGTCGCGTGCGCTGTTCGGTGTGGTGTTCCATCAGGTGCTCCCCCGTCGTTCCGCTGGATGCGGCTCGACGATCCTACGGTGAGGGGGCGGAACGACGGTCTCGCTGCCTAGGGGCGGTAGTCCTCGCGACGTGGCGGGACCTGCGCCGCGTGCGAATCGGTGTACGGCTTCGCGCCCCGCATCCCGCCCAGCGTCTTCGCGACCGTCGTCAGCAACCAGCCGAGCCCTCGTGCCACGGTGCTCAAGATCCTCATGGTGCCCCCCTCGTCGGACCGACCTGCGGTGTCGGCCTCGTCCAGTCACACCGTACGGGGATACGCCGGATTCCCGCCAGGGACGGCAGCCTCTCGGTCCCGTTGTCGATCGACGTCGCGCATAGGCTGGACGCCCGACCGGGGAGGAGTCGCGATGCCGCTGGTCCGCGAGCGAGTGCCGTTGTGGCGCACGCCCTGGTGGCACCCTCGCCGCTGGGAAGCGCGCATGTGGGTGCTGCTCGTCGCGGCTGCTGCTGGCGGCGTCCTCCGCGAAGTGGCGCATCCGTTCTACGACGACGGGGTCGAGGCGATCGTGAAGTGGCTCGGCCTCTGCATCCCAGGATGTGTGATCGCGTACGTCGTGGTCGGTCGGTGGAAGAAGGGCCCGACCACGCTGTGGAAGCCGTCGTGGCGCGAGCTCCGACGGATCCTGGTAGCAGCACCGCTCGGGCTGCTGGCCCTGCGGTTGCTCATCGAGGACGACGACGGGTGGTTGTGGCTGCTCGCCGGCGTGTCCGCCGCGCTGCTCGCGCTCGCGGTGGCTCGCTGGGTCGCTGCCCACCGCGATCGTCGACGTCGGACCGATGTGTACGGGACGGTGTCCGCTGACCCGTATGCGTAGCGCCCGATGGGCTTCGTCTGTCCCCTACGCGTCCCGTGCCGATTCGGTCTTCGACGGCAACCGCGATGCCACGAGCGTCCCGACCAGCGCCACCAAAGCGAACGCCGCGAACCCGAACGGCAGCCCGATCGCGCTGCCGACACCACCGACGACGAGTGGTCCGACGGCGTCCCCGGTCTCACGCCCGAGCTCCGCTGAGCCCATGGTGCGACCGAGCCGATCCGGCGGAGTCGTTCCGGCGAGGTGCGCGAACGCGACGGGTGTCAGCGTGGCGACACCGGCCCCGGCGAGCAGGGCCGCGATGAAGACGGCCACCGCCGAGGGTGCGACGGCGACCACCAGGAAGGCCGCGGCAACCGCGGCCGTCCCGGCCACACCCGCCACCCCGGTACCGAGACGCCCGGCGTCGTGCAGTCGGCCGGCGACGGGCTGCACGAGCGACGACGTCACCGCGAGGACGGCGACCGCGAGCGTCGACACCAGGAGCGGGATGCCGAGCTCGGTACCGAGCGCGGGGAGCATCCCGGTCAATGCGCCGATGGCAGCGCTGCCGACGGCCAGGACGACGACCGGGATCAGGAACTGGCGGTCCGTGGCCGCTCGGACCATCACGGCGAGCGTGGCCCGCTGCCGGGGCAGGGGCACGATCGGTTCGACGGCGACGAGCACCGCCACTGCCGTCACGAGGGCCATCACGACGAGGATCCCGAAGAGCCACTGCGTGCTGCCGAACTGCACCACGAGTGCACCGATGACCGGTCCCCCGGCGTAGCCGAGACCCTTCCACGAGCCGTACCGACCGAAGTACGTCCCGCGGCGGTGCGCCGGCACGAGGCGGGCAACTGCGGCGGACGATGCCGGCGAGAACGCGGAGGCGCCGGCACCCTGCAGCAGACGGGCGAGCCCGAGCCAGAACGGACCGGTCCCGAAGACGCCGATGAGTGAAGCTGCCGCGAAGACGACGAGTCCGCCGACGATCACCGGTCGCGGGCCGATGCGGTCGGACAGTGCGCCGAAGACCGGCTTGAGGACGAGTTCGGCGACGTCGTAGAGCGCCAGGAAGAGCCCCAGCCACGCGAGCGTCAGGCCGAGTTCGAGGTGCTCGCCGCCGACCGCTGCGGCGATGCCGTTCGCCCCGAAGGCGGTCACGAACCCCGCGGCGTACAGCGGAGCGAGCCGAGGGGGCGTGGTCGTCGACAGGGCGGTCACGTGCCCACCCTGGCTGACCACAGACCGCACCGCCAACGTCGGGCGTGTCCGACCTCCGATGACCCCGTGTGCTGGCTCGTGGCAGCGGCTAGCGTCCGAGGTCATGGACGCTGCTGCTGTCGTCATCATCACCGGTCCACCCGGCGCAGGGAAGTCGACGACGGCGCGGGCGGTCGCTGCTTCGTTGCCGCGCTCGGTGCACCTGCACACGGACGACTTCTGGCACGCGATCGTTTCCGGCTCGGTCCCGCCGTACCGACCAGAGGCGGACGAGCAGAACCAGACGGTCATGCGGGTGATCAGCACTGCGGCGTCCGCGTACGCCGCCGGTGGGTTCGTGGTCGTCGTCGACGGCATCGTCGGACCGTGGATGCTGCACCACTTCCTGGACCCCGGCCCGATCCGCGGCACGCCGCCGCTGCACTACGTCGTCCTCCGCCCCTCCCGCGACGAGACCCTGCGACGTGCGCGAGGCCGGACCGAGCCGGACGCACTCGTCGACGAGGCACCGATCCTCGCGATGTGGGAGCAGTTCTCCGCCCTCCGAACGCTCGAACACCACGTGATCGACACGACGGGACAGGCACCCTCGGAGACACTCGCCGCGATCCGCGCCGCCATCGAGGCAGGCACGTTCCTGCTGCGCAGGAACCCGGTCAGCTGAGCGGCGCGGGGCCGGTGAACGGGAACGACGCAAGGCCCGCAGGTCCGCCGGCGAAACCCCAGCGGCAGCGTCGACGACGGAGTCCTAGCCGGCCAGCCAATCCATCGACGCCGAGATCTCAGCACTGTTGAGGCGCCGGATCATCGGCTCGGTCTGAACCATCCCGGATGGCCTCGAGGGAACTCCGTCGCTACAGCCGGATCGCCCACTCGATGGTCGGCGGTGCTCCGCCGCCGTGTCGGAGGGCGTAGTCGTCCAACACCGCCCGGCGGACGTCCACACCGCTCGCGAATCGTTCCAGGTGTGTCAGGAGCCAGTCTGCCGGCGCCTCGTCGATCATCTCCTGCCACGTCGTGCCGAGCACTTCGTCCAGTTCGAGCACGGCAGCGTGGGTGTCACGGCCGTCGAACTCGTAGACGGCGACTCGGCGCGCGGTGAACGCCAGCCAGACTCCTCGTTCGACGACGACGTCACCGGGGTCCCGATCGTTCCGCTGCCACTCGCAGACCTTGTGGAACAGCACCGGCGTGGTGCCGCGTCGGGCACGCTTCCGCCTCCGGCCGATCTGCATGACCACCACCGTACCCGGCGGGGTCCACGGAACATCGCGGTCCTGGCGGACTGGGAACGACGAGCAGACCGGAACGAAGAAAGCCCCCGACCGGACCTGGTGGTCCTGCCGGGGGCTTCGTGGTGGTGGGCGATACTGGGATCGAACCAGTGACCTCTTCCGTGTCAGGGAAGCGCGCTACCGCTGCGCCAATCGCCCAAGTCCCTGCGTGGACCGGAGTCCATCAAGGTCTTGGAGGGTGGATCTGGAGGTGGGGACGGGATTCGAACCCGCGTGGACGGCTTTGCAGGCCGCTGCCTAGCCTCTCGGCCACCCCACCATCGAGGTTCACGTCTCCGTGAGTACCCGAACGGTGGGATACCCTCTGGTGAGTCGCGGGCCTTCGAGAAGACCCACACTCGAGCGGATGACGAGATTCGAACTCGCGACCCTCACCTTGGCAAGGTGATGCGCTACCACTGCGCCACATCCGCACTTGTCGTTCCGCTGTCGCGGCGACGACGTAAACTCTATACGCACCGGGGCACTTCCACCAAAATCCTCCCCGTTCACCGGGCGTGTCCCCCGAGTTCATGCGGATGGGGGCGGTTCGACACCCCCTGTGGACAGCGCGCCACACCCGGGCCGCGCGACGTGTTCGATGCACCGCCGGACTTCCGCTAGTATCGATCCGCACGAACAGTGCAGGGGGCGATTGGCGCAGTTGGTAGCGCGCTTCGTTCACACCGAAGAGGTCATCAGTTCGAGTCTGGTATCGCCCACACAGCAACACACACCACCGACAAGAGCCCGACGCAGCAGCGTCGGGCTCTTGTCATCTCATCAGGCCGCAGCACGCGGGCCAGACCACCAGCACGATCGGACGAAGGGGCGCATGACCGACGTCGACCTCGAGTTCGCCCGGGTCCGAGCGGTCCTCGACCGTCCGACCCTGCGGCTCATGTCCCGGCCGACCAGCGCCACGGTCCTCGCCGTGTTCCGCACGGTCTTCGACCGCGACGTGCAGTACGTCCCCGCCGACCGCATGCACCTGCAGGTCGAGGAACACGTCGCGCGCCTGCAGGCTGCGGGCGCCCGCGTGCCCGCGAGCGACCAGCCGATGCCGGCGGCCAGCGCGCAGGCCGACAGCGCGCAGGCCGAGAGCGAGCAGGCCGAGGGCGAGCAGGAGGCCCGCCCGAACGGCCGCGCGCTGTGCCGCGAGTGGGTCGGCGCCCAGTGGCTCGTCCGATCGAACTCCCCCGACGGCGACGAGCAGTACTCCCTGACGAGCCACGCGCTCGAGGCGCTGAGCCTCGTCGACGCCCTGTCGGCCGACCGCGCCCTGATCAGCGAGAGCCGGCTGGCGATGATCGTCGACGCGGTGCACCGGTGGGCCGCCCGCGCCGAACCCGACCCCGACGTGCAGATCCGACGGATCGACGCCCAGATCGCCGAGCTGCAGGCCGAGCGGGATCGCCTGGAGCACGGCGACGACGTCGTGGCCGTCGACGACGACCGGATGCGCGACGGGTACACGAACATCTCCGACCTGATCCGGCAGCTGCCGAGTGACTTCAAGCGCGTGGAAGAAGCGGTCGCGACGATGCACCGCTCGATCGTCGAGGACTTCCGGCAAGAGGTCCGCCCGATCGGCGAGATCCTCGACGACTACCTGGCGCGCACGGACAACCTGATGGAAGCGACGCCCGAGGGCCGTGCCTTCGAGGGCGCCTTCGAACTGCTGCGCGACGACGCCCTGCTCCTGCGGCTCCGCGACGACATCGCGACGATCCTGGCGCACCCGTTCGCGCAGGGTCTCGGAGCGGGCGAGCGCCGGGCCTTCCGCAACACCGTGACGATCCTGCGCCAGGGCATCGAGGACGTCCTCGCCCAGCGCCGTCAGCTCACCGCCACGCTCCGCGACCAGATCGTCGCCCACGACGTGGTGCGCGACCGCGAGCTCGACGCGGTGCTCCGCTCGATCAACCGCGGCCTCGCCACCCTGATGGATCAGGGCGGCGCACGCGACCGGATCCCGCTGCCGCTCCTGCCGGCGGCCGCCGAGGTCGGCACGCTGCGCGAGCGCTTCTACGACCCGGACGCCGAGTCCGTGCCGCCGCCCATCGAGGAACCCGACGACGACGTCTTCGAGGACCTCGACGTCGAGATGCTCCGCATGCACGGCGGGCCGCTCCTGACCGAGCTGCGCGCGGCACTCCGCTTCGCCGAGGCCGACTCGAGCGTCGACGCGTTCCACGGGCTGCCGCCCGAGCAGCGCCGACCGGTCGAGCTCTTCGGCCTCGCGCACCTGCTGACGGGGCGCGACGACTTCGAGTCCGCCGCGCACGTCGCCGAGCACCGGACGGTCCGCCCCGACGGCACCGCGATCACCTTCCACATGCCCACCGCTGCGCTCGACGACGAGCGCACTCCGGTCGGCGACGCACACGACGAGAACGCACAGGAGGCACGGTGAGCGACACGACGCCGGCACCGGTCGACGACACGGTCCCCTACGACGACCCCGCATCCGTGATGCAGGACGACGAGCGTGACGAGTCCAGCTTCGCCCTCTTCGAGGGCGACGAGGGCCGGCTCGACGAGCACCAGCGACGCGCCCTGGTGGCCCTGCTGCGGCACTCGTACGTCAGCTCCCGCACGCACCCCGACGAGTGGCGTGCGGTGCTCGACGCCGAGTACCAGCTGCGGTCCCGCCTCAACGACCTGTTCCTCGAGCTGCACGTCGACCGTGACCGCGAGGTCGCCTGGAAGCGCCAGGCCCGGTCGGAGAGCCAGCGCCGCACGTTCCCGACCCTGCTCCGCGACCTGCCGTACACCCGCGAGGAGACGATCGTCCTCGTCTACCTGCGGATGCGCCTGCGCGCCGACGCCCGGCCGGGCCCGGACCAGGTCGTCGTCGACCGGTCCGAGATCCTCGGGCACGTGGCGGGCTTCCGTCCGGCGACCGCGACCGACCGCACCCGCGACGAGGGCCGGGTCGCGAAGGCGATCGAGCGCCTCGTGACCGCACGCATCCTGATCCGCACCTCCGACCCGGACCGCTTCCGGGTGGCGAGCGTCGTCGAGGTGCTGCTTCCCCTGGAGCGCCTGCTCGAACTGGACGCCTGGTTGCGGACCACCACCGCGCAGGGTGACGCGACCACCCCGGGCGGCGAGCCGACGGACGGGGACGACCCGGGCCTCCCGACCGACGGCGAAGCCGAGACCGACACCGACGACGAAGGCGAGACGGAAGCGTGACCGACACGTTCGAGATCCCGGCGCTCTTCGACACGGTCGCGCAGTGGCGCGCCGAGTCGATGCAGGTCGTCAACTGGGGTGGCTTCCACGGCCACCGGCAGGTCGAGCTGTCCGGCACGGCGACGCTCATCTCCGGCGCCTCGGGCACCGGCAAGTCGACGCTGATGGACGCCTACCTGGCCGTGATGATGCCGTCCGACGTGCCGTTCAACGGCGCCTCGAACGACGCCACCACCGGCCGCGCCCGCAGCGCCGACCAGCGCAACCTGCTCACGTACCTGCGCGGCAAGGTCGACACCCGGCGCGACCCGGAGACCGGCAGCCTGCGCGACGTGAACCTGCGCGGCGACGACCAGACCACCTGGGGCGCGGCGGCGGTCACGTTCCGGAACGACGACGAGCGGCGCTTCACGGTGCTGCGGGCGTACATCGTGCCGAAGCGCGCCCGCGGGGTCGGCGACATCCAGATGACCATGGCGACGGTCGACGACACCTTCGACCTGCGTCGGCTCGAGGAGTTCGTGCCGTCGCGGTTCCACCACCTCGAGCTGACCGGCCGTGTGCCGGGGCTCGTCATCCGCGACACCTACCAGGAGCTCGCGTACACGCTGCAGACCCGGCTGGGCATCGGTGACTCCGGCGGCGGCAACCGGGCGATGCGTCTGCTCGCGCGCATCCAGGCCGGGCAGCACCTGCCGACGGTCGACGCGCTGTACAAGTCGCTCGTGCTCGAGACCCCGGGCACCTACGAGGCCGCCGACCGCGCCCTCGCGCACTTCTCCGCCCTCGACGAGGCGTACGAGGCGATGGACACCGAGGAGCGCAAGGTCCGCATCCTCTCCCCCATCACCGACCTGCACGACGAGATCTCGCGCGCGACCGAAGCCGCAGCGGCCCTGGACGGCATCGCGACCGGCGCCGAGGTGTCGCCGTTCGCACACTGGACGGCCTCGCGGAAGCGCGACCTGCTCGACGCCGAGGTGTCGCGCAACGCCCGCGAACGCACGGCATCGCGCGCCGAGGTCGCCGCGGCCGAGGCCCGGCACGCCGCGGTCGAGATCGAGCTGCGCGACGCCGAGGCCCGGCTCCGCGACCAGGGCGGCAACGCGCTCGCCCAGCTCGAGGACCGCATCGAACGGCTGACCCGCGAGCGCGACGCCGTGGTCCGCACCCGTGCCACCTTCGACGAGCGCACGGCGGTGCTCGGGGTCCCGGTCTCCTCGGAACAGGACTTCACCGGGATCCAGCGTGCCGCGCACGAGTTCCTCGGGTCGTACGCCGACGCGCGCACCGCCCTCGACGAGCGCCGCGACGCCCTGACCCGCGAGGAGTACCCGCTCCTCGACCGCGAACGGTCCCTGCGGCAGGAGCGCCAGTCGCTCGAGCACCGGCAGGGCGCCATGCCGCTGCCCATGCACGAAGCCCGGCTCGCGATGGCCCGTGCCACCGGCATCGACCCGGCCGAACTGCCCTTCGTGGCGGAACTGCTCGACGTGCTGCCCGGCGAGGAGCGCTGGCGCACGGCCATCGAGTCCGTCCTGGCGCCCGTCGCCCGCACGCTGCTCGTCGACCAGGACCGCCTCGGCGACTTCAGCGAGGCGATCGACGCACTGCGCCTGCCCGTCCGCGTGCAGTTCGAGGGTGTGCCGACCGGCCCGCACCTGGACCTCGACGGCGACCCGGCGATGGTGTCCGGCAAGCTCGCCATCAAGCCGTCGCCGTTCAGCACCTGGGTGCGCGAGCGGATCGAGTCCGACCGCACCGACGCCCGCTGCGTCGCCTCGGCGTCGGACCTCGGCGGAGGTGGCCGCCGGGTCACCGAGTCCGGGCAGCTCCGCGACGGCCGTCGTGGCGCGCACGGTGACCGCCGCCAGTCGAACGTCATCGGCTTCACGAACGAGGCCCGCGTCGCCGCGGTCGAGCAGGAGCTCGCCTCGATCGCGCAGGACCTCGCGACGCTCGAGGCCCGCCGCACCGACGTCGCGCAGGACCTCACCGCGCTCGACGTGATCCGCGCCGCGCACCAGCACGTGGTCGACGTCACGTGGGCCGCGATCGACGTCGACGGGCTCGGGACGTCCCTCGCCCGGCTCGACGAGGAACGGCAGGCGCTGCTCGCCGCCGACGACGGCCTGCGGACGCTCCGGGCCTCGGTCGCCCGGCTCCGGAAGTCCCTCGACGAAGCGGCCGACCGTCGCTCCGCCGCACGGCTGTCCGTCCAGCGGCTCGAGGAGCGCCACGCGGTGCTCGTCGACGGCCAGGACGCCGCCGCCGAGATCCTGGAGCGCTTCGAGTCCTCGCCCGGTTCGCTGCCGGACGACCAGCAGTCCCGCCTGCTCGAGGAGACCTTCGAGGAGATCGGCGCCCCGGACGGCGTCGACGGGTTCGACGACGCGACCCGACGCCTGAAGCGCCGGCTTGAGGAGCGGCTCACGCAGGCGCTCGACGGTGCCGCGGCGGCCTCGACCTCGTTGACGCTGACGTTCCAGCGGTACCAGGACGCCTGGCCCGACCCGAACCTCGGCACCGGCGTCGCGTCGTACCCGGACTACCACGCGATCCTCGACCAGATCGTGGCGACCGGCCTGCACGCGCGTCGGAGCGAGTGGCGTCGGCGCCTGTCGCAGTGGAGCGGCGAGGACCTCGTCCCGCTCGCCGGCGCCTTCGACCGCGCCGTCGTCGAGATCGAGGAGCGCCTCGAGCCGGTCAACGAGATCCTGCGGGAGCTGCCGTTCGGCGCGAACCGGGACCGCTTGAAGATCCAGATCCGCCGGGTCACCCGCGAGGACGTCACCGCCTTCCGCCGTGAGCTCCGCGCCCTGTCGGCCTCGGTCGACACCGAGCTGACCGACGACGTGCTGGAGACCCGGTTCCGACGGCTCCGGCGCTTCATGGCGGTCATCCGGCCCGACTCGGACGCCGCCCGCGGCCGCACCACCCAGCGCGACGCGGTGCTCGACGTCCGGCGCCACATGGAGATCACGGCCGTCCGGTACGACACCGACGGCAACGACCTCGGCGTGTACTCGTCGCTCGGCGACAAGTCCGGTGGTGAGACGCAGGAGCTCGTGGCGTTCATCGTCGGCGCCGCGCTGCGCTACCAGCTCGGTGACGAGACCCGCCCACGGCCCCGGTTCGCGCCGGTGTTCCTCGACGAGGCGTTCATCAAGGCGGACTCGGAGTTCGCCGGCCGTGCGGTCACCGCGTGGCTCCGGCTCGGGTTCCAGCTCGTCGTGAGTGCGCCGCTCGACAAGGTCACGGCGCTCGAACCGTCGATGGAGCGGCTCCTGTCGATGCGCAAGCACCCCGAGACGGGCCACTCGTCCATCACCGAGATCGCCCGGGTGGAGCCGGCGGCCGTCTGACGCGGGCCGGGTCTGGTGGCGGTCGCGGGGCGGTCGGCTGGTCAAGACACCCCGCTCAGGTCCGCCGAGGGGTCACGAACCGTCGGATGGCGGCGGCGCAGCCGACGGTTCCTGACCACTCGACGCGCTGCAGGCGGGGTGTCCTGACCACCCGGCTCGCGCTCTGGACGCGACCGACAGCGGCCTGGAGGCGCGGTGCGGGCCCGCCACGGGCCTCCCGGCCGCCCTTCCGCCGGTCGCAACACCCCGCTCACCTCCGCCGAGGGGTCACGAACTGTCGGGTGGCGGCGGCGCAGCCGACAGTTCGTGACCACTCGACGCGCGGCAGGCGGGGTGTCCCGACCACCCGGCCCGCGCTCTGGACGCGACCGACAGCGGCCTGGAGGCGCGGTGCGGGGCCGCCACGGGCCTCCCGGCCGTCCTCCCGCCGGTCGCAACACCCCGCTCACCTCCGCCGAGCGGTCACGACGCGTCGCCTGGCGGCGCCGCAGCCGACAGTTCGTGACCACTCGACGCGCCGCAGGCGTGGTGTCCTGACCACGCGGCGGCCGGGCCGTCAGCGTGTCGCCAGGTGCCGCACAGACGTTCCATGACCACGCGACGCTACGGTGATGGCGTGTTCGGACGCCGCCGCTCCCCCAATCCCCGCCCCGACGACGCTCCCGGTCTCGGCATCGGTGCCCTCGTGCAGGTCATCGACACCGATCGGGGTGGCGAGCAGTGGGCCGACGAGCCGATCGGGGTGATCGTGGCTCCCGGCGGGAGTCAGATCGGCGGGACACAGCGCACGTGGACCGTTGCCTTCGATGAGCCCGCGTACACGAAGGACGGCCGCGGCCCCTTCGAGCGCGCGACCGTCCTGAGTCGTCAGCTGGTGCCGGTCACGACCGGCAGCGGCGAGTAGTCCGGGTCAGGGACTCAGTACTCCTCGGAGCCGCTCTTCATCATGGCCGCGACGGCCATGCAGCACCCGACGCCACCGAGGACGCCGACGCCGATGATGATCCCTGCGATGAGTTCGAGCATGGGTGGTGACTCCTTGGTTGCGTCGGCGTGTGGCTCCGCTCAGGTTACCGGATGCCGCGCATGAGCCGCAGCACCGGCTTGGCCAGGAGCAGCAGGACCATGCCCACCACGACGGCGACCAGGCCGAGGATCGTGAAGTACGGGGCCTCGTTCGCCGGGTCGTAGTAGCGGGACAGCACCCCGGTGACGGCGGTGCCCAGCGACACCGACAGGAAGAACAGCGCGACCATCTGGGTCTGGAACTTCGGCGGTGCGAGCTTCGTGGCGACGGACTGGCCGACCGGCGAGAGCAGCAGCTCCGCGAGCGTGAAGACCAGCAGGATGCCGACGAGCGCCAGCAGCGGCGTGCCGTTCTCGCCCGATCCGGTGAACGGCAGGAAGAGCAGGAACGCGAGCCCCATGATCCCGGTGCCGAGAGCGAACTTCGTCGGGGTGGACGGCTGGCGGTCACCGAGCTTGGTCCACAGCGCCGCGAAGACACCGGACAGCACGATGATGAAGACCGGGTTGATCGACTGCACCCACGACACCGGCATCTCCCAGCCGAACAGCGAGCGGTCGAGGCGCTCGTCGGAGTAGACCGTCACGACGGTGAACTGCTGCTGGTAGAGCGACCAGAACACGGCGCTGCCGATGAACAGCGGGATGAACGCGAAGACCCGCGACCGCTCGTCACGGGTGATGCCGCTCGACAGGATGACCACGAAGTAGCCGATGGTGGCCAGCACGACGACCGCCACCACGACGGTGGGCAGGTTGCCGACGTTGAGCAGGCCGGTCAGCACGGCGACGACGATGACGACGAGCGCGACGACGACGCCGGCACCGATGAGCGGCAGACGGCGGCGGTCGACGGGGTTCGCCACGTGGCGGACGACCTCGGGCAGCTTCTTCCGCCGGATCGCGTACTGCACCAGGCCCGCCGCCATGCCGACGGCGGCCAGGCCGAAGCCCCAGTGGAAGCCGAACGAGCTCTGCAGCAGCCCGGTGAGCAGCGGTCCGAAGAACGCCCCGAGGTTCACGCCGAGGTAGTAGAGCGAGAAGCCGGCGTCGCGGCGCGGGTCCTCGCGGCTGTAGAGGCCGCCGACGATCGTGGTGGCGGTGGCCTTGAGCCCGCCGGAGCCGAGCGCGATGAGCACGAGGCCGACCCCGACCCCGGCCACCCCGGGGATGAGCGCGAGGGCGATGTGCCCGAGCATCACGACGATCGCGCTGCCGAACAGGGTCCGGTCCGCACCGATCAGCCGGTCGGCGATCCACGCCCCGATGATCGTGAACAGGTAGACCGCGCCGCCGTAGGCACCCATGATGCCGGTGGCGATGCCCTTGTCGATCCCCAGGCCGCCCTGCGTGACCGTGTAGTACATGTAGATGAGGACGATGCCCTGCATCCCGTAGAACGAGAACCGCTCCCAGAGCTCCACGGCGAACGGTGTGGAGAGCTCGAACGGTTGCCCGAAGAAGGTGCGTCCGGGACGGCCTTCGCGGTCCGCGGGGGTGGTACGTGACATGGCGGCCAGTCTGCCCCTGGCCGGGTGGGCACGCCCAATCGTCGAACCCCGCTCATGTCTTTGGAGGGTTCCCACGACCTCGTGACGGCACCGGCGACACGGGGTTGTGCGGCCCGCACGGCGTTCCCGCCACTGTCGGCACCGGTGTCTAGCGTGGACGGTGCAACACGGACACCGCAGTTCAGGAGGACTCCGCCCATGGTCGACACCGCACCCGCCCAGCGCACCACCCCCGCCAGTGGAAGCGACACCGCGCCGGACGTCGCCGCGCAGCACGCCGCGCCGAACGCCGACGCCGCCGGCGACCCGGCAGCGGGCACCCCGACCGCCGGCACGGACACCGACGTCCGCATCGACGTCGAGCTGGTGCAGGAGCTCCTGCTCGGACGCTGGGCCGAGGACCGCCGGATCTCCCGGCGGCTCGCGCTCGACCCCGCGATGCAGAAGATCGAGGGCCAGCCGATCCCCGAGCACCGGGCACGCGTGCTCGAGCAGCTCCGGACCCTGGTCGACGCCGGGGCGATCCAGCGTCCCTACCCCGCCGAGTTCGGCGGCCAGGACAACCACGGCGGCAACCTGGCGGCGTTCGAGGAGCTCGTCGTCGCCGACCCGTCGATGCAGATCAAGGCCGGGGTGCAGTGGGGACTGTTCGGGTCCGCCGTGCACCACCTGGGCACCGAGGCGAACCACCGCGAGTTCCTGCCGGGCATCGTCTCGTTCGAGGTCCCCGGCTGCTTCGCGATGACCGAGACCGGCCACGGCTCGGACGTGCAGAGCATCGCCACGACGGCGACGTACGACCCCGCGACCGAGGAGTTCGAGATCCACACGCCGTTCCGCGGTGCGTGGAAGGACTACATCGGCAACGCGGCCCTGCACGGCCACGCCGCCGTCGTGTTCGCGAAGCTCGTGACCGCCGGTGTCGACCACGGCGTGCACGCGTTCTACGTCCCGCTCCGCGACGCCGAGGGTGCGTTCCTGCCCGGGGTCAGCGGCGAGGACGACGGCCCCAAGGGCGGGCTGAACGGCATCGACAACGGCCGGCTCGCGTTCGACCACGTCCGGGTCCCCCGCACCAACCTGCTGAACCGCTACGGCGACGTCGCCGCGGACGGCACCTACTCGTCGCCGATCGCCTCGCCCGGCCGCCGGTTCTTCACGATGCTCGGCACCCTGGTGCAGGGCCGGGTGTCGCTCGACGGCGCCGCGGTCGTCGCCCAGAAGATCGCGCTGCAGATCGCCCTGACCTACGCCATGCAGCGCCGCCAGTTCCCCACCGGTGACGGCACCGAAGGCGTGCTGCTCGACTACGGCCGGCACCAGCGCCGGCTCATCCCGCGCCTGGCGACCGTGTTCGCGCAGTCGTTCGCGCACGAGAAGCTCCTGCGCACCTTCGACGACGTCTTCAGCGGTCGTGAAGACACCCCGGAGCGCCGGGAGGACCTGGAGACCCAGGCCGCGGCGTTCAAGTCGATGTCGACCTGGTCGGCGCTCGACACCCTGCAGGAGGCCCGCGAGGCCTGCGGCGGTGCCGGGTTCCTCGCCGAGAACCGTCTGACCGGGCTCCGCGCCGACCTCGACGTCTACGTGACGTTCGAGGGCGACAACACCGTGCTGCTGCAGCTCGTCGGCAAGCGCCTGCTCACCGAGTTCCGCGCGAAGGCGCCGAAGGACCCGGCGTCCACCGCGAAGTTCGTGGCGGCCGTCGCGGCGTCGAAGCTGGCCGATGCGTCCGGCATCCGTCGCCTCGGCCAGACCGTGGCCGACCGCGGGTCCCTGGCCGCCAGCGTCGCCGACCTGCAGGACCCCCGCACGCAGCGCGAACTGCTCGCCGGTCGGGTCGACACCATGGTCGCCGAGATCGGCATGCGCCTGGCGTCGGCCGGCAAGGACCGAGCCCGCGCCGCCCGACTGCTGAACCGCTCGCAGCACGAGCTCATCGAGGCGTCGAAGGCGCACGCCGAGCTCATGCAGTGGGACGCCTTCACCGAGGCGCTCGACGAGGTCACCGAGGGCGACACCCGACGGGTGCTCGTCTGGCTGCGCGACCTGTTCGCGCTCGGCCTGCTCGAGCAGCACCTGGACTGGTACCTGCTGCACGGTCGGCTGTCGGCGCAGCGTGCCCGTGCGGTCTCGGCGTACATCGACCGGCTCGTCGCCCGGGTCCGGCCCATCGTGCCGCAGCTGGTCGAGACCTTCGGGTACGAGCCCGGTCACGTCCGGGCGCCGATCGCGCTCGGTGCCGAGCAGGCCCGACAGGACGAGGCCCGTGCCTGGTTCGCCGCCGAGGCCGCCGCCGGCCGGCTGCCCGAACAGGAGAAGAAGCCCCGTCCGTGACGGACGTGCAGCCCCGCCCGTGACGGACACACAGCCGCAGCCGTGATCGACGAGCAGCCGCGCCCGTGACGGGCGTGGCTGCGTCGGACGGCTAGGAGTCGGTCGGTCCCGACGGAGTCGAGCCGTCCGCGGCAGCCCCGCCACGCGCTCCGAGCGCCGCGCGCAGCTGCGCCTCGGCGTCGTCACCGGCAGCGGCGGCCTCGGCGTTCGCCTCGGCGACCGCACGCACGACCTCTTCGCGCTGGATCTTCACACCGCGCGGGGCGTCGATGCCGATCCGGACGCCGTCGCCCCGGGAGTCGAGCACCGTGATGACGATGTCGTCGCCGACGAGGATCCGCTCGCCGACCTTCCGCGTGAGTACCAGCACCGGTTCAGCCTAGCGACACGACGGGCAGCCCCAGCAGGTCCACCGACCCGGGCGTGGCGGTCTCCCCCGCACCGATCGCCACGACACCGACCACGGGCAGCCGCGAGGCCACCGCGGACACCATCGCGGCCGAGTCCGCGGGCTTCCGCCCGACGTCGACCACGACCCACACCTGGTCGGCCTGCAGCGCGTCGCCGGTCGCCCGGTCGTCCCACGCGGCGACGGCGAGCACCGCGTGACCGTCCCGGACACCGTCGGCCCGCGCCAGGATCGCGGCACGGCGGTCGGCGGCGTCCGTCGGGCGGAGCGCGTGCCGCACCGCGAAGAGCCCGGCGGCGGCGTCGACGTCGTTCGGCCGCCCGACCAGGAGCACCAGGTCACCGTCCGCGGACCGCACGGCGGGCGCGGTGGACCGGGCCACCGGAGCAGGCGAGGGCGCGTCGAGGACGCGGGACGGGCCTCCCGACCGGGTCTCGACGACCGGCTGCGCGACGGCCACCGCCTGCGTGTCGACCACCGTCTGCGCGTCGGCGGCGGCCTGGAGGCGCGGGTCGACCCCGGCGGGCACGTCCGGCTCGGCCGGCGCGCGCGTCGGGCGCGGGTCGCGCGGCGTGATCCCGTCCGCCTGGAACCCGTCGAGCACCGACGCGAAGGCGTCGGCCCGCGTCGTCGCGGTGCCGTCGGTGCCGGCGATGCGTGCCTCGGCTGCCTCGGCGTCGGCGAGCAGCGCGGCGATGCCGACGCGCTGCACGGGCGAGTCGGCGATGATCACCCGGGCGGTGGGCTGGTCCGCCGGTTCCGGCACCTCGACGGTGGCCTCGACGTGCGCCTTGCGGAACAGCCCGCCGAAGCCCGGCGTGGTCACGCGTTCGGCCGCGACGATCCGCGCACCCGCACCGAACTCGGTCCGGACCGCGTCGCGGACGGACTCGAGCGTGGCGCCGCTACGCTGCAATCGGGTCGGCGGCACGGACCACTCCCACGGTCTCGATGGTGGAGCCCGCGGCGGTGGCCTCCTGGTACGAGAGCACCGGGAGCCCGTTCGACTGGGCGGCGACCATGCGGTGCACGGCCGGGCGGAGCTGCGGTGCGCAGACCAGGACGGCGGAGAGCCCCTGGTCCTCCACGGAGCGCACGGCGTCGCGGACGGAGCCCAGGACCTGCTCGATGCGGTGCGCGTCGAGCACGATCTGGCTGCCCTGCTCGGACGGCCGGAGCCCCTCGAGCATCGACTGCTCGAGCATCGGGTCGATCATGATGACGCGCAGGGTGCCGGCGTCGGTGTGCCGGGCGGCGAGGGCCGGGCCGAGGGCCGCACGGGCGGACTCGACGAGCCCCTCGGGGTCGGTCGACACCTTGGCGCGGAGCGTGAGGGCCTCGCAGATCCGGCCGAGGTCGTTGATCGGCACGCGCTCGGCGAGCAGGCCCTGCAGCACCCGCTGCAGTTCGGCCATCGAGAGCATGCCGGGGACGAGCTCCTCGACCGCGGCGGGGTTGACCTGCTTGACGCCCTCGGTCAGGACCTTGACGTCCTCGCGGGTGAGCAGGCGCGCGGCGTTGTCGCCGATGACCGCCTGCAGGTGGGTGACGAGCACGGAGACCCGGTCGATCACGGTCGCTCCGGTCATCTCGGCGGCGTGCCGCAGTTCGGCGGGCACCCACTTACCGGTCAGGCCGAACACCGGCTCGACGGTGGAGGTGCCGGGCAGGCCGTCCAGGTGGTCGCCGAGCGCCAGGACGCTGCGGGCGGGCGCGGTGCCCCGACCGGCCTCGACGCCGGCGATGCGGATGGCGTACGTCGACGGCGGCAGGTCGATCGAGTCGCGGGTGCGGACCGGCGGGACGACGATGCCCATGTCGATCGCGATCTTGCGGCGGAGCGCACGCACCCGGCCGAGCAGGTCGTCCGAGGCGCCGGAGACCATGTCGACCAGGTCGGGGGCGAGCAGGATCTCGAGGGCGTGCACGCGCATCTGCTCGAGCAGGTCCTCCGGGGTGTCGCCGGTCGGTGCGGCGGCCGCGAGTGCCTGCTGCTGGGCGGCGTCGGCCTCGGCCCGGGCGGCGTTCCGGCCGATGCGCCAGCCCGTGAAGAGCAGGGTCGCGCCGACGAGCAGGAAGGGCAGGATCGGCATGCCGGGGATGAAGCCCATCGCGATCGCGGCGACACCGGCGATCATCAGGGCGTTCCGCGACTGCGACAGCTGGGTCGCGGCAGAGGACCCCATCTCGGACTCCGCACCGGACCGGGTGACGATCATGCCCGTGGACACCGCCATGAGCAGCGCCGGGATCTGCGTGACCAGGCCGTCACCGATCGTCAGGATGCCGTACTTCGACAGGGCGTCGGTGGCGGACAGTCCGTTCTGCAGCATGCCGATCGCGATGCCGCCGATCAGGTTGATGATGATGATCAGGATGCCGGCGATCGCGTCGCCCTTGACGAACTTCGACGCACCGTCCATCGCGCCGTAGAAGTCGGCCTCGGCGGACACCGCGGCGCGGCGCTCCTTGGCTTCCTGGTCGGTGATGAGCCCGGCGTTCAGGTCGGCGTCGATCGCCATCTGCTTGCCCGGCATCGCGTCGAGGGTGAAGCGTGCCCCGACCTCTGCGACGCGCTCAGCACCCTTCGTCACCACGACGAACTGGATGACGATGAGGATGAGGAAGATGACCGCGCCGATGATGATCGACCCGGAGACGGCGACGTGGCCGAACGCCTGGATGACGTCACCGGCGAAGCCCTCGCCGAGCACCAGCCGGGTGGACGCCACGTTGAGGCCGAGCCGGAACAGCGTCGCGACGAGCAGCAGGGACGGGAACACCGAGAAGTCGAGCGGCTTCTTCACGAAGAGCGTCGTGAGCAGGATCACCAGCGCCAGCAGGATGTTGATGATGATCAGGAAGTCGAGCAGGAACGACGGCACCGGCAGGATCAGCAGCAGGATGATGCCGACGATGAACACCGGGACGACGAGCTTCGGCAGGTCCTTGCGGTTCATGCGGGGAGTCCTTCGGTCTGGTTCTCTGCGGTGCGCGGTGTGCGGAGCTTGCGGGGGCGGAGGTCACCGGTCAGGGTGGCGGGGTCGATGACGCTCGCGACCTCGTCCGGGGTGGTCGGCCGCGGCGGTGCGTGCGTGCCGGAGGCGGTGCCGCGGGCCTTGAGCGCCATCACGAAGGACAGGACGCGGGCCACCGGCGTGTACAGGTCGACGGGGATCTCGTGCCCGAGCTCGCACGCGGCGTGCAGTGCCCGGGTGAGCGGGACGTCGCGGACGATCGGCACGCGCTCGTCCTCGGCACGGGCGCGGATCACGTCGGCGACCGGGCCGGCCCCCTTCGCGACCACCCGGGGCGCGGACTTCCCCGGCTCGTACTTGATCGCGACGGCGTAGTGGGTCGGGTTCGTCATCACGACGTCCGCGGTGCCGATGGCCTGGATCATCCGGTTGCGGCTCATCGCGAGCTGACGGGAGCGGCGCTGCGACTTCACCAGCGGGTCGCCGTCGCTCCGCTTGTTCTCGTCCTTGACCTCGCGCTTGGTCATCATCGTGCGCTTCCGGTTGCGGCGGATCACCACGAACACGTCGAGGGCTGCCAGGACGAGCCCGGCGACGATCGCGGCGCGCAGCAGGGTGCCCGACCCGGCGGCGGCGGCCTCGAGCACGGCCGACAGCGGCAGCGAGCCGCTCGTCATCAGGACCGGCATGAGCCCCTGCACCGCGAACCACAGGACGAGCCCGACGACGGCGGTCTTCAGCAGCGCCTTCGCCCCGTTCCAGAGCGCCTGGGTGCCGAACACGCGCTTCAGCCCGGCGACGGGATCGAAGTGGTCGGGCTGCGGCGTCATCTTGCGGAAGTGCACCCCGCCCTGGGTGACGGCGGCGGCGAGCACCGCGACCGCGACGACCGCGAGCATCGGGCCGAGGGTCGCACCCATCGAACCGAGGGCGTCGGCGAGCAGGGCCTGCACGGCACCGAGCTCGGGGTCCTCGATGACCCGCTGCACGGCGAGGAGCTGGTCCTGTCCGGCGGCCGCGGCGTTGCCGATCGCGGCAGGGATCATGAGCGCCGCGACGGCGATCCCGATCCACGCGCCGAGGTCCTGCGAGCGGCCGATCTGGCCCTTCTCGTGGACCTCGCGCATCCGCTGCTGGGTTGCCTGTTCGGAACGTTCTCCGCTGTCGGACACGTCGTCACCCCCGTCCCGTGATCGCCTCGACGGCGTCGCCGGTCAGCGAGGACACCACGGAGGGCAGGGCCATGAAGAGCGCGCCGGCGAACAGGACGGTCAGGCCGATCTTGATCGGGAAGCCCATCTGGAACGCGTTGAGCGCCGGTGCCACGCGGGTCAGCAGCCCGAGGCCGACGTCGGCCAGGAACAGCACGACGACGAGCGGTCCGGCGATCTGCAGGGTGGCGAGGAACATCTGCGACATCGCGGTCACGAGCATCGACGCGAGCCCGTCCACCGCGAAGGTGCCGGTGAGCGGCACGGCGTCGAACGACCGCACCAGGCCACCGACGATGAGCTGGTAGCCGCCCGAGGTGAAGAGCAGCGCAAGCGCGGTCATCTGGAACAGGCGGGTGAACTGGGCGCCGTTGACCTGGGACTGCGGGTCGAACGCCTGCGCGAGCGTGAACCCGCCGAACAGGTCGATGAGCGCACCCGCCGACTGGACGGCGGCGAACACCAGGAACACCAGGAACCCGAGGGACAGCCCGACGACGAGCTGGGTGAGCAGGGCGAGCAGGAACGGCCCCGTGTCGAGCGACTCGTAGCCGACGGCGACGCGCGGGGCGACGCCGATGGCGAGCCCCAGCCCGAGGATCACCTTGACGGTGCCGGGGAACGCCCGGTACGAGAACGGCGGCGCGATGACGAAGAACGCGACGAGCCGGACGCCTGCGAGCATGGTCGCCTCCAGACGGTCGGCGTCGATGCTGAGCTCCATCAACCGGCCCCGAGCAGCTTCGGGATCATGTCGAAGGCGACGTGCGTGAACGCGATCATCTCCGAGATCATCCAGTTGCCGCAGACCACCAGGGCGATCGCGACGGCGACGGCCTTCGGCACGAACGAGAGCGTGACCTCCTGGATCTGCGTCACCGACTGGAACAGCGAGATCGCGAAGCCGACGACGAGCGAGGTGATGAGCACCGGGGCGGCGAGCTTGCCGGACACCAGGAGCGCCTGGAGCACGAGGTCGATGACTGCCTGCTGGTTCATGCGTGCCCCCTAGACAACGTGGTAGCTCTCGATGAGCGACGTGATGATGAGGCCCCAGCCGTCGACCAGCACGAAGAGCAGGATCTTGAACGGCAGCGAGATCATGACCGGCGGGAGCATCATCATGCCCATCGACATCAGGGCTGCGGAGACGACGAGGTCGATCACCAGGAACGGGATGAAGATGACGAACCCGATGATGAACGCGCTGCGGAGCTCCGAGATGATGAACGCCGGGATCACCGTCGTCATCGGCACGTCCGCCATCGACTTCGGGTTGTCGAGCCCGGCGGCGCGGGTGATCAGGGCGACGTCCTCGTCGCGGGTCTGGTGGAGCATGAAGGTCCGCAGGGGCTTCGTGCCGATCTCGACGGCCTGGTTGAAGTCGAGGTGCCCGGCCAGGTAGGGCTGCAGGGCGTCGTCGTTGATGTGCCCGAGCACCGGTGCCATCACGAACAGCGACAGGAACAGCGCCAGTCCGGCGATCACCTGGTTCGGCGGGATGGACTGCAGCCCGAGCGCGTTCCGGGTCATCGCGAGCACGACGAAGATCTTCGTGAACGACGTCATCATGAGCATCAGCGCGGGCGCGACGCTCAGCAGCGTGATGCCGATGAGCGTCACCACGGCCGACGACGGGGTGCCGTCCGGGCCGTTCACGCTGACGCTGAAGTCACCGGTCGCGGGGGCGGTCGGGGTCGCCGGGGCGGTGGGTTCGACGACACCGGCGGCGTGCGCACCCGTCGTCGTGAGCATCAGGAACCCGGCCACGACCGCCAGGCCGAGCAGGACGAGGGCGACGAGTCGACCCGACCGTGCCAGCCGGTGCGGCCCTGCCGCGGTCACCCGGCCCGCCGGTTCCGCAGCGCGGCGGCGGCCTGGCGCCAGGTGTCGACCGACAGGATCGAGCCCTGCAGCTGCTGCGCGCTCGGCACGGCGCGCTGCGGGCGACGGTTGCGTGGGCGCATCGGCAGCGGCGCGACGGCGCTGGTCGCGTCGGTCGTGCGGGTCACGTCGTCCGTGTCTGCCGGGAGGCCCGTGGTCGCGTCCGACTGCTGCGCGAGTTCCCGACCGAACGCGTCGGCCGACGGGGCGGGACGCACGGGCAGCGCCACCGGTCCGGTCACGATGGTGAGTTCCGGCGCGGGCGCCTGCCCGCTGGTGAGCAGGTTGACCCCGTGCTCGGACACGCCGAGCACGAGCCGCTCCCCCTCGACGTCGACCACGACGACGCTCGCCTTGCCGCCGATGCCCTGCCGACCGACGACCTCGACGGTCGCGGCACGACGGCCCGACGGCTTGCCCGAGAAGCGCTTGCGGCTCGCGCGGTGCAGCACCCACATGAGGGCGAGCACGACGCCGAGCGAGAGCGCGACGCGGAGGGTGACGACGAGGGTGTCCACGTGCGGGTCAGACCGTTTCGGCGACGTCGAGGATGCGGGTGATCCGGACCGCGTAGTCCTGGTCGACGACGACGACCTCGCCGTGCGCGATGAGGCGGCCGTTCAGCAGGACGTCGGCGGGGGCACCGGCACTGCGGTCGAGCTCGACGACGGCGCCGGGCTCCATGCCGAGCACGTCGCGGACCGACATCCGGGTGCGGCCGATCTCGACCGTCAGGGTCATCTCGACGTTGTTGATCCGGCCGAGGTTGCCGGCGGGCAGGTTCGCCACGACGGGCGCGGACACCGTGCCGTTCTCGCGGACCCGGATGCCGAACCACCCGGCGGGCAGGCCACCGGCGGTCAGTTCGAACACGACGGTGTCCGGGTCGGCCAGCAGCGACGCGGCCGACTCGCGGTTCGCCTCGCCGAGCACCCCGACGCCGAGGACCCCGGCCGCGGCCTCGAGCGACGGACGCAGGACGTCCGTGACGGCCACGATGCCGTGGTCGGTGCCTCCGGCGGCCGTGATCGACTCGAGGTCGGTGAGCACGAGCGCCAGGTCGGCCGACAGGCCGCCGACGAACGAGGCGACCACGGCGTCCGTCGCCGCGTCGAGCACGACCGGTGTCGCGCCTCCAGGCAGGAGCACCGCGGTCAGGGGGGCGGCCGTCGGGAGCTGCGCCGCGAGCGACTCGGCCGCTGCGGTGTGGAGGGTGGTCGTTTCGGTCATCAGTGCTGCTCCGTGCTCGTGGTGGTGACGACGATGCCGGCGAGGCGCGAGCCGTTCGCGCCGACCGCGGCGGTGCCGACGGGTTCGCCGTCGACCGCGATGGTGAGGGGCCGGTGCTGCGGGTGCGGCAGCGGCAGGACGTCGCCGACGGCGAGCCGCAGGACCTGCGTCGGCAGGACCGCGGCCGGGGCGAAGCGCAGGCTGACGCCCACGGGCACGCTCTCGAGTTGCGCGTCGAGCAGGGCTCGGGCGTCGGCGGGCGACACGTGCGCGGCGGCCTCGCCGAGCTGCGGCAGGACGGCCTCGGCCGGCAGGGCCAGCGTGCCGGGGGCGATGCGGTCGCCGACCCGGATCGAGAACGAGGCGACGATCATCAGGTCGCCCTTCTGCGCGGCCTGGGCGAACTGGCTGTTGAACTGGAACCCGCCGACCGTGACGTCCTGCGCGAGCAGCCCGCCGAACGAGTAGCGGAGGTCGTCGAGGGCGTCCTCGACGATCTTGCGGACCAGGGCCTGCTCGATGGGCGTGAAGGTGCGGTCCGGCGTCGGCAGCGGCTTCGAGGCGCCCAGCGCGTGCGACACCCAAGTCAGCGCGGCGTCGAGCGGGACCTGCAGCACGCCCTTCGGGGTCAGGCCGGTGATCGGCAGCAGCACCATGCCGGTGAGTGCGGGCAGCGACGCGGCGTACTCGTCGTACGTCGTCATCTCCACCTGCTCGCAGGTGACCTGGCTGACCGCGCGGACCTTCGCCGTCAGCTGCGTGCCCCACTGGCGCGCGAACGTCTCGAAGGCGAGCTCGAGGACCCGGGCGTGCTCACGGGCCAGCGTCGACGGGCGCGCGAAGTCGTACACCTCGGGCGCTGGCAGGGTCTCGGTCACGGGTGCGTCTATCGGTCACCTGTGGGGCACCCGTCAGTGCTGTACCCCGTAGTGGGGCGGTGGCGGCAGCGCTGGTGCGCTCCGCCCGCTGCGTGTCTCAGCCCTGCTGTGCTCCGTCCTGTGCCTTCGCCAGCGCCGGCATGAGGGCGCTGACGTCCTGGTCGGCGTTCGACAGGACCACGATGTCGACCCGCCGGTTCAGGGCGAGGTCCCGGTCCGTGCCGCCCTTCGCCAGCGGCCGGCTCGACCCGAACCCGACGCTCTGCACGTGGTCGCCGGGCATCCCGCCCCGCTCGACCAGGTCGCGCAGGACCCCGGTCGCCCGCGCCGCGCTGAGCTCCCAGTTGGTGGCGTACGGCGCGGTCGAGTTCCGCTGGTCGGCGTGGCCCTCGACGCTGACGTCGTGGTCGGAGGTCTTCAGCACCGGCGCGATGGCGTCCATGATCGACCGCGCCTGGTCGGACAGGTCCGCGCTGTTCGTGCCGAAGTACGTCTCGCTGCCGATCAGCCGGACGATCAGGCCGCGGGCGTCCACGGTGAACTGGACGTTCTCGGTCTGCCCCGCCTTCGCCAGGTTGCGCTGGATCGCACGCTCGAGCTTCGTCAGGTCGTCGAGCTCGCGCTTCGCCTCGGCGAGGTCCTGCTTGCTCGCCGTCGTCGGCACCACCGTCGACGCGGGGTCGACGTTGGTGTCCTTCGTGCCCGACGAGGCGGTCGAGTGGTCCGCCTGGGACTTGTCCGTCGAGTAGCCGGAGCCGTCCTCGACCTGGTCCTTCGTCACGACGGTGCCGCTCGCGGTGTCGATCTTCTGCGAGTCGACCTCGCCGAAGCCGGTGGCGAGCGACTGCTTCAGCTGGATGTACTTCTCTTGGTCGACGGTGGACATCGCGAAGAGCACGAGGAACATGCACATCAGCACCGTGATCATGTCCATGTACGACGCCATCCAACGCTCGTCGGGGTGCTCGGCCTCGTCGTGGGACTTCTTCGCGCGACCGCGGCCGCGGCCCCGGGGGTTGGCACTCACGGTCAGGCCGCCAGCTGCTGGTCGTCGGCCGCGTCGACCTTCTTGCCGCCCTTGCCGCCCTTGCCGCCCGTGTCGGCGCGGGCGGCGGGCGGGACCATGGCCTTCAGCCGCTCGCCGAGCAGACGGGGCTGGCTGCCGGCCTGCACCGCGAGCAGCCCCTCCATCAGGAGCGTCTGGCGGTCCGACTCGAGCTGGGCGAGCTTGCGCAGCTTGCCGCCGATCGGCAGCCACATGAAGTTCGCGGTCAGCAGGCCCCACAGGGTGGCGACGAACGCGCTGGCGATCAGCGGTCCGAGCTCGTCGGGCTTGCCGAGGTTCGCGAGCACGTGGGTCAGCGAGACCACGGTGCCGATGATGCCGACGGTCGGGGCGAAGCCGCCGAGGCCCATGAAGAACGCGCTCGCGCTCCGGGTCGGTGCCGCGTTCGACTCGATCTCGTCCTCGAGCAGGATCCGCAGCTCGTCGCCGTCGGTGCCGTCCGCGATGTTCTGCAGCGCCTTCTTCATGAACGGGTCGTCGTGCTTGTCGGCCTCCTGCTCGAGGGCGAGCAGGCCGTTGGCGCGGGCGGTCTCGGCGAGCCCGACGACGTCGTCGATGACCGACGCCGGCGGGGTGACCTTGCCGGTGAACGCCTTCGGCACGGCCTTGAAGCTGGCGATCGCGTCCTTCAGCGTGGTGCTCGCGATGCCGCAGCCGATGGTGGCGCCGAACACGAGCAGCATCGGGGCGGGCAGGAAGAGTCCACCGAGCTCGACGTGCTCCATCTGGACCATGCCGAACAGGGCGCCGAAGGCGAGCAGGATGCCGACGATCGTTGCGATGTCCACGTCAGCGACCCCCGTCCAGCGCGCGACCGTGCTGCGTGGAGCGGAGTGCGGCGACCGGGGCGAGCGTCGGCTGCGGGCCGGTGTTCGTGCGGGGGGCCTGGTCGGTGCCGTAGGCCATCCCGACGATGCGTGCGCGGTACGCGGCGATCAGGTCGATGACGTCGGCCATCGACTCCCGCACGATGTACTTCGCGCCGTCGACCATGATGAGCGTCGTGTCCGGCGTCTCCTGGATGCGCTCCACGAGATCGGGGTTCACAGCGAATCCGCTGCCGTTCAGTCGTGTGACGACGATCATGGCCCGTCCTGGTTCTCGATCGTCCCGCCGCCGTCCGTGGGGCGGGATGCGGGCCCGTCCGTGGGCCTGCACGGAGGACTATCGGCGGGTGTGACGGGTGCGTTAGCGACGCGTTCGGGCCGTCTCAGCTGATCCCCAGGAAATCGCTGCATCCGATCGGGGTGCTCCGGCGGTAGTGGGGGTACGACGTCGAGGACGACGTCGTCCGCACCGGCCCGGACAGGCCCGAAGGAGACACGTCATGCGCAAGACACTCGCCACCGGCCTCAGCGCCGGTGTCCTGTTCGCCGCCGCTGCGGCCGTACTGCCCGCGACCGCTGCGACCGCCGCCACCGGCGAGGCGACGCTCTCGGTCCTCCACGCCGTCCCCGACGTCACCGTCGACGTCTACCTCGACGGCGAACGTGCCATCGACGACTTCACCCCGGGCACCCTCGCCGGCCCGATGATGGTGCCGGCCGGTGCGCACCAGCTCGCGATCACCGCCTCGGACGCCACCGACGCGTCGAAGCCGATCATCGGCCCGGCGGACGTCTCGTTCGACGCCGGCGGCAACTACACCGCCGTCGCGCACGACGCCACGGACGGGTCACCCACCGCCACGGTGTTCACCAACGACACGTCGGCCGTCGCGGCCGGCCAGGGACGTCTGGTCGTCCGGCACGTCGCCGCCGCACCGGCCGTCGACGTCCTCGCCGGCGGGAAGGCCGTCGTGTCGAACCTGTCGAACCCCGACGAGCAGGCACTCGAGCTGCCGGCCGGCACCGTGTCGGCGACCGTCGCCGCCACCGGGACCACCGACCCCGTGATCGGCCCGGCGGACGTCGCGGTCACCGCGGGCTCGTCGACCATCGTCTACGCCTGGGGCAGCCTGGACGACGACAACCTCGCCCTCGCCACGCAGACGATCGCGGACCTCGGTGGCACGCCGAACGGCGTCCCCGCCGGGAACGCCGGTCTCGTGGCCACGAACGACCAGGACCCCCTGCCCCTGGTCGGCGCAGCGGCGGCCGCACTGGCCGCCGCTGCCGCGATCGGGGCCGTGGTGCTCCGCCGCCGGCACGCAGCGACCCGCCGCTGAACGTGCCACGCCCCGTGCGGTCCGCCACGGTGACGCTCGTCGTCGCCGTGGCGGCCGCCGCCCTGACCGGGTGCTCGTCGGCCGGGACCGCCCCCGGCGGGCAGCCGTCCGTCCTGCCGACCACCACCCCCTCACCGGTCCCGTCGGCGTTTTCGACCGAGGTCCCGCAGCAGGCCGCCACGATCCCCCCGGTCCGGGACGCCCCCGCCCCCACCACCATCACGGTCGACCACGCCGGCATCCGCGCGCCGATCCGCCCCGAGGGGGTCGACGAGGACGGCGCCATGGCGCTCCCGCCCGACCCGGCCACCGCGGGTTGGTACCGGTTCGGTGCCGCACCGTCGTCCACCGAGGGCACCGTCGTCATCGCGGCCCACGTCGACGCGGTCGGCTACGGCATCGGCCCGTTCTCCCGGCTCGGCGACGCCCCGACCGGCACCCGGGTCACCCTGACCGACGCGGACGGTGCCGAGACCGCGTGGCGGATCGACTCCGTCAGCATGCTCGAGAAGCAGGGACTCCCCTGGGGCGAGGTGTTCCGCGAAGACGGACCACGACGGCTCGTCCTGGTGACCTGCGGTGGGACGTTCGACGCAGCCACCGGACACTACGAGAGCAACCTCATCGTCACCGCGGTCCCGGCCTGACCGTGGCGACGATCCGCCCCCTACGATCGGATCGTGGTCGACGACGACCGCGCCAGCGACAGGAAGACGTGACGACCATCCTCCCGGACGACAGCGAGCTCTCGGACGCGTTCCGCGCCGGGGGCGAGCACGCCCTGCGAGCCGTCTACGAACGGTGGTCGTCGCTCGTGTACTCGCTGGCCCTGCGCGCCCTGGCCGACCCGGCCGCCGCGGAGGACGTCACGCAGCAGGTCTTCGTGAAGGCCTGGCAGCGCAGCACGAGCTACGACCCCGGCCGTGCCCCGCTCGGCGCATGGCTGGTCGGCATCACCCGGAACTGCATCGCCGACGCGCAGAACGAGCGCCGACGGCACGCCAGCGCCGCCGACCCGGACGTGGTCGAGGAGACCACCCCGGCGCCGGAACCGGCCTTCGACCTGGCCGAACGGGCACTCGTCGCCGGCGAGCTCGAGCGGCTCGACGAGGTCCCACGGCGCGTGATGCGACTGGCGTTCTACGACGACCTCAGCCATCGTGAGATCGCCGAACGGCTCGAACTGCCGCTGGGCACCGTCAAGAGCCACATCCACCGAAGTCTGGCTCGGCTCCGAACACGTCTGGAGGTGATCGAATGAAGCACGTCGACGACGAGACGCTGGCGATGCTCGCGGTCTCCGACCAGGTCGCCGCGGACGACGTCGCCGAGCACCTGGCGTCCTGCGACCGGTGCCGCGACGAGGTCGCCGCGCTGCAGCGAGTCGCCGCGGTGACCCGGGCGTCCGAGGACGTCACGCTGGCCGCGCCCCCGGAGCACGTGTGGGACCGGATCGCGGCCGAGGTCGCCCGGACGCCGCAGCAGGCTGCGGCGCCGGCGACCGATCCCGCACGAGCGGCTGAACGCACGTGCGGCGGGGCAGCCGGCGGCAGCCGGTCCGACGCGCAGCACCACGCCGTGGCCCGCCGACCCCGATCCCGTCCGCGTCGTCGCCGTGTCCTGGCGCTGGTGATCGCCGGCGTCGGCGTGCTCGCCGTCGTCCTCGGCATCGGTGTGGCGTCGGGGGTCGTCCCCGGACTCCCCCGCGGCGACACCGAGACCGTCCTGGCGAACACCGAGCTCGCAGCGCTGCCCGGTTGGTCGGGGACGACCGGCCGCGCCGAACTCGAACGTGACCAGGACGGCCGGGTGACCCTGCTCGTCGACCTGCACGGAGAGCGCGGTCGCTCCGGCACCGGTCCGCTCCGCGAGGTCTGGATGATGCGGTCGGACCTCGGCGGACTGGTGAGCGTCGGCTACCTCGACGGCGACCAGGGCCGCTTCACGGTGCCCGACGGCGTCGACACCGCGGAGTTCCCGGTCGTGGACGTCTCGGCCGAGGCCGACGACGGCGATCCGGCGCACTCCGGTGACTCGATCGTCCGGGGCACCCTGACCGATCCCTGAGCAGTGCGGGGCACTGGTGTCCGCGAGCGGGACAGCTCCGTCGGCTCCGTCAGCTCCGTCGGCTCCGTCGGCTCCGTCAGCGCAGGATGCCGAGCGCCCGGGCCTCGGACACCGCGGCGGTCCGGGATCCGACGCCGAGCTTGGAGAACACGTGGACCAGGTGTGACTTCACGGTCGCATCGGTGATGTGCAGGCGTGCCGCAACATCGACGTTCGAGGCACCCTCGGCGACGAGCCGGAGGACCTCGATCTCGCGAGCGGACAGGCTGACCCGTGGCGCACGCATCCGCGCCATCAGGCGGCTCGCGACCGCCGGCGCGAGGGCGCTCTCACCGGCGGCTGCGGCGCGCACCGCGGCGAGCAGTTCGTCGGGCGGCGTGTCCTTGAGCAGGTACCCGCTGGCCCCCGCTTCGACAGCGCCCAGGATGTCGCCGTCGCTGTCGTAGTTGGTGAGGACGAGGACGTACGGCGCGGCGTCGGTCGACCGGATCTGCCGGGTGGCGTCGGCACCGGTGCGGTCCTGCCCGAACTGCAGGTCCATGAGCACGAGGTCGGGGGCCAGGGACGCCACGAGCGCTGCGGCTTCGTCGGGTGTCGCGGCCTCCCCGACGACGTCGACGTCGACCGCCCCGTCGAGGAGCGCGCGCAGGCCGGCGCGGACGACAGGGTGGTCATCCGCGATGACGAGTCGGATCACGGGCGACCGACCTGCACGGTCGCGGTGATGGTCGTGCCGTCCCCGGGTGCGCTGTCGATGGTGAGACGGCCACCCAGCTGGTCGACACGTTCACCCATCGCGCGGAGCCCGAACGCGTCGGACGTGCCGGAGCGGGTGCCGACACGGTCGGGGTCGAAGCCGGAGCCGTCGTCCTGCACCCGCAGGGACGCGTGCGTCGCGGTGACGTCGAGGGTGATGTCGACGGTCGTGGCGCCGGCGTGCTGGGCGACGTTCGCGACGGCCCCCTGGGCGATGCGCAGCAGAGCGGTTTGCACGTCCATCGTCAACTCCGACGCTTCGGGTGCGGCCGTCACGGTGATGCCGAGCCCCTCGCGGTGCCACTGGTCGCTGAGGCGGCGCAGTGCCGCGGGGAGGCCGGCATCGAGGGACGGCGGTGCGAGCTCCCGGATGAAGCGCCGCGTGTCGGCGAGGCCGTCGGCCGCTGTGGCGCGTGCGAGGCGGATGTGCTCGATGCCCCGCCGGCCGCCGTCGGCTGCTTCGGCGGCGTGGAGGAGCATCTGGATGCTGGAGAGGTCCTGCGCGACGGTGTCGTGGATCTCGCGTGCCAGGCGGGCGCGTTCGGTGAGGACCCCCTGCTGCCGTTCGGTCGCGGCGAGTCGGTCGCGGGTGGCGAGGAGTTCCGCCAGGAGTGCCTCCCGCTCGACGGACTCGCGGGCGAGCGCCCGGTAGCCGAGGCCGATGAGCAACGCGACCCCGGCACCGACGAGGGGCCCGATCACCCCGCCCACGGTGAAGCCGCCGTGCAGGCCCAGGGCGACGACCGCGATCAGGGTCGCTGCGACCACGGCGGCCGGCCCGACGATCCGGGGCAGGACGTGCAGGTAGAGGAAGAACAACGGGAACACCAGGTACGCCGCTTCCGGCACCAGGACGAGCAACGCCACCCACACGACGGTCAAGGCGGTGATCCAGGCCGCTCCCACCACGGCTCGGCGTGCCTCCGGCGCGGCGGCGACACCGGCGCCGAGCAGGTACAGGACGGCGAACCCGACCACCAGGGCGATCGCCGCCCACATGGTCGGGTCACGGACGACGAGGACCCGGACGACGACGAGTGCCACGAGCGCGGCGAACAGCACGTGCAGTCCGGTGCGGAGCCCGACGAACACGGGCGTGAGGGTGCTGTGTGCCATGTCCGTTGCAGCGTACGGCGGCCACGACCCACCGGACATCAACCAGAAGTCGGACGAGAGCAGTCAACCTCCCGGCGATGGCACCGGGCCCCGCGACGGCGAGGCTCGTCTCGACGGCAGGGAGCGTCCCTGCCGTCGGAAGGAACCATCGTGTTCGTCGCTTGGCGCGACCTCCGATCCGCCCGTGGCAGGTTCGTGCTCATCGGGTCCGTCGTGTCGTTGATCACCCTCCTGGTCGGCTTCCTCGCTGGCCTGACCGGCGGCCTCGCCGCGCAGAACGTGTCCGCGGTCCTCGGCATCCCCGGGAACCGGCTCGTCCTGCAGGAGCCCTCGACCGGGCAACCATCGTTCTCGCAGTCGGCGATCGACGCCGCGACGGTGTCCGCGTGGCGGGAGTCCTCCGGCGTCGAGCACGTCACGCCGATCGGGATCGCACAGGGGCGCGCCGCCGTGCACGCCGAAGCCGCACCAGCGGTCGCCGTCGCCCTGTTCGGCGTCCCACGGGGAGCCCCCGCGTCGACGGTCACCGACCTGGCTCCGCGGTCCGACGACACGGTGGGCCTGTCCGCTGGCGCAGCGAAGGACCTCGACGTCGCCGTCGGGGACGCCGTCACGATCACCGGGACGACCTACCGGGTCGCCACCGTCGGCGGAGACGCCTGGTACAGCCACACCCCCGTCGTCGCACTCTCCCCGACGGCGTGGGCGTCGACCGACCGGCGCCTCGGCGGGGACGGCGAAGCGACCGTGCTCGCCGTCTCCGGTTCGCCGGACTGGGGCAGCACGGCGGACCGCACGCGCACCGTCGCCGTGTCGCCGCTCGCCAGCCTCACCGCGCTCGAGACGTTCAAGTCGGAGGTCGGGTCCCTCGGACTCATGATCGTGATGCTCTTCGGAGTCTCCGCGCTCGTCGTCGGGGCGTTCTTCACCGTGTGGACGCTGCAGCGTGCCGACGACATCGCCGTCCTGAAGGCCCTCGGCGCCTCCGACGCGTCGCTCGTCCGCGATGCCCTCGGCCAAGCACTCGTCGTCCTGGCCGCGGGGGTCGGGGTCGGGATCGGTCTCGTGTCGGTCCTGGGGACGCTCGCGAACGGTGTCCTGCCGTTCCTGCTCAGCCCGCTCACCACCCTGCTGCCGGCCGCCGTGATGGTCGTCCTCGGCCTCGCCGGTGCCGCCGTCGCACTCCGCACCGTCACCAGGGCCGACCCCCTCGCCGCACTCGGGAGCAACCGATGATCACCCTCGACGACGTCACCCTCACCTTCCCCGACGGCGACTCCCGCGTCACGGCGGTGGACCGCGTGTCCCTGACCGCTCCGAGCGGGGTCGTCACGGGCATCACCGGGCCCTCCGGCTCCGGGAAGTCCTCACTGCTCGCGGTCGCGGCGACCCTGATCCGCCCGGACTCCGGGCACGTGTGGATCAACGACGTCGACGCAGCGACCCTGACCCGGAACGAGGCGACGACGCTCCGCCGCGGACAGATCGGCATCGTGTTCCAGCAGTCGAACCTCATCGAGTCGCTCACCGCTCGGGAGCAGCTGCTCGTCATGGCGGAGCTCGGCGGCGGCCACCGTGACCGGACCGCGGTGCGCACCCGTGCCGGTGCGCTGCTGGCAGCGGTCGGTCTCGCCGAGCACCGCGGCAAGCGACCCGCGCAGCTCTCCGGCGGCCAGCGGCAACGGGTCGCGATCGCCCGCGCCCTGGTGAACACCCCGTCCGTCCTGCTCGTCGACGAACCCACCAGCGCGCTCGACCAGGAGCGAGGCGCCGAGATCATGGCCCTGATCGCGCGCCTCACGCACGAGCAGGCCACGGCGACGATGCTCGTCACGCACGATCTCGTCCACCGCGACGCGCTCGACCGCCTGGTCACCGTCGTCGACGGCCGCCTGACCGATGCCTGAGCGTTCGTCCCCCGAAATTCCCAACTGTGACGTATTCGAGACCTCAGGACGCGCAACGGGTGTCGATCTTCCACTGCTTTATCTCATGAGCGTGTTAGCGTGGCGCACATGACCGACACCACCACCGTCGTCTCGCCGGCATCTCCGGCGACCGCAGCACCCCTCCGTGAGGTCGGCGCCCTGATCCGGGGCGCCCGCAAGGGCCGCAGCATGACGCAGGCCCAGCTCGCCGAACGCGTCGGCACCAGCCAGAGCGCCATCAACCGCATCGAGCAGGGCGGGCAGAACCTGTCCCTCGAGATGCTCACCCGCATCAGCGACGCCCTCGACCAGCAGATCGTCTCGATCGGCGGCGCCCCGCAGCGTGCCCACCTGCGCGTCCAGGGCGGCCGGAAGCTCAGCGGCTCCATCGCGGTGAACTCGAGCAAGAACGCCGCCGTGGCACTGCTCTGCGCCTCGCTGCTCAACCGCGGCGTGACCCGACTGCACAAGGTCGCCCGGATCGTCGAGGTCGACCGCATCATCGACGTGCTCCGCAGCCTCGGCGCGAGCGTCACCTGGTCGGAGGACGGCGAGACCCTCGAGATCGTCGCCCCCGACGACCTGCACCTCGACGCGATCGACGCCGACGCCGCCCGCCGCACCCGCAGCGTGCTCATGTTCCTCGGCCCGCTCAGCGGCCGGTACGAGTCCTTCCGCCTGCCCTACGCCGGCGGCTGCGACCTCGGCACCCGCACGGTCGAGCCGCACCTCATCGCGCTCCGTCCGTTCGGGGTGGACGTCGAGGCGACCTCCGGTTGGTACGAGGTCGACGTGGCGAACCAGGCCGTCCCCACCAAGTCGGTCGTGCTCACCGAGCGCGGCGACACCGTGACCGAGAACGCGATCCTGGCCGCCGCGGCCCGCGACGGCGAGACCGTCATCCGGAACGCCAGCCCCAACTACATGGTGCAGGACCTCTGCTTCTTCCTCGAGCTGCTCGGGGTGCAGATCGAGGGCATCGGCACCACCACGCTCCGCATCACCGGCAAGAGCAAGATCGACGAGGTCGTGGACTACTGGCCGAGCGAGGACCCGGTCGAGGCGATGAGCCTGCTGACCGCCGGCATCGTCACCGCGTCGACCCTCACCGTGACCCGGGCGCCGATCGAGTTCCTCGAGATCGAGCTCGCGACCCTGGCCGAGATGGGCCTGCGCTTCGACGTCACCGAGGAGTACGCCGCCGCCAACGGCCGCACCCGCCTCGTCGACATCACGGTGTACCCGTCCGAGCTGCACGCGCCGATCGACAAGATCCACGCGATGCCGTTCCCCGGCCTGAACATCGACAACCTGCCGTTCTTCGTCGTCATCGCGGCCATGGCGGAGGGCACCACGCTCGTGCACGACTGGGTCTACGAGGGCCGGGCGATCCACCTGCTCGACCTCACCCGCCTGGGCGCGAGCGTCACCCTGCGTGACCCGCACCGCCTCGACGTCACCGGCCCGACGCACTTCTCGGGTGCCGAGATCAGCTGCCCGCCGGCGCTGCGGCCCGCCGTGGTGATCCTGCTGGCGATGCTCGCGGCGAAGGGCGAGAGCGTCCTGCGCAACGTCGGCATCATCGCCCGTGGCTACGAGCAGCTGCAGGAGCGCCTCAACTCGCTCGGTGCGTCCATCGAGACGTTCCACGACTGACGCGACCACCCGCCCGCGCGACCTGACGGCCCGTCCCCGCAAGTGGGGACGGGCCGTCACCCGTTCTGCGGGGTCCCCACGGGCCTCCAGGCCGATGCCCAGGAGCGCTCCATGCGCCGCCCAGCCCGACCGTGCTGGATGGGCAGATGGCCACGAGATCACTCCTGACCGTCCCCCTGCTCATCACCGTCGCGGCCGCCGCGGCGACCTGGCTGGTGCTCGGCCCCGCCGCAGCGCTCGCCTTCGTCGCCCTCGCGTTCCTCGAGATCGCGATGGCCGCGGACTCGTCCGTGCCGATGGCCGGCATCGCCGGCCGGCTGCACTCCCCCGCCCGGCGGCTGTTCCTGTCGCTCGGGATCGTCGCGGGCGTGCTCGCGATGCGCCTGCTCCTGCCGCCGGCCGCCGTCGCGGTCGGTGACGCGACCGACCCGGCCAGCTCGGTGGAGGAAGCCGTCTTCGCGCCCGGCTCGTTCTCCGCGCACCTGGCCGAGGTGCGTCCCGCCCTCGCCGCCTTCGGCGCCGCGTTCATCTGGCAGGTCTTCGCCGAGTACCTGTTCAACACCGACCGCGCGTCACGCAGGTCGTGGCTGGGCAGCCTGGAGGCGCGGCTCGCCTCCGTCGCGCGACCGCGCGTCTGGTCGCTGGTCACCGCTGCGACGGGGGTCGTCGTGACCTCCGTGCTCGTCGGGTCGCGTTCCGGCTGGGCCGCCGGTGCGCTGCTGCCGGTCGCGCTCGGCGGGGTGGCCGGTATCGCGGCGTACCTCGTGTCGAAGCGGACCGCGGCGTGGGCGCTGCGCAGCGGCCCCGGTGGCGGCGGGTCGGACACGGCGTCGATCGGGGTCGGCCGCGGAGCCTGGCGCATCCACCTGTACGCGTCGACGGTCGTGTTCGAGCGGGGGCTCGTGGTGTTCATGCTCTTCGAGATCCTCGACGGCGTGTACAGCCTGTCGGGGTCCGGGCCGCTCGGGTCGGACGGGCTCGGGGCGCTCGAGCAGGCCGCGGTCGCCATCGGGGCGATCGGGGTGGGCGCGGTGTTCCTGGCCCGCCTGACCTCGCGGGTCGACCAGGCTGCGGGGCTCAAGCGGCTGCGGTACCTGAAGGCCGGGGCGGCGTACGTCCTCGGGGTGCTGTCGGTGCTGCTGTGGGCGAGTCTGCTCGTGCCGATCCCGGGCGTCGTCGTGGGGTGGTTCGGGACCGTCGTGATCGGGTCGGCGCTGGTGAGTTCCCTGCCGTGGCGCGCGTGGTGGCGGCGGGTAGTGCGGCGGCCGCGGGCGGTGTGAGCGGCGGGTCGTGACGCGTCGTGCGGTGTGGTGCGGCGCGTCGTCCGGCTGTGTGCGGCGCGTCGTCCGGCTGTTCTGGAAGGATCCACCGTGGATCGGCGTTGACTGGCGGGTCGGACGACGATCGGAGTGCACGTGCTGGGACCGGAACTGGTGGTCGTGCTCGGCCTCGCCATCGCACTGACGGCGGCCGTGGCCGACCGGATCCGGATCGCACCACCCGTGCTGCTCCTGGTCTTCGGCGCGCTGCTCGGGCTCGTGCCGGAGTTCGCGGACGTCGAGCTCCCCGCCGAGGCCGTGCTGCTGCTGTTCCTGCCGGCGCTGCTCTACTGGGAGAGCCTGACGACGTCGCTCCGCGAGATCCGGAAGAACCTGCGCGGCATCGTCCTGATGGGCACCCTGCTCGTCGTGGTGACCGCCGGCGCCGTCGCCGTGCTGCTGCACCTGCTCGGGATGCCGTGGGGGCCGGCCTGGGTGCTCGGCGCCGCGGTCGCCCCGACCGACGCGACCGCGGTCGGCGTGCTCACGAAGATGCTGCCGCGGCGGAACGTCACGGTGCTCCGCGCCGAGAGCCTGGTGAACGACGGCACCACCCTCGTCGTCTACGGCATCGCGGTGGCCGTCACCGTCGGCACGCAGGAGCTCACGTTCTGGGGCGTGTCGGGCATGCTCGTCCTGTCCTACATCGGCGGGGTCGCCGCCGGGCTCGCGGCCGCGTGGATCGGGACGATGGTGCTGCGGCGCGTCGACACCGTCGTGCTCGAGAACCTCGTCACCCTGCTCGTGCCCTTCGCAGCCTTCCTGGCCGCCGAGGCCATCGGTGCCTCCGGCGTGCTCGCCGTCGTGGCGGCCGGCATCGTCGTCAGCCAGGTCGGCCCGAAGCTGGACCGTGCCGAGACCCGCCAGCAGGTGCGCGCGTTCTGGTCGTTCCTGACCTTCCTGCTCAACGGCGCGCTGTTCGTCCTGGTCGGCATCGAGGCGATGGTCGCCGCACGCGCACTCGACCCCGCCGACCTGCTGCGCGGGACCGGGATCGTCTTCGCGGTCGCGGTGCTGCTCGTCATCGTGCGGTTTGCGTTCCTCAACGCCGCGGGCGGGACCATCTGGCTCGTCACCCGACGCACCGGCGGAGAACCCCGCGAGGGGCACCGCGACCGGCTCGTCAGCGGGTTCGCCGGGTTCCGGGGCGCGGTGTCGCTCGCCATGGCCGTCGCCGTGCCGCGCACCCTCGAGTCCGGCGGTGACTTCCCCGAGCGGGACCTCATCGTCTTCGTCACCGCCGGCGTGGTCATCGTCACGATCGTCGGGCAGGCCCTCGTGCTGCCGGCTGTCCTGCGCCGCGCCGCGCTCCCCGAGGACGAGTCCGTCAGCGAGGAACGTCGCTACGCCGAGCGCACCGCCATCGAGGAGGCGCTCGATGCACTCCCCCGTCTCGCACGGTCGACCGGAGCCGATCGTGCCACCGTCGATCGCCTGCGGAAGGAGTACGAGGCGCACCTCGACGTGATCGAGGCCCGCGAAGGGGACGACGACGACCACCCCGCGCTGCAGCGGCACGACAACGCGGTCGCCCTCGAGCTCGCACTCGTCCAGCACAAGGCGAACACCCTGTTGCGCCTGCGGGACGCCGACGAGATCGACGACCTGGTGCTGCGTCAGGTGCGCGCCGGGTACGACGCGGAAGAGGCGCGGCTGGACGGCATCGAATCGGTGGCATCGCCGCCCACGTCGTCGTAGGGCGACTCCGGGCATGCCTGGTCGAATCGGGCGTACTCGGTCTGTCGTTCTGACCAGGGATGCCCGTTCCGCGTTCCCATTGCAGCCGTCAGGGGATGGAACGCGCTCGTTCAGCCGGCCGGTCAGGGCCTCGCGTCGAACCGTCGGCGGTAGCTCGAGGGTGTGCTGCCGAACGCCACGGCGAAGTTCTGCCGCAGCGTGACCGGGTTGCCGAACCCGCACGCTGCGGCGATCCGGTCGACGGGCAGGTCGGTGGTCTCGAGCAGCCGACGGGCCTCGTCCAGACGGCGACTCCGTACCCAGGCCGCCGGGGTGGTGCCGGTCGACGCCCTGAAGGCCCGGACGAAGCTGCGGCGGCTCATGTGGGCCGCCGCAGCGAGTCGGTCGACGCCGAGCTCCTCGTCCAGGTGCTCCACCGCCCAGGCCGATGCCGTCGCCACCGGGTCGTCGCCCCGACGCTGCACGACCGGCCGCTCGATGTATTGGGCCTGCCCGCCTTCGCGGTGCGGCGCGACGACCAGGCTCCGCGCGACCCGGTTCGCTGCCCCGGCACCGAGCCGCGTCCGCACGACGTGCAGGCACGCGTCCAGCCCGGACGCCGTGCCCGCCGAGGTCAGCACGTCACCGTGGTCGACGTAGAGCACGTCGGCGTCCACGGTGACGTCGGGGTGTGCGGCGGCGAGCCGGTCGACCTCGCGCCAGTGCGTGACGGCGCTGCGTCCCGCGAGGAGCCCGGCACCGGCGACCGCGATCGACCCGAGGCACAGACCGACCACGACCGATCCCCGCGCGTGCGCGTCGACGACCGCCCGTTCCGTCGGTGCCGGCAGTCGGGTGCCGTCGTCGGTCCAGGACGGCACCACGACCAGGTCGGCGTCCGCCGTGGCGTCGAGCCCCTGCACGGGACCGAGCGTCAGCCCCTCGGCGGTCCGGACCGAACCGCGCCGGTCGGAGAAGACGACGGTCTCCCAGTCGGCGAGCCCGAGCCGGGTGACCTCGTCGAACACCATCTGCGGGACCGACAGGTGGAACATCGTGATGCCGTCGAAGGCGTAGATGGCGATCCGCACGCGGGACTCCTCCGGTTTGGCCTGGATCCATCGTACCGACGCACGCGTGCCAATCGCACCGAGCGCATCGACGGACGAGGATCGTCGAGTACGCCCACCGACCCAAGGAGCTCCCGTGTCCGATCCCCAGCGCGCCCTCGTCCTCGTCGACATCCAGCTGGAGTACTTCAGCGGTCCACTCGAGGTCCGGTTCCCGCCCGTCCGCGACGCGCTCGCGCAGATCACGACCGCGATCGACGCCGCGACGGCTGCCGGCACGCCGATCGTCGTCGTCCAGCACACCGCCGGTGACGCTGCGCCGGTGTTCAACCCGACGACGGAGGCGTTCGCCCTGCACCCCGAGATCGAGCGACGACGGACGCCCCAGTGGCGTCAGGTCACGAAGCAGTTCAGCTCCGTCTTCGCCCACACGGACCTGCTCGCCTGGTTGCAGGAGCGGTCGATCGACACGGTCACCCTGGTCGGCTTCATGACGAACAACTGCATCATCGCCTCGGCAGCCGAGGCGGAGGCGCTCGGCGTCTCGGTCGAGGTGCTGTCCGACGCGACCGGCGCGATCAACATCGTCAACGCCGGCGGGGCCGTGTCCGCCGAGACGGTGCACCGCACGCTGATGGCGTTGTTGCAGTCGAACCTCGCCGCGGTCGCACCGACCGCGGAGTGGACGTCGGCACTCACCGCCGGAGTCGCGATCCCCGGGGACGCGCTGCCGACGTCGGCCGTCGCGGGAACCCAGCGGTTCCTGGGCTGACATCCGTTCTCATCTATAAATGTATTGCTACTTCTGCATATGGGATCTACGCTGAGGGCATCCCAACCGACGATCAGCAGGAGGTCACCATGGCCGAGCACGAGAACAGCGCAGAGCACACCGTCGCCGAGCACACCCACCAGGACGGCTGCGGCCACGAGACGGTCCAGCACGAGGACCACGTCGACTTCGTCCACGACGGACACAAGCACGCCCAGCACGGCGACCACTACGACGAGCACTGATCTCCTGATCAGCGCAGGCCCGTGATCAGCACCGATCGACGGACCTGCGCGACGGCCCCGACGCACCGCGCCGGGGCCGTCGTGTTGCATGCACGTATGCGCGTGCGCTTACATGAGTCCATGTCAGACGGGATCGAAGCAGCAGCCGAACTCTTCAAGGCGCTGTCCTCGCCCGCCCGACTCCGGATCCTGTCGGCGTTGATCTCCCAGCCTTCCGACGTCGGCTCCCTCGCCGAATCGACCGAGCTGTCGCAGCCCCTGGTGTCCCAGCACCTCCGCACGCTGCGGCTCGCGGGCATCGTGCAGGTCGAGCGCATCGGGCGGAACGCGGTCTACTCGCTGCACGACGAGCACATCGCGCACATCGTCGGCGATGCGGTCAGCCACGTCCGCGAGACCGAAGCCGACTGAACCGCCGGCCGCGGGCAGACTTCGCTCAACAGCAGTCGCAGCCGTCGCCCTCGCGCTCCCCCGTCAGCGCCGACACCGGCTGCTTGCACGCGTCGCCGCGCCAGGCCTCGAGCCCCTCGCGCACGGCGAACACGACCGCGACGAGTCCTGCGAGCGGATCGGCCCACCACCAGCCGAACAGGCTGTTCGCCAGCAGGCCGAGCAGCACCGCCGCCGACAGGTAGCTGCAGATCAACGTCTGCTTCGAGTCGGCGATCGCCGACGCCGAACCGAGTTCGCGTCCGGTCCGCCGTTCGAGGAGGCTCAGGAACGGCATGACCGCCAGGCTCACCGCGGCCAGCACGATGCCGACCGGACTGTGCTCCGGCGACCGGACACCCGTGAAGGTCAGGACGGCATCGACACTGACCACGACGGCGAGCCCGAAGAACGAGACCGCGATCACCCGCAGTGCCGTTCGTTCCCGGGTCTCCGGGTCGCGCCCGGCGAACTGCCACGCGACGGCCGCCGCCGACAGGACCTCGACGATCGAGTCGAGCCCGAAGCCGATCAACGCGGTGGACGAGGCAACCGAACCGGCGGCGATCGCCACGACGGCCTCGATCACGTTGTAGGCGAAGGCCGCCGCGACGATCCACCTGATCCGTCGCCGGAGCACGCCGACACGAGCCGGTGCGAGCGACACCGCGGCCGTGGTCACCGCTCGATCTCGCATCCGCCGTCGTCGGCAACGTCCACCGCGAGCACCACGTCGACCAGGGACTCGAGCGCGCGGGTGAGGTTGCGGTCCGCGATCTCGTAGCGGGTCCGACGCCCCTCGGGCACGGCGACGACGATCCCGCAGCCGCGCAGGCACGCCAGGTGGTTCGACACGTTCGTCCGCGTCAACTCGAGTTCCTCGGCGAGCCGCGCTGGGTAGCCGGGTCCGTCGAGCAGCCGGAGCAGGATCCGCGCACGCGTGGGGTCGGAGAGCGCCCGCCCCAGACGGTTCAGCACGTCGTACCGCGAGGCAATGGTCAGCATGCGCTGACCATACATCGGGCCACGCCCAGAACGCCGCCGATCCGGACGACGCGTCGCGCTCCCGGGCAGCGTTCGATCTCAGACGTCCGAGAGCCGCCGCCCGGTCAGCGCGTCGTTCCAGCTCGTGCGGCCGCCGGGAGCACGCGACTCGTGCACGCCGTCGTGGCCGCGCGGTCGATCACACCGCCAGCGGTCGAAGACGCTGCGGCAGCGGTGGTCGGACGGGTGGTCGGTGTCGTGGTTCTCGTGCATCGCACCGATGAGACGTCACGACGCACCCTTTCGTCACGATCGGCCGCCGAACTCCCTGGACCACGAACGATGGTGAGCAGGAACGGTCGAGTCCCCCTTCCGCACCCGACCGTTCCTGCTCACCAAGCGCCCGCGACGCGACGCGAGACGCGAGCGCAGCGCCCGCGACGCGCGCCCGCGAGCCCCCGCGAGCCCCGCGAGCCCCCGCGCCTAGCGCTTCAGGTTCGTGAGCTCCTGCAGCACCTCGTCCGAGGTGGTGATGATGCGGGCGTTCGCCTGGAACCCGCGCTGCGCCACGATCAGGTTCGTGAACTCCTGCGACAGGTCGACGTTCGACATCTCGAGCGTCCCCGCCGCGAGCGAACCGACGCCCGCCGAGCCGGGACCGCCGACCGTCGCGCCGCCCGAGTTCGCCGTGGCGCGGTAGCCCGACGCCCCGGTCTTCTCGAGGCCGGCCGGGTTGGCGAACGTGGCGAGGGCGATGCGACCGAGCGCGAGCGACGCGCCGTTCGAGAACGTGCCGGTGACGGTGCCGTCCTTCGAGATCGAGTAGCCCTGCAGCGCGCCGGCCTCGCGGCCGTTCTGCGAGCCGATCGCCGCGGTGTCGAGCGAGGCGAACCCGGTCAGGTCGCCCATGTCGACCCGGATACCCCCGACGGCGAGGGTGCCGCCGGCGGTCAGCTTGCCGTCGGTGCCGAAGGTCAGCGAGGTCGTCGCCGTGGTGCCCTGGCCGTTGCGCCCGGTGACGTCCCAGCCGTCGGCGGTGCGCGTGTAGGCGAGCGACATCGTGTGCTTGGCACCCGAGGCGTCGTACACGGTGGCCTCGCGGGTGATGGTCTCGCCGACGGCGGTCTCGGACGGCAGGTTGCCGGCGACGGTGGCTGCGGTGGTGCGGACCGCCGGGGCCGCTGCTTCGAGCGGCAGCGTGATGTCGGACAGCTGTCCGTTCTCGTTGACGACGCCGTTCGTGGCCGGGTAGCCCTGCACGATCTTGCCGTCGGCGGTGACCAGGCGGCCGTTGGCGTCGAAGTCGAACGCACCGGCACGGGTGTAGACGGTGTCGTTGCCCAGGCGGGTGACGAAGAACCCGTCGCCCGAGATCATCAGGTCGGTCGCCTTGCCGGTGGCCTGCGCCGAGCCCTGCGAGAAGTTCGTGGAGACGCCGGCGACCTGCACGCCGAGGCCGATCTGGGCCGGGTTCGTGCCGCCGATGCCGGTCTGCGGTCCGCCGGCACCCTGGGTCATCTGCGACAGGGTGTCCTGGAACACGGTGGTCGACGACTTGAAGCCGACGGTGTTCACGTTGGCGATGTTGTTGCCGGTGACGTCGAGCATCTGCTGGTGGGAGCGGAGGCCGGAGATCCCGGAGTAGAGCGAGCGGAGCATGGTGCGTCCTTTCGGAGAGGCAGGAAGTACGAGGAAGTACGAGGAGGAACGAGGAAGGAACGAGCGGGCGTCAGGACGCCGGAGCGGTGGTGGTGATGCCGGAGATCACGTCGAGAGCGACCTCCTTCCCGTTCACGGTGACCGTGGGCACGCTGTTCGCGTACGACACGGCCGAGGCGGTCCCGGTGACGGACTTGCCCGAGTCGGCGTCGGTGTAGCTGACCTGCTTGCCGACGAGGTTCGCTGCGGCGATGCGCATCTGGAGCGAGAAGTTCTCGTTCCCCGTCGTGGTCTGGTTGGTGATCTGCTCCATCATCGCGAGCTGCGTCTGCTGGCCGATCATCTGGTTGGTGTCCATCGGCGACGACGGGTCCTGGTTGCGCAGCTGCGTGACGAGCAGCTTCATGAAGACCTCGGAGTCCATCGTCTGGGACTTCTGGGCGGTGGAGTTCGCGGCGAGGGCCGCGGCCTGCGCGGTCGGGTCGACGCTGCCGGTGATGCCGTCGATGGGCATGGTGCGTTCCTGTTCGTGAGCCGGATCAGGCGAGGACGTCGAGTCCCGCGGTGCGGATGGAGGGCGTGTGGGCGGTGGGCTGCGGACGCTGGGTGACCCGCGCCTCCAGGCCGGGGTCACCAGGCAGCGCACGCGCGGCCGGACGCTCGTCGCGACCCGGCGCATCCTGCGGCTGGTTCTGCGACGACAGGTCGAGCGTGGTGCTCACACCGGTGCCGGCCGCATCCCGCCGCAGGTCCGGCAGGACCTGGCGGACGGCCTCGCGGCCGGCGTCCGACGCGGCGAACAGCTCGACGTGCATGCCGTGCGCGGTGACGTGCGCGCGGACCGTGACCGGGCCGAGGCTGTCCGGCACGACCTGCACGGTGACGACGTGCTCGCCGGGGCCGGCCTGTGCGAGCGAGAACACCGGTCGCGACAACTGCTGGGCGAGCGGTGCCGGGGCCGGCGCGGTCGGCGCGGCGGGCGCGGCGGTCGGCGTCGTCGACATGACGAACGGCGTCTCGCCACCGCGCGTCGGGGCGACGGCCGGGAGGCCCGGATCACCCGGCGTCGACGCCTGCTGCTCCGTCCCGTGGCCGGCTCGGGAGCCGGTACCGGCTGCCGGGGCGGCGGCCGCCACGACCGGCGGCTGGCCCGGGGTCACGGTGGCGGTGTCGCCGTCGGCGGTGCGGGTCGCAGCGGGGGCCGCGATCGCGGCAGCTGCCGTCGGGGCGGTGGTCGCCGGGTCGGTCGCGGCCGCGGTCGTCGACGCAGCGGTCGTCGTGGGGGTTGCGCCGGCGACGGTCGTCGCGGGCGCGGCCGGAGACGCGGTGCCAGCGGGTGTCACGGCGGGGGTCGTCGCGGCGGTGGTCGCCGCGCCCGTCGTCGCTGCGGCAGCGGTTCCCCGTGCCGCGCCCGACGACGGTGCCTGCTGCGGGGTCGCCATTGTGGGAGCGGTGGTCGGCGCCGGGGTCGACGGGACCGGCGTCGAGGCGTCCCCCTCCACCGACGGCGGTGTCGTGGTCGTGGTGTCGATTGCTCCGGCGGTCGCCCCTGCGGCCACGACGGCGTGAGGGTCGTCGTCGGGGGTCTCGGCGGCCCGGCTGGCCGGAGCGATCGGTGCGGTCACGGCCACGAGTCCGGCGGCGAGCAGCGCCTGCGCGTCGACGGGCGCTGCGTCGCTCGGCACCGACTGGTCCGACGCGGACGCGGACGTGGACGTGGACGCAGACGCAGACGGCGTAGCGGCGGTGCCCGGCGTCGCCGCCGACCCGTCCGCCGTGCGGCCGTCGGCGTCGTCCCGCCCGGCAGCACCATCGCCGGGGCGCCGCTCGGTCGCGACGGCGGCGGTCAGTGCCGCTCCGAAGGACCCGGCAGCCGCGGGGTCGGACGATGCACCCCGGGTGGAGCCCGGTGCGGTGGGCACGGACGGCTGGGTGGCGATGGTCAGGCTCATGCGGCGCTCCCGGACTGCATCATGGACAGCAGCGCGGCGGTCTGCAGGTCGGGCGCGGAACGCGCAGCCGAGGCGGTCGGCGCGGCGACGGTCGCCGGAGCCGCCTGGGCGGGGACGATCCGGCGGATGGTTGCGATGTCGGCGTCGGAGTACCAGTTGTCGACGATCCGGACGTCCTTGCCGGGGCGCGGCGCGTGCAGCACCTTGCCGTCGCCGACGTAGATGACGACGTGGCCCTCGCCCTTCGGGATGATCAGGTCGCCGGGCTGCGCGTCCTTCAGGGAGCCGACCTCGACGCCCATCTTCGCCTGGTCCGGCACGACCCGGGGCATCGTGACCCCGAGGTCCTTGAAGACCGTCTGCACCAGGCCCGAGCAGTCCATGCCCGCGGTCGTCTCCCCGCCGAACACGTACGGCACGCCGAGGTACTTCTTCGCGTCGGCCACCACATCGGCGCCGGTCGCACCGCTGCCGGTGGTGAGGGTGCCGGCACCGGCGTCGACCGAGGTCGCCGGGGCACGGGTGGCCGTCGGGGTCGCTGCGGCGGTCGCACCGGCAGCGCTCGCGGCGCCGGTCGTGCCGTCGGCGGTGGCGAGGGCATCGGCGAAGGCCGACGATCCCGCGGCACCGCTGGTGGCGGAGGCGCTCGGGGCAGCCGTGGCCGTCCCGCCGCGCAGCGTGTCGATCTGGGACCGGATCTCCGAGATCCGGGAGAGCACCGCTTCGACGCTCATCGTGCACCACCTTCCGTGCGGCGTCGTGCCGCGATCTCGTCGAGGGCGTTCTGTTCGGTCCGGAGTTCCTCGGCCGCCTGCTGCTCGGTGTGCTTGCCCTCGAGCTTCTCGAGGCCGACGGCGGCGCGACGCGCGGCGGTGTAGTCCTGCTGCGCCCGGTCGGCGTCGGCACGGCGGTTCTGCACCACGGCGTCGAGCTCCTCGAGCATCCCGCGGGTCGCGGCACGGGCTGCGGCGACGGCGCTCAGGGTGGCGGCGTCCTGGATGGGCTGGGCGTCCTCGCTGTCGGCGAGGCTGCGGCGTGCGGCGATCCGGGCGTCGGCGGCGTCGCGGACGCGCTCGTTCGCGGTGGCCAGTGTGGCGGCGGCACGGTCCTGTTCGGTGTGGCGCAGGCGCAGGAGCCCGGCGAGCGGGAAACGGCGGGCCATCACGACACCCCCAGCTGCTGCACGAGGCCGCCGAGGCGCTGCCAGGACGCATCAGCCGTGGCCCGCTCGTCCATGCCCTGGCGCAGGAACGCGTCGATCGATCCCTGGTGGTCCACGGCGGCGTCCACGAGCGGGTTCGACCCGCGCTGGTACGCACCGACGTCGAGCAGGTCCTGGGCTCCGGCTCGGGCGGCCATCACCTTCCGCAGCACGGTGGCGGCAGCACGCTGCTCGGGTCGGGTGACCTTCGAGGCGACGCGGGACACCGAGCCGAGGGCGTCGACCGACGGGAAGTGCCCGGTGATCGCGAGCCTGCGGTCGAGCACGACGTGGCCGTCCAGGATGCTGCGGGCCGCGTCGGCGATCGGCTCGTTGTGGTCGTCGCCGTCGACCAGCACGGTGTACATGCCCGTGATGCTGCCGACGCGGTCGGTCCCGGCGCGCTCGAGCAGTCCGGCGAGCACCGAGAACGTCGACGGCGGATAGCCCCGGGTGGCCGGCGGCTCTCCGACCGACAGCCCGATCTCGCGCTGCGCCATCGCGACGCGGGTGAGCGAGTCCATCATGAGCACGACGTCCTGGCCGGCGTCGCGGAACGACTCGGCGATGCGGGTGGCGACGAACGCGGCGCGCAGGCGCATGAGCGCCGGTTCGTCGGAGGTGGACACGACGACGATCGAGCGGGCGAGCCCCTCGGGTCCCAGGTCGTCCTCCAGGAACTCGCGCACCTCACGGCCGCGCTCCCCCACCAGGGCGATGACGTTGACGGCCGCGTCGCTCCCGCGCGCGATCATCGACAGCAGCGACGACTTGCCCACGCCGGACCCGGCGAACAGGCCCATGCGCTGCCCGCGGCCGACGGTGGTCAGGGTGTCGAGCACGCGGACGCCGAGCTGCATCGGGGTGTCGATGCGGGTCCGGGCCATCGCGCTCGGGGTGTCGTGGTCGAGCGGGACCCAGGTGACCGGTTCGCCGCCGGGGCCCTCGAGCGGGCCGCGGTCGTCGATCGGTCGGCCGAGTCCGTCGAGCACGCGGCCGAACAGACCGGATCCGGTCGGCACGAGCACCGGGCGGCCGGTCGGACGCGCCGGGGTACCCGCGGTCACGCCGGTCAGACGGCCGAGCGGCATGCAGCGGACGCCGGAGGCATCGGTGGCGACGACCTCGACCGCGGTCTGCTCGCCGTCCTCGGCGCCGACCGTGACGACCTCGCCCACGCGGGCGTCGAGTCCGGCGATCGTCAGCCCCAGGCCGACGGCGCTCGTGACGACACCGACCCGCTGGGGTGCGGCCCGCAGGAGCGCCTCGTCGAGGCCGCGCGGACGGAGCAGCGTGGCGGTCACCGGTCGGCTCCCGTCGCGTCGACACCGAGGGCGGTGCGGGCGCGGTCGAGCGCCGTGGCGATGCGCGCGTCGAGCATGCCGTCCGGCAGGTCGACGACGGCGTCGCCGTCGCGCAGGGCGCCGTCGGCGACGACCGGCACCGGCAGGTCGAGGCCGGCGACGCGCGCGGCGTCCGCCGGGCTCAGCCGGACGGCCACCGGGACCGTGCGGTCGACGGACGCGAGCGCCCGCCGGACGGTGGCCTCGGCGCCGGACGCGATCCGGGCCTCCCGGCTGCCCTGTCCATCAGGACCGTCGGCGACGGTCGCGTCGTGCGCGGGCCTGGAGGCGCGGACCACGTTGCCGACGATCGCCTCGGCCAGATCGACTGCCGCACTCGCGACCGACGCCTCGGCGTCCGCCAGGACGGGTGCGACCGTGGAGAGCATGGCGTTCGTGGCGGCGTCGAGGACCGCGATCCGGCGGGCCGTGTCGGCCTGCAGCGCGGTGACCCGCGCGGCGTGCTCGGCCTCGAGCCGGGCGCGCAGGGCGTCGGTCGCGGCCTGCGCGGCCCGCAGGCCGGCGGTGTAGCCGGCCGCGTGCCCGCGGACGTCCGCGCTCGACGCGCGCTCGCGTCCGGCGGGGTCGGCGAGCACCGGGAAGGCGACGCGGTGCACGACGGTGTCAGTCAACGAGCTCGTCCTCCTCGGCGCGGTGCACGGTGACGACGCCCTGGGCCTCGAGCTCGCGCACGGAGCGGACGACCTCGGCACGGGCTTCCTCGACCTGCGAGACGCGGACCGGGCCCATGGCCTGCAGTTCGTCGTCGAGCAGTTCGCGGTTGCGCTCGGAAACGTTCGCGCGGATGGTCTCGACGACCGGCCCGGCTGCGCCCTTCATGGCGGTCGCGAGGATCTTCGAGTCGATGCCGCGCAGCACCTGCTGGATGTCGCGGGACTCGAGCTTCACGATGTCCTCGAACGTCAGCATGCGGGAGCGGATGTCCTCGGCGAGCTCCGGGTCGCGGGCTTCGAGTCCCTCGAGCACGGCCTTCTCGGTCGCGACGTCCGAGCGGTTGATGATGTCGACCAGGGGCGCGATGCCACCGACGACCTCGACGCTCTCGCGCGGCGACACGACGGCCCCGGCGCGCTGGCGCAGCACACCGGCGACGATGCCGACGGCCTCGGGGGTCGCGCTGCCCATGGTGGCGAAGGCCTGGGCGACGTCGGTGCGGACCCGCTCGTCGATCCCGGCGAGCACGGCACTGGCCTGACCGGCGCCCAGGTGGGCGAGCACGAGGGCGATCGTCTGCGGCAGCTCGCCCTCGAGCAGGGAGATGACCTGGCCGGGTTCGGCGTCGTCGAGGAAGTCGAACGACTGGCCGGCGAGGTTCGAGGCCAGACGGTCCATCACACCGGCGGCCCGCTCGGCGCCGAACGACGCCTCGAGCAGCCCGAGGGCGGTCTCCTTGCCGCCGCGCTTCTGCAGGCGGCCGCTCATCGTGATCCGGTGGAACTCCGACAGCGTCTGGTCGACGACGGTGTCCTCGACGCGGCGCATCCGGACGATCTCGGCGGAGATCTCCTCGGCCTCCATCTCGGTGAACTGCTTCATCACCTCGGCGGCGCGGTCGGTCTCCATCTGCATGAGGATGAGCGCGACCTTCTGCGCACCGGTCAGGGCACGGTCACTCGGACCGGAGCCGCCGCCGGGGCTCGGCATGAGCGCGCTCACACCGGTGCCCGGTCGTCCAGGAGCCCGCGCAGGAGCTCGGCGGTGCGCTTCGGGTCGCGCTCGGCCAGGGCGGAGATGTCCTGACGGCGGCGCTCGGCGGTGATCTCCTCGGTCGTCAGCACCTCGGTGGGGGCGTCGCCGGCGGGCATCGCCGACAGTACGGCGGTCGGGGCGTCACCGGCACCGAGCGTGGCCCGGTCGTCGACGCCGTCCATTGCGAGCGGCAGCTGGAACGTCTCACCGGCGAAGGCGTCGAGCTCGCCGAGGTCGACGGCCTCGCGCTCCTGCTTCCGGTTGCGGCGGGCGACGAAGAACATGATCGCGATGACGGCGAGGACGATGCCGATCACGATGCCGGCAGTGCGGATCGACGACCACAGTGCTTCCTGCTGGTCGGCCTTCTGCTGGGCTTCCAGGGCCTTGGCGGCCTGGTCGGAAGCGCTGGTGTCGAAGTCCATCATCGCGACCTTGACCTGGTCGCCACGGTTCTGGTCGACACCCGCGGCGGCGGACACCAGGTCGTTGATGCTCTGCAGGTTCGCGTTCTGCACGGCGGCGGCCTTCGAGTTCAGCGCGACCGAGATGGTCTGCCGGTCGAGCCCGCCCGAGGGGATCTGCGTGGTCTCCGTGGTGTGGTCGACGGCGTTGTTCTTCGTCGCCGACTCGTTCTTGTACCCGTCGTCGCCGGTGCCGCTCGTCGCGGTGCCGTTCGGGACGGCGATGTTGTCCGGACCGAGGACCCCCGTCGCGCCGCTCCCCGCGCCGGAGCCGGCGCCGTACTCCTCGGTGGTGCTCGACTCGTTCAGTGCGACCGGACCCGAGGTCGGGCTCGTGTAGCTCTCGGACGTCCGGGTGCCGGACTCCTGGTTCATCGTCCCGGAGACCACGACGGTCGCGTTGCCGACGCCGAGCGTGGTGTCGAGCAGGTCCTGGATCTTCTTGCTCGTCGCCGCGTCGTAGTCGGCGGCCTGGTCCGCGCCGCTCCCGGTCGCACCGGTGCCGACGGCGGACAGGGTCTGGCCCTTCGCGTCGACGACCGAGACATCGGTGGGCTGCATGCCCTCGACCGAGGCGCTCGTCAGGTGCACGATGGCCTGCACCTGGTCGGTGCTGAGCTGCGTGCCGTTGTCGGTCGCGATGAACACCGACGCGGTCGGGTCCTTCTCCTCGGAGACGAACACCGACTTCTCCGGGATCGCGAGCTGCACGGTGGCGGTCTGCACGCCGTCCATCGCGCCGATGGTCTTGGCGAGCTCGCCCTCCATCGCGCGCTTGTAGGTGACGTCCTGCTGGAACTCCGAGCTCGTCACGCCCATCTTGTCGAGCAGCGAGTATCCGCCCTCGTTCGACGACGGCAGGCCGTTCGACGCCGCCTTGAGCCGCTCCGAGTACACCTGCGCCTGCGGCACGAGGATCGTCGCACCGCCGTCGGTGAGCTGGAACGGCACGCCGTCGGTCTGCAGCTGGTCCGTGATGGAGCTCGCGTCGGCCGCGGCGAGCCCGGTGAAGAGCGGCGCGTAGGACGCCTTGCCGAGCCAGGACGCGAGGGCGATCCCACCGAGCACGAGCGCCGCGATCGCCAGGATCGCGATGGTGCGCTGGGCTGCGGAGAAGCCCTTCACGTAGGCGCTGAGGCGCGCGAAGACGTTCTTGACGGCGACGGGCATCAGGCCTGCATCCTCATGATCTCGTTGAAGGCGTCGACGCCCTTGTTGCGGACGGCGGAGACGAGCTCGAGCGTGACCTGCGCGCGGGTGGCGGCGATCGTGGCGTCGTGGATGTCGTCGAGGTTGCCGGTCACGGCCTTGAGCGCGAGGGTCTTCGAGTCGCTCTGCAGCGACTGGAGCCCGTCGACGGCGTTGCCGAGGCTCGCGGCGAACCCGCTGCCGTCGGTCGTCGCGCCGGCGGCACCGGTGGCGTTCGTGCTGTCGCTGGACGTCCCCGACACACTCGTCAGGGCGTTCGTCATCGCGTTGGTGGTCACACCGTTCACGGCGTCGATGGGCATCAGTTCTTCCCGATCTGCAGTGCCGCCTCGTAGGCGGTCTTGGCACGGTCGACCACGGCGGCGTTCGCCTGGTAGCCGCGCTGGGCCATGATGAGGTCCGCCATCTGGGTGCCGAGGTCGATGTCGGGCATGCGGACGTAGCCCTCCTCGTTCGCGAGCGGGTTGTCCGGGTCGTAGGTCACCCGGCCGGCGGCGCTGCCGAACGCGGCGCCCTTGACGTAGGCGCCGGAGACGCCGGCGCCCTCCTGCACCTCGACGTACCGCGCCTGGAACGCGGTGTCGTCCATCGACTTCACGGTGTTCGCGTTGGCGATGTTGTCCGAGACGGCGTCGAGCCACTTCCGGTGCACGGTCAGACCGGTGCTCGCGATGCCGATCGCGTCGAAGGTCGTCACGAGTTCGTCCGCATCGCCGCACGGACGCTGGTGAGCTCGGAGTTCATCGCCTGCGTGGCGAACTGGTACCGCAGCACGGTGTCGATGTTCGACAGCGTCTCCTCGTCGAGGTTGACGTTGTTGCCGTTCGTGTTCGTCGGCTCGAGGCTGCGCGCCATCGTCGGCGTGGTGGCGCCGTCGCCGTCCACGATCGACTTCGCCAGGGCGTCCTCGAACTGCACCTTCTCGGCGTGGTAGTTCGTCGTGTTGATGTTCGCGATGTTGTTCGCGATCACCTTCTGGCGCATCGACAGGCCGTCGAGTGCGCTCTGCAGCGCGACGCTCGTCACGGAATCGAACACGAAGGGTCCCCTCGTCAGGCGTCGTCGGTGCGACGTCGCCGTGCGGTGGTGGCCGATCCCTGGCCGAACTGGTGAGCGATCCGTGCTCGAGTGGCGCTATCGGAGCCCGTCGTCCGCCGCGTTAGGCGTCGCCCCGAACGGGGGGCGGTGCGGGCTGTGGGCGGCGGAGCACCCGAGATGCGACAGAGCACCCGTCGA
>NZ_MJGT01000001.1:354233-430602 GCF_001864975.1 Curtobacterium sp. MMLR14_002
CACCCGTCGATCGACGGGTGCTCTGTCGCAGAACTGGTGCGGGGGCGCGGGTCAGGCGGAAGCGTCGAGGTACACGGAGCCACGGGGCTCGCGCGTGGCGTCGACGGCGCGCAGGGCACCGAGGTGCTCCAGCGTCGAGCGGCGGTCCGCTTCGAGCACCGTCATGCGGTCCCGCTGCGCGGCGAGCAGCCGGGAGGCCCGTCCCACCAGATCACGCGGCAGCGGTCCCAGCCCGGCCGGCTCCGACCACCCGGCCACGGCCGTGGAGTCAGCCGCCTGCCCGGCGGCGTCGTGCTCCAGGGACGTGAGCAGGGCCTCCCATGCGGCTCGTCCGTCGGACGGCTCAGGCGACAGCTCTGCGGACGGCTCAGGCGACACCGAGGGCTCCCCCGGTCGGCTGCTGCGTGGCGGGCGTCGCGGGCAGCGACGCGGCTGCCTCGTGCCACGACTGACGCAACGGCTCGAGGATCCGGATGCAGTCGCGGGTGGCCTGCACGTCGCGGTGCACGTTCGCCGTGATGAGCGAGGTGGAGGCGTAGTTGTAGACGGCGAGCAGGCCCTCGCCGCCGTCCCAGACGTCGATCCGGAGGGTGCTCGAGAGCTCACCGACGATCGCCTGGGCGTGCAGGAGCTGCTCGCGGGCCGCCTCCCAGTCGGCGGCGACCTGGGCGGCCTCGGCACGGTGCAGGTCGAGCAGCAGCCGGTCGTAGAGCATCGTCACGAGCTGGGCCGGCGTCGCCGACAGCACGGCCTCGTTCGTGTACTGGGCACGACGCTGGTCGGTGACGGTGCGCGGCTGGGCGGCCTGCCGGAAGGCGGCTGCCTGGAAGTCGAAGGTCATGGTCGTTCCCGTCAGCTCGACGTCGAGGCGAGCTGGCTGGCGAGCCAGCTCGACTGCGACTGGAGCTTGCTGAGGCTGGTCTCGAGGGATGAGTAGAGGGTCTGCAGCGAGGCCCGGCGCATCGCCAGCCGGTCGGTCCAGCTGTCGATCTGGGTGGTGAGGTCCTTCGCGACGGCCTGCTGCCCGGTGATGGATGTGGTGACCGAGCCGTCGTACTTGTCGGACGCGGCGGTGGCCGCGGCGCCGACGTTCGCGGCGACCCCGGAGAGCATCGCCTGGGCGGCCTTCGGGTCGGTGGCGAGGGCCTTCTGGAAGACCTCGGGGTCGAAGGTGAACGTGCCGTCCTTCGTGATCACGATGCCGATCGTCGACGGGGACTTGCCGTCGACCGGGGCGGACATCGTGCTCGTGAGCCGCTGCACGGCGTCGCGGGACGCACCGTCGCCGAGCAGGACACCGGCCTTCGTCGTCGTGGTGCCGGACGTCGCGCTGGTCGAGCTCGACACCGCGGTGTTCGTCTTGTAGTAGGCCGCGATCGCGTTCATCGCGTCGACGAGCCCGGAGGCCACGGACTGGGCCTTGGTGGTGTCCTGCGCGATCGTCACGGTGACGGGGTCGGTGGTGGCCTTCGAGACGGTGACGTCGAGCCCCGGGACGAGCCCGGTGAAGGTGTTCGTGGCGCTCGTGACCGTCTGCGCGGCGGCGGTGCCGGCCCAGAGGGTGACGCTGGCGTCGGTCGCCGCGGTGACGACGGCGGCGCCGGTCTCGGTGAGGACGTTCGTCGCGGTGCCCGCTGCCACCTCGTCGGCGCCGCCCCGGTACACCTGGAACCCGCCGGCCGCCCCGGTCTTCGCGGACGTGAGCTGCAGGCGGTAGAGCTTGGTGCCGTCGACATCGGTGCCGGCGGAGACCTTCGTCGCGGTGACGCCCGCACCGGACTTGTTCAGGGCGGACACGGCGTCGTCGAGCGAGCCGGACGCCGGCGTCACGGTGGTCGACTTGCCGTCCGCGCCGACGATCGTGATCGGCTGCGCACCGGTCGACCACGTCGACATCGCGGCGGTCACCCCGACCTGGGCCGAGGCGGTCGATCCGACGGTGAAGCTGATGGAGCCCGCGGTCGCTCCGGTACCGGTGACGGCGGTGACGCTCGGCGCGGTGCTCGTCGCGGCGAAGAGGTCGAGCGACGAGGCCTTCGCGGCGTCCGCGGCCTTCGTGGCGAGCCCCTGGATCAACCCGTTGAGCGTCTGCAGTGACGAGATGAACGAGTTGGTGGTGGTGAGCTTGTTCTTGAGCAGGGTCTGCGGGACCCCCTCGACGCTCATCAGTGAGTTGATGAGGTCGGTCGTCTTGAGACCGCTGACCAGACCGTCGATCGCGAGGCTGGTGCTCGATGACACGGACGAGGACATCGTCGACACTCCCTGGCGTCGTGGAGGTGGTCAGGACGGCGGCGTCCGTCCTCCGCGCCCGAAGGGGCCCGGAGGACGGACGTCGTGATGGCTAGCGCAGGAGCGAGAGCACGCCCTGGGTGCTCTGGTTCGCCTGCGCGAGCATCGAGGTGCCGGCCTGGCTGAGGATGTTGTCGCGCGTGTACTTGACCATCTCCTCCGCCATGTCGACGTCGGTGATGCGCGAGGAGGCAGCGGTGAGGTTCTCCTTGGCCACGTTCGTCACGTTGATGGCGTGGTCGAAGCGGTTCTGGACTGCACCGATGCTCGAACGGGCGGCGGAGACGTACTTGATCTGCTCGTCGATCGCGGTGATGGCAGCCTGAGCGTTCGTCGCCGAGTCGAAGGTGAGCGCGCCGACCGCGGTCGACACGGACTCCACGTTCGACTTCGACAGGTCCACGTCGATCTGGCTCGCCGCGTCGCCGTTCGCGCCGACCTGGAACTTCAGGACGCCTGCGGCGCCGGCGGAGCCGTCGAGCAGGTTGATGCCGTTGAAGTTGGTCGACGCCGAGATGCGGGTGAGCTCCTTGGTGAGCTCGCCGACCTCGGTGGTGATCGCCGTGCGGGAGTCCGCGTTGTTCGAGTCGTTGCCGGCCTGGACGGCCAGGTCGCGCATGCGCTGGAGGATCGAGTGGGTCTCGGTGAGGCCACCTTCAGCGGTCTGCACGACGGAGATGCCGTCCTGCGCGTTGCGGGCGGCGACCGTGAGGCCACCGACCTGGGACTTCAGCCCCTCGGAGATCGTCAGACCGGACGCGTCGTCGGCAGCACGGTTGATGCGGAGGCCGCTCGAGAGCTTCTCGAGGGACTTCGACAGGTCGTTCTGCGTCGAGTTCAGGTTCCGGTACGTGTTGAGTGCCGAGAGGTTGGTGTTGATGGACATACCCATGATGGTTTCCTCCGTGAATGTGGGTCGTGCGTCGGCCCGTCCGTGGGCTGACATGGATGACTCTCGACCGGTTGCCGGGAGTCGTTAGGGGATCGGCGGAGAAGTTTCCGCCGACGTCTCAACTCGCCGCGACGGCCGATCCTGCTGCGGCGTCGTGCACGGCACGTGCGACACCGGCGGCGGCGTTCGTGGCGACACGGGCGAGGTAGGCGCTGCGACGGGCCGCGGTGGTACGGCTCGCCGGCTCGACGGTCGTGCCGTCGCCGTAGTGGGCGGCGAGACCGTCGTGGAGCAGGCGCATCGCCTCGGAGCGCTGCTGCGAGACGGCCGAGTGCGTGATGCCGAGTTCGGCGGCGACGTCGGTGACCGAGCGGTCACCGAAGTAGACGGTCTCGACGATGAAGCGCATCCGCTCCGGCAGGGCCTCGACCGCGGCGCGGAGGTACCGGCGCTTCTCGGTCTCGAGCAGGTCGTCCCCGGGGAGCGGCAGGTCTGCGGCGACGAGGTCGTGCACAGTCTCGTCGAGCGGCGCGACGGTGCGGGCAGCGTCGCTCATCGCGTCGACGGCGGTCTGCTTGTCGACGCCCATGGCATCGGCGATCTCCTGCGCACCGACGCTCCGTCCGAGGCGCGCGGACAGGGCCTCCTGCGTGGCGAGGGTCTCGCGGATCCGCTTCCGGGTGCCGCGGGACGCCCAGTCGGCCGAGCGCATGTCGTCCGCCAGCGCGCCGGCGATCCGGGTGCGGGCGTAGGCGCCGAACGGCACGCCGAGGGTCGGATCGAAGGCCTCGGCGGCTGCGACGAGTGCGAGGGACCCGACGGCGGCGAGGTCGTCGCGGTCCAGGTGCGTCGCCCGGGAGCGGACGTCGGCCACGATGTAGCCCACGAGCGGGAGGTGCTCCACGATCATCGCGTTGCGTTCGGTGCGGTCCATGCTGTTCCCCTGGTCGACCTGACGTGTGTCGGCTCACCCGTCCGTGGGCGCGACGGACGCCGGCCTCGGATGGCCGGTGCGTACGCCGAAGACCCGCCCGGGTCCCTCCGAGCGGTGCACCCCGCGTCGTTCCCGAGCGGTTCCGGGTGTCCCCCGGGGTGCGTTCTGAATGTATCGGCTGGCAATGCGCTGAACAGGTGCACAACCGTCCCCAGTGCGGGGGTGTCAGGCCCCGTTTCCGGTCGGCATTTGGGGGGACCCGGGGTCGGGAACGCTCGTTCTTGTCCCCCGACGGGGGTCATCGGGTCACAGCGTCGACGAGTACGGGTGACGGCACTCGGCCGCCGGGGCTTACGGTCGCGGTCACCGAGTCGATAGGTCCCGGTGTCCGCAGGATGACGGACCGGGGGCCACCCCGACGAACCACCACCTGGGAGGAGCTGATGAGCGTGAACGACCTGTCCGCCGTGCTCTGGCGCGAACGCGAGCTGCTCGAACTGCTCACCTTCAAGCTCGAGGAGGAGCAGCTCCTGCTCACCGCGGGCCGCTCCCGCTGGGTGTCGCACGCCAGCCGCGAGGTCGAGCAGGTCCTCGACCGGCTCCGCAGCACCGGTCTCGAACGCGCCGCACAGAGCGCCGAGGTCGCCGAGGAGTGGGGCGTCCCCGCCGACGCTCCCCTGCGCGACGTCGTCGCCGCGGCACCGAACGGGCCGTGGGGCGAGATCCTGTCGTCGCACCTCACCGCGATGGTCGAACTGACCACCCAGATCGGCGCCCTGCGCGACGAGAACGACCGGTTCCTCCGTGCCGCCGCCCAGGCCACCGAGGAGACCCTGGCGGGGACCGTCACCGGTGCCGCCACCTACGACGCCAGTGGCACGTCCGGCGCGGGCCAGGACGGCGCCCGCCTGTTCGAGGGGACGCTGTAGCACCGTGGTCAGCACCTTCGGATCCCTCGCGACCGCGTACTCGGGCCTCGCCGCCGCCCGTGCCGGCATCGACGTCACCGGCCAGAACATCGCGAACGCCGGCACCGCCGGGTACACGCGGCAGCGCGTCACGCAGAACTCGATCCCCGCGACCCAGACCGGGTTCATGCGGGGCACCGCGGCCCTCGCCGGCCAGGGTGTCTCGGTCGACGGCATCGCCCGCCTGGCGTCCCTCACGCTCGACGCCGGCGTCCGCGTCGCCGCCGGTTCGTCCGCCTACTCCGACGCCCGCGCCACGGCGCTCTCCGCCCTCGAGACCGGGTTGCACGAGCCCGGCAAGGACGGCCTGAGCGCCAAGCTCGACGCGTTCTGGTCGTCCTGGAGCGAGCTCGCCAGCCACCCCGACGACCCGGGTGCCGCCAGCGCGGTACTCGGGGCCGCCGGCACCGTGGTCTCCGCGCTGGCCGCCGGCTCGAAGGCCGTCGACGCGCAGTGGTCCTCGGTGCGCGGCACCCTGACCGGGCAGGTCGCCCAGCTGAACGGTGCCGCGGAGCAGGTCGCCGACCTGAACGGCCGGATCCGCACCGCGCTCGCCTCGGGCGGCACCGCCAACGAGCTGCTCGACCAGCGCGACCAACTCACGCAGCAGATCGCCACGCTCGCCGGCGGCACCACCCGGACGAACGCCGACGGCACGGTCGACGTGCTCCTCGGCGGCAACCCGCTCGTGCAGGGCACCGACGCCCGCTCGGTCGCCCTCGGCGGCGGCGAGCGTCTCGCCGACGGCACCGCCGTCACCCTGACCTGGACCACCGGAACGGCCGGGGCGGTCGGGCTGAGCGGCGGCTCCATCGGCGGCGCCCTCGCGGTCCTCGCGCCGGCGTCCGGCACCGGTACCGGCGGCGCACTCGCCGAGGCCTCCGCGTCCTACGACGCCGTGGCCACGCGGCTCGCCACCACCGTGAACACCCTGCACGCCGCCGGGACCACCCCGACCGGCGCCACCGGCGCACCCTTCTTCTCCCTGGCGACCGGCGTCCCCGCCGCCCAGGCGCTCGGCGTCGTCCCCACGGACGCCGGCGGACTGGCGACGCGGAACGCGGCGGGGCAACTGGACGACTCGTTCGCCGACGCGCTCGCGCGACTCGGGGCGTCGTCGGACGGTGCCGACCAGGTCTGGGCGACGTTCGTGGCGGGGGTGGGCACCGCCTCCAGGTCGGCGACGTCGGAATCCACGATGACCGGACTCGCGCTCACCAACGCACGCACCCAGCAGCAGTCGAGCGCCGGCGTCGACCTCGACGAGGAGAACGTCAACCTGCTGAGCTACCAGCACGCGTACCAGGGCGCGGCGCGCGTCCTGACCGCGGTCGACGAGATGCTCGACACCATCATCAACCGCGTCGGACTCGTCGGGAGGGGCTGATCGTGATCACCCGTGTGACCACCCAGATGTCGATGGCGGCCGCGTCGGCCCGGCTGCAGGCCGGTGCCGCGCGGGTCGCCGAGCTCACCGACCAGGCCACGACGCTGCGTGCGATCCAGAAGCCCTCGGACGACCCGGTCGGCACCGCGTCGTCGATGCAGGTGCGCAAGGAGCAGGCCGCTGCAGCGCAGTACTCGCGGAACGCGAACGACGCCGCGGCCTGGCTCGCGACGACCGACAGTGCCCTGTCCAGCGTCTACTCGGTGCTCAACAGCGTCCGCGACCTCACCGTGCAGGCCGCGAACTCCGGCACCATGAGCGACACGAACCGCGACGCCTTCGTCACGCAGTTCAAGTCGCTCAAGGCGGACCTCGAGGCGCGGGCCAACACCACCTACGGCACCCGCTCGGTGTTCGCGGGATCGTCAACGGCCGCTGCTGCCTACGACCCCGCCACGGGCTGGGCGGCCGCCGGCACCGACGTGTCCCGGCGGATCGGTGACGGCACGACCGTGCGCGTCGACACCGCCGGCACCGCGGTCTTCGGGTCAGGCGACGACTCGGTGTTCGCGGTGATCGACTCCATCGTCAACGACCTGCAGAACGGGGTGAACGTGAACGCTCGGATCAACGACGTGGACGGCGCACTCGGGACCGTCCGCGGCGCCCAGGCCGACGTCGGGATCCGGCACGCCGCCGCGCTCACGGCGCAGGACTCGCTGAAGTCGGCGACCGTCTCGCTCGAGAGCCGTCGCGCCGACATCGAGGACGTCGACCTCGCGAAGGCCGTCCTCGACCTGCAGGTGCAGCAGACCAACTACCAGGCAGCCCTCGCCGTCACCGCGAAGGTCCTGCAGCCGACCCTGATGGACTACCTCCGATGAGCATCTCCCTGACCTTCGCCGTCCCGCCGTTCGGGCTCGCCCCCGCCGCGGCCTTCGAGCTCTCGCCGGTCGAGGGCGCCGAGGGGCTGTTCACGCTCGTCGGCGACGACGCACGGCTGTTCCTGCTCGACGCAGCGGTGCACCTGCCGTCGTACGCGCCGGAGCTCACCGACGAGCAGGCTGCCGGGCTCGGGCTGACCGACCCCGCGGACGCGATGCTGCTCGTCGTCGCGAACCCCGGCGCGTCCGGCACCACGGTCAACCTGCTCGCGCCGATCGTCGTGAACGCCCGGACGGCCGTGGGCGCACAGGTCATCCTCGAGGAGCAGGACCTGCCGCTGCGGGCGGAGCTCGCGCGAGTGTAGCGCGGGCGCGCCGGGCGGGCGCGGCTGCTTCGCACCCGTTCTGCGACATTCCACCAGTCGTTCACGGCGTGGATCGTCGGAAGATGTGCACGCAGAGGCTGCGTGTGCATGTGACGACAAGACACGAGTCGTTCGACGCGTGGATCGTCGCAAGATGCACGCGCATTGCAGCTGGTCAGTCCTGCACAGGTCGTCGTCGCCGCCCGTCTCTCCACAGATCGGACGACGGCGGGAGCTGGACCACGATCTTCGGCGAGCCTGGTGGCATGTCCAGAGCGAACGACGTCGAACTGATCCGCACGACGGGGGCGACCTCCGCCGAACGCCGCGCACTCGAGCGCGATGCCCGCCGCGGACGGTACGAACGCCTCCGCCCCGGCGTCCTCGTCCGCCCGGGTGCACTCGACGGGATGCACCCGGGTGAGCAGCACCACGTGCTCGTTCGTGCCTCGGCGCACCGACTCCGAGCGACCGACGTCGTCTCACACCAGTCTGCCTGCGCGGTCCTCGGGCTCCCGTTGATCGGGGCAGCACCACCCAAGGTGCACCTCACCGATCCGACCACGACGCACACCCGTGTCACGGCGTGGTTCGTCCGGCACGGTGCACAGGGGCGACCACCCGCAGTCCTCGTCGATCAGCAGGCGACCCCCACGACGACGGCCGCGAGGACCGCCATCGACGTCGCTGCCACGCGCTCCTTGCGCGAAGCACTCCCCGTCGTCGATGCCGTGCTCTCCCGTCGGCTCGCCGACCGTGAGGCGCTGGACGCGGAACTCACATCGCTGGTCTTCGCCCGGACGAAGGCGGGGATCGCGGTGAGGATGGGGTCGGCGCTGTCGGGGTCACCCGCGGAGTCGGTGTGCCGCGTGCGGTTCCGGGAGCTCGGTGTGCCGGAGCCGGTGCAGCAGCACGTGTTCGCCCGGGCCGGATCGGCCACGGCGGTCGTGGACTTCTGGTTCCCGGACCAGGGCGTCGTGGTCGAGGTCGACGGCCGCGCGAAGTACGAGGACCCGGTGCTGCTCGACGGGCGCTCCACCGCGGACGCGCACTGGCGCGAGAAGCGGCGTGAGGACTTCATCCGGTCGTTCCCCGAGGTCCGCGCGGTCGTGCGGCTCTCGTGGGCCGACCTGATGCAGCCCGACCGGGTGCGGGCTGCCCTGCGGCGTGCGGGTGTCCCGTGCTGAGGCTGCGTGTTCGACGATCAGCGCGGACGACGCGGCGCATCCGGGTGGTACGTGCGCTGACGCTCGATCCGCGGCCGACCGGAGGACGCCCCGATGTCCACTGCGCCACCGACCACGACCTCGCCGAGCCCCACGCGCACCCCACGGACCGGCCCGGTGCCCTTGACCACGCCGCCGCGGTGGTCCGGGTCGGGTTCGCGGTGGTCGCCGCCGTCCTCGAGCTCGACGTCACGCACGGACACCGGACCGAGCACCTGCGCGCCCGCACCGATCCGCGCCGGCCCCTCGACGAGACAACCGGCCGTCAGGCGAGCCCGACCACCGATCACGACGTCGGACCCGTCCGCGACGACGGTGACGGGGCCCGGGCCGAGTTCGGCGCCCGCCCCGATGTGCACGGTCGCCGCAGACGCGACGACGGTCACGGGGCCGGGGCCCAGGCAGGCACCGGCAGCCAGCGTGATCGCCCCACCGTGACGGGTCTCGAGCGTCGTGGACGGGTACAGCTGCACTCCGGGCAGGATCGACACGCCAACCCCGATCAGGACGGACGCCGGATCGAGGACCCGGACCTCGGGCGACAGAGCGGCCACCTGCCGGACGGTCAGGAACCCCGCCGCACGACGGGCGTCGTCAAGTGCTCGCTGCGCGGGGTCGGTGTCCATCCAGCGAGCCTCTCACGTGTGCGGCGTACGGTGAGCGCATGGCCCGCGCCCCGAAGGACCAGTCGATCGTGCCCCTGCCGACCGCACCGGTCTCCCCCACCACGTCCGACCCCCGAACGCAGCAGGTCCAGCCCACGGGCTGGGCGAAGTGGCTCGATCGGGTCATCAGTGTGCAGCGTCCCGTCGTGGTCGCGCACGTCAACGCGATCCGTCGCCGCAAGCCCGACGCGACCCCCGCCGAGGTGATCCAGATCCTCGAGCGGCAGTACCTGGCCGCCGTCACGACCGGTGGCGCCGCGGTCGGTGCGAGTGCGGTGATCCCCGGCGTCGGGATGGCCGCTGCGCTCGGACTGAGCGGCGCCGAGACGGTCGGGTTCCTCGAGACCACCGCGCTGTTCGCACAGTCGGTGACCGAGGTCCACGGCATCGCGCTGGACGACCCGGAGCGCGCCCGCACGCTGGTGATGGCGATGATCCTCGGCGCACCGGGCACGCAGCTCATCAAGCAGCTCGCCGGACAGGCCGCCGGCGGTCAGGCCCGGACGGCGTTCTGGGGCGAGATGGTGACGTCCTCGCTGCCGAAGCAGGTCGTCAACGGCATCGGCGGACAGGTCCGTGACCAGTTCATCAAGCGCTTCGCCATCCGGCAGGGCGGTTCGGTCCTCGGCCGCGCGCTCCCGTTCGGCATCGGAGCGGCCGTCGGCGGTCTGGGGAACCACGCCCTCGGGCGCAAGGTCATCCAGGCGTCGCGGACCGGGTTCGGGATGCCGCCGGCGGAGTTCCCGATCGTGCTGACGGTCACACCGACTGCCGAGAAGACCCGGCGTGCCCTGCCGTGGAAGCGCGGCGCGGGCAAGGACCAGGACCTCTGGACCGAGCCGGGGCAGGACGCCCCCCGCTCGAAGCGTTAGCCAGGACGACCGAGAACGGTCCGGCACGCCGACCGAGAACGGCCCGGCGCGACGACCGAGCAGGGTCCGGGCACGGATGCTGATCACCCGAGCCCGGGCCGTTCGTGCAGCTGCGCCCTAGAAGGACCGCACCGGCGTCGTCACGACCTGCCCGGCGTGGGCGAACCCGCCACCGAACCCGAACAGCAGGGCCGGCACCCCCTCCGGGAGGTCGCCGCGCTCCCAGGCCTTCGACAGGCCGAGCGGCACACTCGCGGCCGAGGTGTTCCCGGACTCGACGACGTCGCGGATGACGAACTTCGATTCCCCACCGAGCGCGGTGACGAGCGGCTCGATGATCCGAAGGTTCGCCTGGTGGAACGCGAACACCTCGATGTCGTCCATCGTGAGTCCGGCGGCCTCGACGACCTTGCGGGCGTGCCCCTCGGCCTCGGTGATGGCCCACCGGTAGATCGAGCGACCCTCCTGGTTGAAGCGCCCCGGCGACCCTTCGACACGCACGGCGTCGAGCAGGTGCGGCACGCTCCCCCACGACACCGGGCCGATCTCGGGCGTCTCGGCGACCCCGAGCACGGCGGCACCGGCCCCGTCACCGACGAGCACGCACGTCGACCGGTCGGTCCAGTCGGCGATCCCCGACAGCACCTCGGACCCGATGACGAGCGCGACGTCGGCCGAACCGGTGCGGATGGACTGGTCGGCGAGCCCGAGCGCGTACTCGAACCCGCTGCACGCGGTGTTGATGTCGATCGGCGCCGGGCCGTTCGTCATGCCCAGTGCGGCGGCGACGCGGCCTGCCGTGTACGGGGCGCGGTCCTGGTGGGTGGTGGAGGCGACGATGACGAGTCCGACGGCCGAGGGCGACACCCCAGCGTCGGCGAGGGCACGGCGTCCGGCCTCGATGGCCAACGACGTGACGGTGTCGTCTGGACCGGCGATCCGACGGGTCTGGATCCCGGTGCGGGTGCGGATCCACTCGTCGTTCGTGTCGACCATCGTCGAGAGCTCGTCGTTGGTCAGGACGCGTTCGGGCTGGTGGTGTCCGAACCCGAGGATCCGGCTGCCGCGGAGTGCTGGGATGTTCATCGTCGGCACGTTACCCCCTCACCCCACCGCCGCATGCCGACCGGGGAATGGACGGCGCCCCACCCGCGGTCACTTCCGCGCGGCAGCGGTCGCGCGGTCGTTCGCCTTACCGATCGCCTCGACCAGCTCGTCCTTCGTCATCTTGGAGCGGCCGCTGACGTCGAGCCGCTTCGCGACGTCCATCAGGTGCGCCTTCGAGGCGTTCGCGTCGACACCCCCCTCGGTCTTCCCGGAACCGCGGGAGCCGGCGGCACCGGAGTCGGACGGCCCGGAGGACTCCTTCTCCTCCCAGTGGTCGCCGACCTTCTCGTACTCGTGCTTCACGGCGGCGAACGCCGTGCGGTGCGCCCGCTCACCCGGGCCGTACGTCTCGTTCGCCGAGTCCAGTGTCTTCTCGAAGATCTCCTGCGCGTGCTCCGGGGACCGCTGCAGGGTGCTGGGGATCTCGTCCTTGGCTGGCATGGCTGCTCCTCTCGAGTGGTCCTCCCTGACTACTCCCCACCACTCGACCGGTACTCCCAGGGCCTGGCGCCACCAGCGCGTCACGAGTAGACCCGTCTCATGGACTACACACACCTCGGTCGCACCGGTCTGTCCGTCTCCCGCGCCGTGCTCGGCACGATGAACTTCGGCCCGGAGACCAGCGAGGACGACTCGCACGCGATCATGGACCGGGCCCACGAGCTCGGCGTCAACTTCTTCGACACCGCCAACGGCTACGGCGGCTCGGTGGGCAAGGGTGCCACCGAGGAGATCATCGGACGGTGGTTCGCCAAGGGTGGCGGTCGCCGCGAGAAGACGGTCCTCGCCACGAAGGTCTACGGCGAGATGACCGACTGGCCGAACGGCGGCAAGCTGAGCGCCCTGAACATCCGGCAGTCGCTCGACGCGAGCCTGCAGCGGCTGCAGACCGACCACATCGACCTATACCAGTTCCACCACGTCGACCGTGCGACGCCGTGGGACGAGATCTGGCAGGCGATCGACGTCGCCGTGCAGCAGGGCAAGGTCCTGTACGTCGGCTCGTCGAACTTCGCCGGGTGGCACATCGCCCAGGCGCAGGAGGCAGCGAAGCGCCGGAACACCTTCGGCCTGGTCAGCGAGCAGTCGATCTACAACCTCGTGGTCCGCGACGTCGAGCGCGAGGTCCTGCCCGCCGCCCGCGCGTACGGCCTCGGCGTGATCCCCTGGTCGCCGCTGCAGGGCGGCCTGCTCGGCGGCGTCATCGAGAAGACCGAGAACGGCTCCCGCCGTCTGTCCGGCCGCAGCGCCGAGTACGTCGACGCGCACCGCGACCAGCTGCAGTCGTACGAGTCGTTCGCGAAGGAGCTCGGCCACACGCCCGGCGAGCTGGCCCTCGCCTGGCTGCTGCACCAGCCCGGCGTCACCGCGCCGATCACCGGCCCCCGCACGATGGAGCAGTGGGAGTCCGCGGTCCGCGCCGTCGACATCCGCCTCGACCAGCGTGCGCTGGACCGTCTCGACGAGATCTTCCCGGGGCACGAGACGTCGCCGGAGGACTACGCCTGGTGATCGAACCAACGGAACCAACGGAACCAACGGGTCGCTGACGCGACCATCTGCCTGGAGGCGCGGTGCGGGCCCGACCCGCACCGCGCCTCCCGGCCGTGGTCACGTCGAGAACGCGACCAACGCAACGACGACGGGCCCCGCGCTGCTGTGTGCGCGGGGCCCGTCGTCGTGCGGGTGGTGCCTGGTGACTAGCGGACGCTGACCGGGCTGTCGTCGGTCTGCTCGTAGAGGACGTAGCCCTCTTCGCCGTGGACCGCGGTGTCGATGCCGGCGACCTCGTCCTCGGTCTTGACGCGGAAGCCCATCGTCTTCTCGATGGCGAACCCGATGACCAGGGCGAGCACGAACGAGTAGACGCCGACGGCGAGGGCCGCCACGGCCTGCTTGCCGAGCTGCTCGAACGAGCCGGAGTAGATCAGGCCGGTGTCGTTGGCGAAGAAGCCGAGGAACAGCGTGCCGAAGATGCCGCCGACCAGGTGGACGCCGACCACGTCGAGCGAGTCGTCGAAGCCCAGGCGGTACTTCCAGTCGATCGCGAAGCAGCAGACGATACCGGCGAGGAAGCCGAGCAGGATGCCCCAGCCCGGGGTCAGCGCGGCACAGGCCGGGGTGATCGCGACGAGGCCGGTGACGGCACCCGATGCGGCACCGACGGAGGTGGCCTTGCCGTCCTTGAGCTTCTCGATGAGCAGCCAGCCGAGGATGGCGGCGGCCGGGGCGGCGAGGGTGTTCACCCAGGCGATCGCGGCGATGCCGTCAGCGGCGCCCTCGGAGCCGGCGTTGAAGCCGAACCAGCCGAACCACAGGATGGCGGCACCGAGCAGGACGAAGGGCGGGTTGTGCGGCTTGTGCGCGCCCTTGGCGAAGCCGACGCGCTTGCCGAGGACGATCGCCAGGGCGAGACCCGCTGCACCGGCGTTGATGTGCACCGCTGTGCCACCGGCGAAGTCGATGACGCCCCACGTGGCGGCCCAGCCCGAGGTCAGGTTGAAGACCCACGAGGCGACCGGGAAGTAGACGACCGTGACCCAGACGCCGGCGAAGACCATCCACGCGCCGAACTTGGCGCGGTCGGCGATGGCACCGGAGATGAGCGCGACGGTGATGATCGCGAACGTCGCCTGGAACCCGACGAAGGCCATCGACGGGTACGCCGCCTGGATGTTCGAGGACTGCGCTTCCTCGAAGGCCTGGCCGAGGCCGATCTGGTTCCAGTCGATGCTGAAGAACCCGACCACACCGGAGACCGCCGTGCCGTCGCCGTGGTTGGCGAAGGCGATCGCGTAGCCGTAGACCACCCAGAGCACGCTCACGAGCGCGATCGCACCGAACGACATCATCATCATGGAGATGACGGACTTGGCCTTCACCAAGCCGCCGTAGAAGAAGGCCAGGCCGGGTGTCATGAACAACACCAGCGCAGCCATCACCAACACGAACGTCGTGTTGCCCTGATCAAGCATCTGCTCACCTCTCGATTGCACGAGCGGCTCTTGGACCGCCTCGGGTGTCACAGAGTCTGGCGAGGCGAGGTTTCACGAGGGAGCACGAACTGTTTCGCGGATGTAACGCGACCGCGCCGTTTGTAAACGTCGTGTTTCCAGCGGCCCGATGTCCCCTGCGCGAGGGGCAGGAGACCGCCGTGGACAGATCGGTCTGACGGCGAGCGACGCTCAGGCGCGGGTGAGCGCCACCACGCGGGACGCCGCGCGCAGGTACTTCTTGCGGTACCCGCCCTCGAGCATCACGTCGGGGTACACCTGGTCGAGCGGCGTGCCCGACGCGACGATGCGCACCTGCGCGTCGTACAGCCGGTCCACCAGGGCGACCCAGCGCAGCGCGTCGGTCTGGTCGGTGAACGCCCGGACGTCGGTGAGCCCGACGGCGTCGAGGTCCTCGACCAGCGCGACGTACTTCGACGGGTGCACGGAACCCAGGTGCGCGACCACCGCACCGAAGTCGTCGAGCGTCACGGAGCCGGACGGCAGCGCGGCGGGCACGTCGGACACCACCTGCGCCGACTCGTCCACGGCACGTCGGCGGTAGTCGAGGCCGTCGATGCGCATGGTGTCGAAGCGGTCCGACATCGCCTGGATCTCGCGCAGGAAGTCCTGCGCGGCGAAGCGTCCCTCACCCAGGGCGCCCGGGGGCGTGTTCGACGTCGCGGCGAAGCGGGTGCCGGTCTCGGTCAGCTCCTTGATGAGCCGGGTCATCACCATCGTGTCGCCCGGGTCGTCGAGCTCGAACTCGTCGATGCACACCAGCGCGGTGCCGCGGAGCAGGTCGACGGCCCCCTGGAACCCCAGGGCGCCCACGAGCGCGGTGTACTCGATGAAGGTGCCGAACGTCTTCCGGCCGGTGGCCGCGTGGTAGGCGGCTGCGAGCAGGTGGGTCTTGCCGACACCGAACCCGCCGTCCAGGTACACGCCGGACTTCGCCGCGGGTTCCGCCGCCTGCTTCCGACGCCCGAACAGCCCGCGCCGCGGAGCCTCCGCCGGACCGGCGGCCACGAACGCGGCGACGGCATCGCGGACCGAGGCCTGCGAGTCGTAGTCCGGGTCCGGCCGGTACGAGTCGAACGACGCGTCCGTGAACTGCGGCGGGGGCACGAGCGCCGCAGCCATCTGCTGCGGCGTCACCTGGGGATCACGGTCGACGAGGTGAGCGGGCAATCGGGGAACCCTTCCGGGAAGCATGTCGTGGGGTGTCACGTTGCGTCAGGAGCACGGTACGTCCGCGTACCGTTGCCCACAGGCACCGACGCCCGATCCTAGTCCGGCGCCGGCAGCACGCACCCGGGCACCAAGCCCGCCCCGCACCACGCTCCCCCGCACCCCTGGAGGTACCCCCGATGACCGCACCGGTCGACCCGTCCGAGAAGTTCGCCGCCTACGCGCACCCGGAGCGCCTCGTCTCCACCGAGTGGCTGCAGGAGCAACTCGACGCCGGGGCCGGCGCGCCCGACCTGGTGGTCGTCGAGTCCGACGAGGACGTCCTGCTCTACGAGACGGGCCACATCCCGGGCGCCGTGAAGATCGACTGGCACACCGACCTCAACGACCCGGTGCAGCGCGACTACATCGACGGCGCCGCGTTCGCCGAACTCCTCGGCGGCAAGGGCATCGGCCGCGACACCACCGTCGTGATCTACGGCGACAAGAACAACTGGTGGGCGGCGTACGCCCTCTGGGTGTTCACCCTGTTCGGCCACGAGGACGTCCGCCTGCTCGACGGCGGTCGCGGCAAGTGGATCGCCGAGGACCGCGCCCTGACCACCGACGAGACCCCCGTCACGCCCGTCGAGTACCCCGTCGTCGAGCGCCACGACGAGGCCGTCCGCGCCTTCAAGGACGACGTCCTCGCCCACCTCGGCAAGCCGCTCATCGACGTCCGCAGCGCCCCCGAGTACAGCGGGGAGCGCACGACCGCGCCCGACTACCCGGAAGAGGGTGCGCTGCGCGGCGGCCACGTCCCCACCGCCGTGAACATCCCCTGGGCGACGGCCGCCGCCCCCGACGGCACCTTCAAGACGCGCGACGAGCTCGACGCCGTCTACCGTGACGGCGCCGGCATCGGTGACGCCGACGAGGTCATCGCCTACTGCCGCATCGGTGAGCGCTCGAGCCACACCTGGTTCGTCCTGCAGCACCTGCTCGGCTACGACAACGTCCGCAACTACGACGGCTCGTGGACCGAGTGGGGCAGCGCCGTCCGCGTCCCCATCGTGCAGGGATCCGAGCCGGGTACTGTTCCGAACCGATGAACGCCAGCACCGACGCACCACTCCCCGCCACCCTCGCCGAGATCCGCGACGACTTCCTCGCCCTGGGCCAGAAGGACCGCCTGCAGCTCCTGCTCGAGTTCTCGAACGAGCTGCCCGCGCTGCCCGAACGCCTGCAGGGGCACGAGGACGAGCTCGAACGCGTCGAGGAGTGCCAGTCCCCCGTCTTCATCACGGTGACGGTGGGCGAGGACGGCGACGCCCCGGACGTGGTCCGGATGCACGCCACCGCCCCGCGCGAGGCGCCGACCACCCGCGGCTTCGCCTCGATCCTGGCACAGGGACTGTCCGGCCTGACCGTCGAGCAGGTGCTCGCCGTCCCGACGGACTACCCGTTGACCATCGGCCTGTCCGAGGCGGTCAGCCCCCTGCGGATCCGCGGCATGGTGGGCATGCTCGGCCGCGTCCAGCGGCAGGTGCAGGCGGCGGTCGCGTAGACGCGACCCACTGACGGACGGGAGGCGCGGTGCCAGCTGGCACCGCGCCTCCCGTCCGTCCTTCGGTCGTGTCTACCGCGCGCTGGCCGCCCCGCGCCGCTGGACCACCTCGGTCAGCCACGCGAGGATCCGGGCATCGAACCAGTCGGCGTCGTGGTTCCAGAGCTTGGTGTGCCGGGCCGTGGTCTGGATCTCGAGCCGCACCAGGTCGGGCCTTGCGCGGGCCAGGTCGTGCGAGGCCGAGGACGGCACGAAGCCGTCGTCGTCGCTGTGCAGCAGCAGGATCGGCACCGTGAGCTCGTCGGAGCGCGTCACCATGTCGAGCTCGCGCAGGTCGACGGGCTGCTGGAGCCCGGCGAGCCGGTACAGCACCGGCGTGCGGAGCAGCCGCTGCGCGACCTTGCGGACCGGACGTGGCAGACGCAGGAGCTGGCTCTGCGACTTCAGCACCGCGTGCCAGTCGACCACCGGGGACTCGAGGACCACCCCGTCGACCAGACCGGCGAAGCGCGAGCGGAGCAGGGTCTGCAGCACGACGGCGCCGCCCATCGACCAGCCCATCAGCACGACGCTCTGGGCGTCCTGCGCGGTGAGCCAGCGGAGGACGGAGTCGATGTCCTCCCACTCGGTGCTGCCGAGGCCGTAGCGGCCGTCGACGCTCGGTGGGGCGACGCCGTCGTTCCGCCACGAGGCGAGCACGACCGAGTACCCGGCGGCGCGGAAGACGGGGACGGCGCGGATCGTCTCGGCACGGGTCACACCGCGGCCGTGCACCAGGACGGCCCACGGCGCTGCCGGGTCGTCGGCGCGGACGACCCAGGCGGGGGCGGGGCCGTTCGGGGTGGGGATGTCGACGTCCTCGACGGGCACGTCGAGCTCGCCGGGGGTCAGGTAGAACCAGCCACCCCAGCGACCGCGACGGGCGGCGGTGGGGTCGCCGGCGTCGATCGCGATGATGCGGCGCGTGACGGTGGTGTCGGTCGTGCCGAGGACCTCGCCGACGCGCATGTGGCCGGTGCCGCCGCCGAACCAGAGCGAGTAGCGGCCCTGCAGCTCGGTGTCGGCGGTGCGCTCGATCGTGACGGTCTTCCGGACCGGGTCGACGGCGTGGATCGGGACGCGTTCGTTGCGCTTGCGGTCGGGGGTGACGACGGCACGGGCGACGGCGGCGACGAAGCCACCGATGACGGCCGTCCCCACCGCGGCAGCTGCCAGACCGGCGCCGAGTGCGATGAACCCGGCCGATCGAGCGGTCTCCTGGACGACGTCCTCGGCGGGTCGCGCGGATCGGGACATGGCCCGGAGCCTAGTCTGCATGTGTGTCCGAAACCCGAGAGCCCGACGCCTTCGCGCGGCTCCGCGCGTTCGTGTCCGGCGGCAGCGGCCGTGCCGAGACCACCGTCACCGAGATCCCCTCGCCGACCCGGATCGCACCGTTCTCGATCGCCCTGGCGGCGGACGTGTCCGGCACCGCGCACGGCGTCGAGTCGGACCTGGGGACCGGTCGGTTCATCGCCCTGTACGACCCGGAAGAACCCGAGGGCTGGGGCGGCGCGTTCCGCGTCGTCTCGTTCGCCCAGGCGCCGCTCGAGCCGGAGATCGGGGTCGACGAGTTCGTCGCCGACGTCACCTGGAGCTGGCTCGTCGACGCGCTCGAGTCGCACGGTGCGACGTACGACCACGCCTCGGGCACGGCCACCAAGATCATCTCGCGCGGGTACGGCGACCTCGCCGCACAGGGCGACGGCGCCCAGCTGGAACTCCGCGCGTCGTGGACACCACGCGGCGACGACCTCACCGCACACGTCCGGGCCTGGCAGGACATCGTCGCCATGCTCGCCGGTCTGCCGCCCGCATCGGACGGCGTGACCCTGCTGGCCCCGAGGAGGCTCGCCAAGTGACCGACCCCGCTCCCCAGGACGCCGCTGGATCGACCGGCCCGGCTGCGTCCGCAGCCACGGCTGCCGGCTCGACTGCTCCCGCTGCCAGCCCCGCCTTCGAGGCATCGCACGACGCCGTCAAGGTCATCGACACGCGCGAGGACTACCTCGAGGCGGTCGCCGCCATCGCCGCCGGCCACGGCCCCGTCGCGGTCGACGCCGAGCGCGCCAGCGGCTACCGCTACTCGCAGCGCGCCTACCTGATCCAGGTGTTCCGCCGCGGTGCCGGAGCGTTCCTGTTCGACCCGATCCCGATCGGCGACTTCTCGGAGCTGCAGGCCGCCATCGTCGACGAGGAGTGGCTGTTCCACGCCGCCTCGCAGGACCTGCCGTGCCTGCAGGAGGTCGGCCTCGTCCCGACGCGCATCTTCGACACCGAGCTCGGCGCTCGCATCGCCGGGTTCCCCCGCGTCGGCCTCGGCGCCGTCGTCGAGCAGCTGCTCGGCATCACCCTGGCCAAGGCGCACTCGGCCGCCGACTGGTCGACCCGTCCCCTGCCGCAGTCGTGGCTCGTCTACGCGTCGCTCGACGTCGAGCTGCTGCCCGACCTCCGCGACGCCCTCGCCGAGAAGCTCGACGAGGCGGGCAAGACCCGGATCGCCAAGGAGGAGTTCGACGCGGTCCTGCACCGCGCGCCGAAGCCCGCCCGTGCCGAGCCCTGGCGTCGCCTGTCCGGCATGCACGCGCTCCGCGGTGCGCGAGCGCTGGCGATCGCCCGGTCGCTCTGGCTCGCCCGTGACGAGTACGCCCGCCAGGCGGACATCGCCCCCGGGCGCACGATCCCCGACTCGGCGATCGTCGCCGCTGCGGCCGCTGCACCCGAGTCCCGCGCCGAACTCGGTGCGCTGAAGACGTTCACGGGCCGCGCCAGCCGTTCCGAGCTCGACCGCTGGTGGGCCGCCGTCGAGGAAGGTCGCACCACCGAGGACCTCCCCCGTCTCCGCGGTGCCGGCGAGGCCACCCTGCCCCCGCCCCGCGCCTGGGCGGACCGCAACCCGGCCGCCGACCGCCGGTACAAGGCCGCGCGCGCCGCGGTCACGAAGCGTGCCGAGGAGCTCGACATCCCGCTCGAGAACCTGCTCACGCCGGAGACGCTCCGGCTCGTGTCGTGGGCCCCGCCGTCGCCGCCGTCGACCGAACTGGTCGGCGCCGCCCTCGCCGAGCACGACGCCCGCCCGTGGCAGGTCGAGGAACTCGCGTCGATCATCGCCTCGGCCTTTGTGGCTGCTGCACAGCGGCCCGCGGCGACGAACGACGACGAGTCGTAGGAACTGCCCAACCGGCATGCGGCCGCCCAGGCTGGGGGCATAGCGTCGGGAGGGTCGCCGGGCGAGGCCCGGCCAGGCCGGAGCGACCTGCGTTCCGGCCCGATCGATGAGGATCTGGGAGGCCCGGATTGCCAAAGGCATCAGACGTCGTGTTCGTGGACGGCGTTCGCACACCGTTCGGACGAGCAGGCGAGAAGGGGGTGTTCTGGAAGACCCGGTCCGACGACCTCGCGGTGCACGCGATGCGCGGACTGCTCGACCGGAACGCCTTCGACACCGCAGCGGTGGACGACGTCGCCGTCGCGGCCACCACGCAGCAGGGTGACCAGGGGCTGACGCTCGGGCGCACGGTCGGCATGCTCGCTGGTCTGCCGAAGTCGGTGCCCGGGTACGCGATCGACCGTATGTGCGCCGGTGCCATGACGAGCGTCACGACGCTCGCCGGCGCCATCGCCTTCGGCGCCGCCGACATCGCGATCGCCGGTGGCGTCGAGCACATGGGCCGGCACCCGATGGGCTTCAACGCCGACCCGAACCCGCGCTTCGTCGCGGAGCGCATGGTCTCGAGCGACGCCCTCGTCATGGGTGCCACCGCCGAGCGCCTGCACGACCGCTTCCCCGCGATCACGAAGGACCGCACGGACGCCTACGCCGTCCAGTCCCAGCAGCGCTACGCCGCCGCCTGGGCGAACGGCAAGCTCCAGCCGGACGTGATCCCGGTCGAGGTCAACAAGGGCGACGGCTGGGACGTCGTCAGCACCGACGAGCCGCCGCGGCCGGGGACCACCCTGGAGGCGCTGGCCGCGTTGAAGACGCCGTTCCGGCCCCACGGACGGGTCACCGCCGGCAACGCCGCCGGTCTGAACGACGGTGCGACCATGAGCCTGCTCGCGTCCGAGGACGGTGCGAAGCAGCACGGGCTGTCGACGAAGATGCGCATGGTCTCGTTCGCCTTCGCCGGTGTCGAGCCCGAGGTCATGGGCGTCGGACCGGTCCCCGCGACCGACAAGGCCCTGTCGAAGGCCGGCCTGTCGATCGACGACATCGGCCTGTTCGAGATCAACGAGGCGTTCGCCGTCCAGGTGCTCGCGTTCCTCGACAACTACGGCATCGCCCAGGACTCCCCGAACGTGAACGCCTGGGGCGGCGCGATCGCCGTCGGCCACCCGCTCGCGTCGAGTGGTGTCCGGCTGATGAACCAGCTCGCCGCACAGTTCGCCGAGCGACCGGACGTCAAGTACGGCATCACCACGATGTGCATCGGGCTCGGCCAGGGCGGCACCGTCATCTGGGAGAACCCGAACCACAGCAAGTCGGCCGAGCGTTCGGCTCGGAAGGGGGCGTGACCATGACCATCGTCGACAACGACCGACTGGCCGAACTCAGCGAGGACGAGGTCGTCACGCACTCGTTCGTCAAGCACGTCACGATGCCCTCGGGTGGCACGCTGGCGCTCATCACGCTCGACAACGGCAAGGACTACAAGCGGCCGAACACCCTCGGGCCCCGCACGCTCCGTGAGCTGTCCGGCGTGCTCGACACCCTGAAGACCGAGGCCGCCGCGGGCACGATCCAGGGCGTCGCGATCACCGGCAAGGAGTACTGCTTCGCGGCCGGGGCCGACCTGTCCCAGGCAGCCGCAGTCCCGTCGCGCGAGGCCGCCCACGACCTGGCCGCGCTCGGGCACGCCACGCTCCGCAAGTTCGCCGACCTCGGGGTGCCGTCGTTCGCGTTCGTGAACACCCTGGCGCTCGGTGGTGGGCTCGAGATCGCCCTGCACTGCACCTACCGGGCGTTCTCGTCCGCGGCGCAGGGCATCGGCCTGCCCGAGGTGTTCCTCGGCATCATCCCCGGCTGGGGCGGCGCGACGCTGCTCCCCCGCCTGATCGGACCGGAGCGCGCGCTCCGCGTCATCGTCGAGAACCCGCTCAAGAACAACCGCCTGATGGACGGTCCGGCCGCGGTCGAGATCGGCATCGGCGACGTGCTCGTCCCGTCCGTCACGTTCCTGCCCTCGGCCGTGGCATGGGCGGACGGCGTCATCACCGGAACGACCAAGGTGGTGCGGAAGAACGAGCCGGGCATGCTCGAGAAGGCCGCATGGGGCACCGTCGTCAAGGTCGCCCGCGGACAGGTCGCGTCGAAGATCGGCACCGTGCCGAAGTCGCCGTTCCGGGCGCTCGACCTCGTCGCGGCCGCCAAGTCGGGTTCGCTCGACGAACGCTTCGCCGACGAGGACGAGGCCCTCGCCGACCTCATCTCGGGCGACCAGTTCGCCGCGTCGATGTACGCCTTCGACCTCGTGCAGAAGCGTGCAAAGAAGCCCGTCGGCGCTCCCGAGGGCGTCGAACCGAAGAAGATCACGAAGGTCGGCGTCCTCGGCGCCGGGCTGATGGCGTCGCAGTTCGCGCTGCTGTTCGCCCGACGTCTGGGCGTCCCCGTCGTCATCACCGACGTCGACCAGTCCCGTGTGGACGCCGGCGTCGAGCGGATCCGCGGCGAGGTCGCGAAGCTGCTCGACAAGGGCCGGATCTCCCCCGACGACGCGAACCGCATCGCGGCACTCGTCAGCGGGTCGGTGTCCTACGACGCCTTCGCCGACGCCGACTGGGTGATCGAGGCCGTCTTCGAGGAGATGACCGTGAAGCAGGAGGTCCTCCGGAAGATCGAGCAGGTCATCGCACCGGACGCCATCCTCGCCACGAACACGTCGTCGCTCTCCGTCGACGAGATGGCATCGGTCCTCACCAACCCGGAGCGACTCGTCGGCTTCCACTTCTTCAACCCGGTCGCGGTCATGCCGCTGCTCGAGGTGGTGCGTGCGCCGAAGACCTCGGACGAGGCCCTCGTCACGGCCCTCGCCGTCGCGAAGACCCTGAAGAAGACCGCGATCATCACCGCGGACCAGCCGGGCTTCGTCGTCAACCGGGTGCTCGCCCGGGTGCTCGGCGAGGCGATGCGCGGCGTCGAGGAAGGGACCTCGTTCGACACCGTCGCCCAGGGTGCCGCACCGCTCGGCCTGCCGATGTCGCCGTTCGAGCTGCTCGAGCTCGTCGGGCTGCCGGTCGGCGCGCACGTGCTCGATTCGCACCACGCGGCCTGGCCGGAGCGCTTCTACCCCGGTGACGGGCTGAAGAAGATCGCCGAGCACGGGACGATCCTGACCCGCGACAAGAAGGGCAACGCGACCGGGTACGACCCCGCCGCCGTGAAGCTCGTCGCGCCGTCCAAGAAGGACGCGAAGCCGGTCGACGCCGCCGAGATGCAGCGCCGGTTCGAGGACGCCCTGGCCGACGAGCTGCACCGCATGCTCGAGGACCGGGTCGTCGAGCACGTCGAGGAGATCGACCTCGGGCTCATCCTCGGTGCCGGCTACCCGTTCCAGGCCGGTGGGATCAGCCCGTACCTCGACCGCTCCGGTGCGTCCGAGCGGGTCTTCGGCGGCACGTTCCACGAGCCCCGGATCGTCGGCCCCGCTTCCCGCTAGAGCCGACTCGGTCTCGAAGGCGGCACCGCCGCACAACCAAAGTCACCCCGAACCGCGGATCGCCGTGGTTCGGGGTGACTTTGATTGTGCGGCGCCGAGGCGTGCCACCGTCTCCGACAGCAGCCCGGGCGTCTGCTACCGTGCGCCGCCGTCAGCCACCGACGCAGTCGTTGCTGCCGCTGAAGCACGGTGGCACCGACGACCGGGGCGCCGGCGGATCGGGCGGCTCGTTGTCGTACGACGTGAAGTAGGCACCGCTGTGCGTCACGACGAGCACGTAGTCCGCCCCGCTCGCCCGCACGGCGTCGTCTCGTCCGTCGACACCGAGTCCCGGCGCGGACTGCACGACGGACGATCCGTCCGGTTGCCACAGTCCGAGGGACTGGTCCCAACCACGGACCCGGACGACGGCGAACCGGTCCTGGCCGACATCGCTGCCGAGTGCGATCGACTGCCGCCCACCGACATCGATCAAGGACGGTGTCGATCCGTCCGGCCGGATCGCCTGCGCCACGAGGTCCTCGTCGGTCAGGCCGCCTGCACGAAGCGCTGGGCCGACGATGCGCACCGCGTCGACCGGTGTGGTCGCACCGTCGATCGTGTAGACCGCTCCGGCGTCGATCCGGCACGTGGTTCCTGCAGCGGGCTGGAAGAAGCCGGAGTTGCTCGCGTGCCCGCAGGAGTCGGTCCAGGTGGCATCGACCCGGTGGACCGCTTCCCCGCCATCCCAGTCGATCACGCGGTGCATCGTCTGTCTGGCACCGACCCGGGCATCAGCACCGAGCTCCGGCGCGACCGAACCGTCGTTCATCGCCGAACACGCCGAAGTCAGCGCCAACACGGCGAGGCAGAGCCCCACCGTCACCGTCCTGAGCCCGCGTCGCATGTGGCGATCCTGCCAGACGTCCCCGTGGCACATGCCCCTCGCGGCATGGCAGCACGGCGGCAAGGCGGCCTCCCACCGAACCAGGTGCCGGACACAGCACCGCGGAGGAACGTGGTGCCGTGTCCGGAACCTGGTTCCGAGCGGTCAGCCGTCAGCCGTCAGGCGTCAGCGGTCGGACGCCGCCGACTCGCGGGACCGCGCGGGCTTCGCCTGCGGCAACTTCGTCCCGACGACCTGGTCGATGACGTCGCGGGCGATGGCCTGCGCCGTCAGCCCTGCGTCGGCGAGGATCTGCGACCGGGTCGCGTGGTCGATGAACGCGTCGGGCAGCCCGAGCTCGTTCACCCCGGTGTCGACCCCGGCGGCACGGAGGTCCTGCCGCAGCCGGGTCCCGACGCCGCCGACCCGCACGCCGTCCTCGATGGTGATCACGAGTCGGTGCGTCCGCGACAGCTCGATCAGCGACGCGGGGATCGGGACCACCCAGCGCGGGTCCACGACGGTGACGCCGATGCCCTGCGCCTCGAGCAGCGCCGCGGCCTCGAGTGCCACCGGCACCATCGACCCGACGGCGACGAAGAGCACGTCCTCGACGTCGTCCGCGGCTGCGTGCAGGACGTCCACGCCATCCGAGAGACGACGGACCGCGGGGATGTCCGGCCCGACCTGCCCCTTCGACCACCGCAGCACGGTGGGGGCGTCGTCGACGGCGATCGCCTCGCGGAACTCCTCGCGCAGGGTCGCAGCATCGCGGGGCGCGGCGATCCGGATCCCCGGCACGACCTGCAGCAGCGCGAGGTCCCACATGCCGTGGTGCGAGGGGCCGTCCGGGCCGGTGATCCCGGCACGGTCGAGCACGAACGTCACGCCGGCCTTGTGCAGGGCGACATCCATCAGGACCTGGTCGAACGCGCGGTTCAGGAAGGTCGCGTAGAGCGCCACCACGGGGTGGAGTCCCCCGTAGGCCAGGCCCGCGGCGGTCGTCACGGCGTGCTGCTCGGCGATGCCGACGTCGTAGACCCGGTCGGGGTGCTGCTCCTGGAACAGGTGGAGCCCGGTCGGCCGGAGCATCGCCGCCGTGATGGCGACGATCCGGGGATCCGAGGCGCCGGCATCGGCCAAGGAGGACGCGAACACCGAGGTCCACGACGGGCCCGATGCGGCGTCGAGCGACTCCCCCGTCTCCGGGTCGATGTGCCCGACGGCGTGGAACTGGTCGGCCTGGTCGCGCAGGGCGGGCTCGAAGCCGTGGCCCTTCTCGGTGATCGCGTGCACGATCACGGGAGCGCCGTACTCCTTCGCCTGCCGGAGTGCTGCCTCCATCGCCTGCTGGTCGTGCCCGTTCACCGGGCCGATGTACTTGATGTCGAGGTTCGAGTACAGCGCCTCGTTGTTCGTCAGCCGCGACAGGAAGCCGTGCAGGCCCCCGCGCATGCCCCGGTACACCGCACGGCCCGGAGCGCCGAACCGCGCCGCCACGGCCTGCGTGCCCTCGTACAGGGCGCGGTACTCGCGGCGGGTGCGCACGGAGCTGAGGAACCGCGCCATGCCACCGATCGTCGGGGCGTACGAGCGGCCGTTGTCGTTGACGACGATGACCAGTCGACGGTCGTTGTCGTCGGAGATGTTGTTGAGCGCCTCCCACGTCATCCCGCCGGTGAGGGCGCCGTCCCCGACCACCGCGACGACGGTGCGGTCGGTCTGCCCGGTCTGCCCGAACGCGCGGGAGATGCCGTCAGCCCACGACAGCGACGACGACGCGTGCGAGGACTCGACGATGTCGTGCTCGGACTCGCTCCGCTGCGGGTAGCCGGCGATGCCACCGCGTTCGCGCAGCTTCGAGAAGTCCTGGCGCCCCGTGACGAGCTTGTGCACGTACGACTGGTGCCCGGTGTCGAAGACGAACGGGTCGTTCGGCGAGTCGAACACGCGGTGCATCGCGAGCGTCAGCTCCACGACGCCCAGGTTCGGCCCGAGGTGCCCACCGGTCTTCGCGACCTCGGCGACCAGGAAGCGCCGGATCTCGGCGGCGAGGTCGGTCATCTGCGCGTCGGAGAGACGCTTCAGGTCGCGCGGCGACGTGATGCTGGCGAGCAGGCTCACGGGCGCTCCTTTCGTGGGGCTATCGGCCCACTCTATGCGCGGAACCGGCAGACGGACTGGAGGCGCGGTGCCAGCTGGCACCGCGCCTCCAGTCCGTATCCGGGTCGCGTCAGACGAGCGAGCGGAGCACGTACTGCAGGATGCCGCCGTTGCGGTAGTAGTCGGCCTCGCCGGGGGTGTCGATGCGGACGACCGCGTCGAACTCGATCGGCTGCTTGCCGGCCGGCGAGTGCTCGCTCGGCGTCGCGGTGACGTGCACCGTCTTCGGGGTGCGGCCCTCGTTCAGCTCGGTCAGCCCGGAGATCGAGACGACCTCGGTGCCGTCGAGCCCGAGGGACTCGACCGTCTCGCCCGCCGGGAACTGCAGCGGGACGACGCCCATGCCGATGAGGTTCGAGCGGTGGATCCGCTCGAAGCTCTCGGTGATGACCGCGCGGACACCGAGCAGGTTCGTGCCCTTGGCAGCCCAGTCACGGGACGAGCCGGAGCCGTACTCCTTGCCACCGAAGATGACGAGCGGGATGCCCTGCTCCTGGTAGTGCTGCGAGGCGTCGTAGATGAACGACTGCGCACCGTCCGGCGTCGTGAAGTCACGGGTGTACCCGCCCTCCACGCCGTCGAGCAGCTGGTTGCGCAGACGGATGTTCGCGAACGTGCCACGGATCATGACCTCGTGGTTGCCGCGACGCGAGCCGTAGGAGTTGAAGTCCTTGCGGTCGACGCCGTGCTCGGCGAGGTACTGGCCGGCGGGGCTGTCGGCCTTGATCGAACCGGCCGGCGAGATGTGGTCGGTCGTGACCGAGTCGCCGAGCTTCGCGAGCACCCGGGCGCCGGAGATGTCCGACACCGCGTCGGGCTGCATCGTCATGCCCTCGAAGTACGGGGGCTTCCGGACGTAGGTCGACTCCTGGTCCCACTCGAAGGTGTCACCCGTCGGGGTCGGCAGGTTCTTCCAGCGGTCGTCGCCCTCGAACACGGAGCCGTACTCGTGGGTGAACATCTCGGTGTCGATCGACTCGTCGATGACCTGCTGCACCTCGGCCGCGTCGGGCCAGATGTCGGTCAGGTAGACGTCGTTGCCGTCCTGGTCGGTGCCGAGGGCGTCCTTGTCGAAGTCGAAGTGCATCGACCCGGCGAGGGCGTAGGCGATGACCAGCGGCGGGGACGCCAGGTAGTTCATCTTGACGTCGGGGTTGATCCGGCCCTCGAAGTTGCGGTTGCCCGAGAGCACCGCGGTGACGGCGAGGTCGTTGTCCTGCACGGCCTGCGAGATCTCCTCGGGCAGCGGGCCCGAGTTGCCGATGCAGGTGGTGCAGCCGTAGCCGACCGTGTAGAAGCCGAGCTGCTCGAGGTAGGTGGTGAGACCGGCCTTCTCGTAGTAGTCGGTGACGACCTTCGACCCGGGCGCGAGGGTGGTCTTCACCCAGGGCTTCGCGGTGAGGCCCTTCTTCGCGGCGTTCCGGGCGAGGATGCCGGCGGCCATCATGACCGACGGGTTCGACGTGTTCGTGCACGAGGTGATCGCGGCGATCGCGACGGCACCGTGGTCGATGGTGAACGGGTCGGCCCCGTCCATCGCGACCTTCGTCGGCGCCGAGGCGGTCGACGGTGCGCTCGACACGTGCACGTGCTCGTGCAGCGCCGTGTCCTCGTTGGTCGAACCGGCGGCGATCGGGTCGGAGGCCGGGAACGTCTCCTCGACCGCGTCGTCGAGATCGGTCTGCTCGGACGGCGTCGTGTAGTTGTTCAGGTCGAGCTCGAACTGGCTCTTCGCGTTCGTGAGCTCGATGCGGTCCTGCGGACGCTTCGGGCCGGAGATGGACGGCACGACCGTGGAGAGGTCGAGCTCCATGTACTCGGAGTAGTTCGGCTCGACCGAGGCGTCGTGCCACAGGCCCTGGGCCTTGGAGTACGCCTCGACCAGGGCGATCTGTGCCTCGTCGCGACCGGTCAGCCGCAGGTAGTCCAGCGTGACGTCGTCGACCGGGAAGATCGCCGCCGTCGAACCGAACTCGGGCGACATGTTGCCGATGGTGGCGCGGTTGGCGAGCGGGACGGCGCCGACGCCCTCGCCGTAGAACTCGACGAACTTGCCGACGACGCCGTGCTTGCGGAGCTCCTGGGTGATGGTGAGCACCACGTCGGTCGCGGTCACGCCGGCCGGGATCTCACCGGAGAGCTTGAAGCCGACGACCTTCGGGATGAGCATCGACACGGGCTGGCCGAGCATCGCGGCCTCGGCCTCGATGCCACCGACGCCCCAGCCGAGCACGCCGAGGCCGTTCACCATCGTGGTGTGCGAGTCGGTACCGACCAGGGTGTCCGGGTACGCGTAGGTCTCGCCGTCGAAGTCACGCGTGTAGGTGACCTTCGCCAGGTACTCGATGTTGACCTGGTGGACGATGCCGGTGCCCGGCGGGACGACCTTGAAGTCCTCGAACGCGGTCTGGCCCCAGCGGAGGAACTGGTAGCGCTCACCGTTCCGCTCGTACTCCAGGTCCGTGTTGCGCTGCAGGGCGTCCGTGCTGCCGAACAGGTCGGCGATGACGGAGTGGTCGATGACCATCTCGGCCGGGGACAGCGGGTTGATCTTGTTCGGGTCGCCGCCGATGTCCGCCATGGCCTCGCGCATGGTGGCGAGGTCGACGATGCACGGCACACCCGTGAAGTCCTGCATGACGACGCGCGCCGGCGAGAACTGGATCTCGGTGTCGGGTTCCGCGTCGGGACGCCAGGAGCCGAGCGCCCGGATCTGTCCCTCGGTGACGTTCTTGCCGTCCTCGGTGCGGAGGAGGTTCTCGAGCAGCACCTTCAGGCTGTAGGGCAACTTCTCGTGCCCGGGAACCGAGTCGATCCGGTGGATCGCGTAGTCGACACCCCCAACCGACAGTGTGTCCTTCGAGCCGAAGCTATTGACTGCAGCCACCGTGCCGCCTCCCTACTGATCGGTTTGCCCTCATCCTCGCGGGCCGTGGACCGTCCCACCAGCAAGGCAAACCTAATCCCGAGGACGCGTGCGCGCCCTGCGAGAACTATCTTGATGTCGAGAGAACTCTACACCGGGGCGACGTCGTCGCGTCGGACGAACACGGTGCGGACCAGCAACCAGGTCACCCAGAGCACCGCCGCGTAGAGCGGCACACCGAGGATGAGCTTCAGCCCGGCGAGCAGCTCGACCTGCGCCGTCAGGTACAGCGGGACCTCCACCGCGAGCCGGACCGCGAACAGCCCGACCCAGATCCAGGTGGCGACCGTCAGCACCCGGCGCTTGACGGGGTCGGCGCGCCAGTCGACGTGCGAGCCGTCCTCGTTCGCGGGCAGCAGGAACCCGACGACGAGCCCGATGAGCGGCCAGCGGATCGCCAGCGTGATGAGCAGTCCGACGAGCCAGACTGCGTTGATGACGATCCCGGGGATGAAGTTGCTCTCCGCGCGGCCGGTGACGAGCGCCAGGCCGGCTGAGACCGCGACGCCGAGGATGCCCGCGAACGACATCGTCACCGACTGCCGCTGCAGCAGCCGGAGCACCACGAACACCAGGCCGACCGCCACCGGGATCACGACGCTCGGCACGAGCTCCTTCGTGATCGCGTAGACGACCAGGAACGCGAACCCGGGCAGCACCGACTCGGCGAGCCCACGCACCCCGCCGACCGCGCCGAGCAGCGCCCGGCCGGACGGTGCCTCACCGGGTGCCACGCGGGCGATCCCGGCGTTCTGCACGGCGTCACGGAACTGCGCGGAGAACGACGGCGCCACCGAGGGCTCAGCCGCCGGCGCCACCGATGACTCAGCAGCCGGTGCAACGGGGTCGGAGCCAGCCGTCTCGGGTCGTGGGGTGTCGTCGTGGTCCGGCACCGTGCCTCCAGGCGGGGTTGGTCGTCTGTCGGTCAGATCGCGGTCTGCGTCGACTTGGGCATGTGCAGCGGGATGAGGTCGCGCGGCGGCATCGGCGTCGTGCCGCGCACGACGACGACGCTGCGGAACAGCTCCTCGATCTCGCTCGCGTCGTCGGGCTGCTCGGCGGCCTTGCCGGCGATCACGCCGCGCAGGAACCAGCGCGGGCCGTCGACGCCGACGAAGCGGGCCGGACGGGAGCCGGCGGTGCCGCCGTCGCCGTCCACCGCGACCGGGACGGACGCGCGGAGCTCGGGGCCGAACGGGCCGTCGACCTCGGTCACGACACCGCCCTGGCGCTCGATCTGCTCGGCGATCTGGGCGCGGATCTCGTGCCAGAGGCCGGTCGAGCGCGGTGCTGCGAACGGCTGGACCTGCAGCGTGGACTCGTCGTAGTCGAGCCCGACCGCGACGACGCGCTGCGAGCCCTCCTCGACCTCGAGGCGCAGGTGCAGGCCCTCGCGCGGGAGCACCTTCACCCCGCCCAGGTCGACGTAGGGGCGGACCAGGTTCGCCTCGGTCTCGTCGTGGGGGCCGTTCTCGGCCCGGTCCTCCGGAGCGGACTTGTCCGTCGGGGCGACCGCGTCGACCTCGTCGAGGTCCGCGTCGGCATCCGTCGCGATGTCGACCTCGGGGGACGTGTCTGCGACCTCGATGTCGTCGGCGACGGCGTCCGCCACCTCGACCTCGTCCCGCTTGCGTCGGCCGAACTTCATGCGCGCGTTCCTTCCTGAGCGTCTGCGGCGGCACCGGTCACGGCGTCGCTCCGGTCACCGTAGCCCGACGAGCCGAACCCGCCCTGTCCGCGGACGCTGTCCGGCAGGTCGTCGACCCGGGTGTAGGTCACCTGCGGCACCGGCATCACGATCAGCTGGGCGATGCGGTCGCCGACGTGCACCTCGTACGGTTCCGTCTGGTCGGTGTTGAGCAGGGCGACCTTGATCTCCCCGCGGTAGCCGGAGTCGACGGTGCCGGGGCTGTTCACGATCGTGATGCCGTGCTTCGCCGCCAGGCCGCTCCGCGGGACCACGAACGCGGCGTACCCCTCGGGCAGCGCGATGCGCAGGCCCGTGGCGGCCAGGTGTCGCTCCCCCGGCTGCAGCACGAAGGCCTCGGTGGAGACGAGATCGGCACCCGCGTCGCCGGGGTGGGCGTGGCCGGGAGCGTGCTCCCCGGTCCAGAGGACGTCGACTGGTTCGGTCACGTGACGAGGGTAGTGCAGCCGTGACCGTTCCGTGACCTCGCTCGCTCGTGATCGAATGGACCCGTGACCCTGTACCGCGAACGACTCTGGGCCCCGCCCGCCCTCTACCTGGCGACGGCGCTCGTCATCCCCGCCACCCTGCTCGTCTTCCTCCCCATCAGCGTCCTGGCCGGCGTCCTCGTGGCGATCGGGATGGAGCTCGGGGTCCTGGTCCTCCTGTGGGCACTCGCACCCACCATCGAGGTCACCGACACCGACTTCCGCGCGGGCAAGGCACACCTCCCCCGAACGCTCGTCGGCACGACCGAGGCGTTCGAGGGCGCAGCGGCCACCGAGCAGCGCGGGCCGGCACTCGACGCCCGCGCCTGGACCCTCTTCCGCGGCTACGTCCGCGGGGTCGTCAAGGTCGAGGTGCGCGACGACGCGGACCCGACGCCCTACTGGCTGGTCAGCGTCCGGCACCCGGGCAAGGTCGTCGAGGCGCTGCGGTCCTGACGGACCACGGCCCACGGCCTGGAGGCGCGGCTCGGCCCCGCCTCGCAGCACACGACGAAGGCCCCGCATCCCTGGAGGATGCGGGGCCTTCGCTGATCGTTGCGTCGAGAGCGACGCGGCTGTGCTCGCTAGAGCGAAGCGCACTCCGCGCAGACCGGTCCGAGCTTCGACTCGTGGTCGAGCTGGGAGCGGTGCTTCACGAGGAAGCACTCGACGCAGGTGAACTCATCGACCTGCGGGGGCAGCACCACGACGTCGAGGTCGACGTCGCTGAGGTCCTGCCCGGCGAGTTCGAAGCTGCCGGGGTTGTCGGAATCATCGTCGACGACCCCCGACATCTTGTCGGGAACGCGCTCCTTGAGGGCCTCGATCGACTCTGAGTCAGAGTTGTCGTCGGTCTTCCGGGGGGCGTCGTAATCGGTGGCCATGCCCATCCATTTCTCGTATCGAGAGGTCGTCGCCGGGTGATCGGCGGCGACAGTTTGCACCACGCCCCGCCAGAGCGCAAACCGAGTGCTGCGGCGGGTCGTGCTGGCTGTGCAACCCATGACCGGAACCGGACATTCCCGACACCCGTTGCCGGAGCGCCGCCCGCCCGGGATCGGCCGTGCGGATGTCCGCGGCACGCCCGTGCGCCTCCCCGGAAACCGCCCGTCGTCCCTGCATACTCACGGGGTACGACAGCAGGACCGTACGCGACGCTGGGAAGGCGGAACCATGCAAGACGTGAGAGTCATCGGAGTCGAGTCCGGCGCACTCCTCCTGGCGACCGACGGCGGCACCGAGTTCCGGTTGCCCGTCACGTCGTCGCTGGCAGGCCAGGTGCGCCAGGCGAACCCCGACGCCGGTCCGCAGAAGCGGGTCTCCCCCAAGGACGTCCAGGCGCGCATCCGTGGTGGCGCCGACGCCGCCGACGTGGCCGCCGCGCTCGACGTCGACGTCGAGTACGTCCGCCGCTTCGAGGGCCCGGTCCTCGCCGAGCGCGCCTTCATCCTCGACGCCTCGCACCGCGTGCCGGTCACCCCGGTCGACGACGAGGCCCCCGACACCTTCGGCCCCGCGATCACCGCGAAGCTCGAGGCCGGCGAGGCCACCGCGATCACCTGGGGCTCCTGGAAGCACCCGGAGAGCGGTTGGCAGGTCCGCGTCCGCTACACCGCGGGCGAGGTCGAGCACGACGCCCAGTGGCACTTCGACCCCAAGACCTCGACCCTCGTGCCGGACAACGGTGACGCGCACCGGCTCTCGCACACCGACGACGAGGGCATCGCCCCACGCCTGCGTGCGGTCGAGTTCGAGCAGCAGGACGACGACGGCACCCGCTTCGACTCCGGCGCCTTCCGCGTCGACGAGCCGGAGCAGCCGGCCGCCGAGCCCGAGCTGTCCCAGCACGCGCCGCTCCGTGCACCGCTGCCCCGCATCGGCCAGGCCGCCGTGGAAGAGCGTGCTCCCGGCAACGAGACCGCCGACCTGCTCGAGGCGCTCCGCCGCCGCCGCGGTGAGCGCGAAGCAGCGTCGTTCGGCGAGCAGCGCGACGAATCCGCCCGCGGTACCTCCATCAGCGTCGTCGACATCCCGCTGCAGGGCTTCGAGGACAGCGGTGCGCACGACACCGCACCGCAGTCCGCCGACGCCCGTCCTGCATCGGCGCCGGAGCCCGAGAGCCGTGGCGAACGCAAGAAGCGCAACCGCCGCTCGATGCCGAGCTGGGACGAGATCGTCTTCGGCACCCGCCCGGACGACGACCCCGCCTGATCGGCATGCTCACCGGCCGTCGGCGCTGCCCCTCGTGAGCACTGGCGTCCTCAGTGGGCGAACGCGCCGGCGAGCCGGAGCGGCACGATCGTCTCCTCGTCGGTCATCGCCCCGTGCTGGCCGATCATGCGCTTCGGCGTCTCGTCCTCGCGCAGGGCACGGTCGTCGTTGAACGCCCACGAGCCGCGTGCCACGACGAGCACGTCGCCGATGCGCGGCAGCACCTCGTCGGACACCCGCCCGAACCACCCGGCCTCGATCGCCTCGGCACGGCTGGCGACGGAGGCCTTCTTGCCGTAGCGGGCCCGGAACGCGCCGACGAGGGCTCGGACGTCGGTACCGGGTGCGACGGTGAGCTGGCGGCAGCGCGGGTCACCCGCGACGCCGACGACGTCGGTGAGCAGCAGCGGGTCGATGGCGATGTTCGCGTGGTCCGGCACGTCGAGCACACCGTGGTCCGCCGTCACCAGGACCCCCACGTCGTCGGCGGTCCGCGCATCGAGGCGGGCGAGTTCCCCGTCGAGCAGCTCGAGGGCGGCCGTCCACCGGTCGGACTGCCAGCCGTACTTGTGCCCGATCGAGTCGAGCTCCGGCACGTACAGGTAGACGAGCGAGCGGCCGGTGGCGGTCTCGGCCAGTGCGGCGTCGACACGCTGCGGGATGGTGTCCGCCGACACGTACCGGGCGCCGCCGAGCACGTTCGCGGTCATCCCGGACGAGCGGTACCGGTCCGGCCCGACGACGACCGGCTCGAGTCCGAGTTCCGCGGCCCGGGTGAACAGGGTCTGCGTCAGGAACCAGTCGGCGGGCACCTCGGTGTCCCAGCCGCCGAGCAGGTTCATCACGGCACCGGTGTCCGGGTTCCAGCCGCTGTACCCGACGACGCCGTGGGTGCCGGGCGACCGGCCCGTGGTCAGGGTGCTCAGCGCCGCCGCGGTCGTCGTCGGGAACCCGCTCCGGAGCTTCTTCGCGGTGCCGGTGCCCTTCGCGCCGGTCAGCCAGCGGGCGTGCCCGGCGCGCGCCGCCAGCGCGGCGGAACCGAGGCCGTCGACCAGCACGACGATCGCCGAGCGGGCGGGGCGGAGGGTGATCCGGGCCTCCAGGCCGTCGTTCCGCAACCACGCGTCGTCCGCAGCGCCGAGCGCCACGAGGCAACTCGGGAAGACGTCGGCGAGGTTCGCGACGGCGTCGGGGGCCGTCGGTACGCTTGTTCCCATCCCACGAGTCTCCCAGACGACTCCGGTTCTCCAGAAAGGTGCCATGGCACGCACGGACGTAGTCGGCCTGCCCGACGGTGAGCGCATCGAGGACGTCGACGTCTCCGAGGAGATGCAGGGCTCCTTCCTCGAGTACGCGTACTCCGTCATCTACTCGCGGGCACTGCCCGACGCCCGCGACGGCCTGAAACCGGTGCAGCGTCGCATCCTGTACCAGATGGCCGAGATGGGGCTGCGGCCCGACCGCGGACACGTCAAGAGCGCTCGCGTCACCGGCGAGGTGATGGGCAAGCTGCACCCGCACGGCGACGGCGCGATCTACGACGCGCTGGTCCGCATGGCCCAGCCGTTCACGATGCGCGTGCCGCTCGTCGACGGCCACGGCAACTTCGGCTCGCTCGACGACGGCCCCGCGGCCGCCCGGTACACCGAGGCGCGGCTCGCCGAACCGTCGATGGCGATGACCGAGGGCCTGGGCGAGGACGTCGTCGACTTCGTCCCGAACTACGACAACCAGATCATGCAGCCGGGCGTGCTGCCGGCGGCGTTCCCGAACCTGCTCGTCAACGGCGCCTCCGGCATCGCGGTCGGCATGGCGACGAACATGGCGCCGCACAACCTCGGCGAAGTCGTCGAGGCCGCGAAGCACCTGCTCATGAACCCGCAGGCCAGCCTCGAAGAGCTCATGGAGTTCGTGCCCGGCCCCGACCTGCCGTCCGGCGGCACGATCGTCGGGCTCTCCGGGGTCCGCGACGCCTACGCCACCGGCCGTGGTTCGTTCCGCACCCGCGCCAAGGTGAGCGTCGAGAACCTCACCCCGCGCAAGGTGGGACTCGTCGTCACCGAGCTGCCGTACCTGGTCGGCCCCGAACGCGTCATCGAGAAGATCAAGGACGGCGTCCAGTCCAAGAAGCTCGTCGGCATCTCGGACGTCAACGACCTGACCGACCGCAACCACGGGCTCCGGCTCGTCATCGGCATCAAGAGCGGCTTCAACCCCACCGCCGTGCTCGAGCAGCTCTACAAGCACACCCCGCTCGAGGACGGCTTCGGCATCAACAACGTCGCGCTGGTCGGCGGGTCACCGCGCACCCTCGGGCTCCGCGAGCTGCTCGACGTCTACGTGCAGCACCGGCTCGACGTCGTCACCCGCCGGTCGCAGTACCGGCTGGCACGACGCAAGGAACGGCTGCACCTGGTCGAGGGCCTGCTCATCGCGATCCTCGACATCGACGAGGTCATCCAGGTCATCCGCACCTCCGACGACTCCGAGGCGGCGCGCAACCGCCTGCGCGACGTCTTCGACCTGTCCGAGGTGCAGGCCGAGTACATCCTCGAGCTGCGCCTGCGCCGCCTGACGAAGTTCTCGCGAATGGAGCTCGAGGCCGAGCGCGACCAGCTGCTCGCGGACATCGCCGCGCTCGAAGAACTGCTGGCGTCCGACGAACGGCTCCGCGTGCAGGTCGCCCTCGAGCTCACCGAGGTGTCCGACAAGTTCGCGACCCCGCGCCGCACCCTGCTCACCGAGGCCGACGCCCCGGTGAAGGGCGGTCGGAAGGCCGCGGTCGACCCGGAGTCCCTGCAGATCGCCGACTCCCCCTGCCGCGTGCTCCTCTCCACCACCGGACGGCTCATCCGCGTCGACATCCCGACGTCGGAGCTCGGCATCGTCCGCGTGCCGAAGCGCTCGAAGCACGACGCCGTCCGCTCCGCCGTGGTGAGCACGGTGCGGGGGCAGATCGGCGCGATCACCTCGACCGGTCGTGTCCTCCGGCTCTCCCCCGTCGACGTCCCCGCCGTACCGCCCGCCGCGGTCCGGCTCGACGCCGGCGTCCGGGTCACCGACTTCCTGGCGCTCACCAAGGGCGAGACGGTCGTGGCGATCGTCGACCTGTCCGGCGCGTCCTCGGACTCGCTGGCGATCGGCACCGCACACGGCGTCGTGAAGCGCGTCGTCCCCGGTGCCTGGCCGGACAAGCCCGAGTTCGTCGCCATCGGCCTGAAGCCCGGCGACCACGTGGTCGGCGCTGCCCAGGCCCCGGAGTCCGACGACCTCGTGTTCATCAGCTCGAACGCGCAGCTGCTGCGGTTCCCGGCGTCGGTCGTCCGGGCGCAGGGGCTGCCCGCCGGTGGTGTGGCCGGCATGGCCCTCGCCGACGGCGCCTCGGTGATCTGGTTCGGCTCGGTCGCACGCTCCGACGACGCCGTGGTCGCCACGGTGTCCACCACCTCGACCGCCCTGCCCGGCACGGACGCCGGCCGCGCCAAGGTCTCCGCCCTGTCGGAGTTCCCGGCGAAGGGCCGTGCCACCCAGGGTGTCCGTGCGCACGCGTTCCTGAAGGGCGAGGACGGGCTCACCGTGGGCTGGGCGGGCATCGCGCCGCCGCACGCCGTCGGCACGGACGGCGCCGCGCGGACCCTGCCCGACTGGCTGTCGAAGCGCGACGGGTCGGGTGCCCCGCTCGAGGCCGTCATCGGCTCGATCGGCGGCAGCGCCGCGACGCTCGACGGCACCGCCGGCGAGGCGTAGGCGCGCGCTGGCGCGCGCTGGCGTCCGCTGGCGCGCGCCACCTTTCGCGCCTGGCGACACCTCACACCCTGCGACACCCGTGAGGTGTCGCCCAGCGCGTGAGCACGCAGGGCGCACCGGCCTGGAGGCGCGGGGCGGCCCCGCCACGGGCCTCCCGTCCGCCATCGCCGTGTCGCGGACGCGGCGCGGTTTCGCGCTGAGCGACACCTCACGGACCGGCGGCCGCGTGGACTGTCGCCCAGCGCGTGAGCACGCCAGGCCGCTGCGCGGCCCGGGCGTGAAGACGCGCTACGCGTCGATGCGGTCGCGGTCCAGGCCCTCGCCGGCCAGGATGAACTCCTTGCGCGGCGCGACGTCGTTGCCCATGAGCAGCTCGAAGACCTTCGCGGCGCCCTCGGCATGGGTCACGTTCACCCGGCGCAGGGTGCGGTGCGCGCGGTCCATCGTGGTCTCCGCCAGCTGGTCGGCGTCCATCTCGCCGAGGCCCTTGTACCGCTGGATCGGCTCCTGGTACTTCTTGCCCGTCTTCTCGAGCTTCTTCAGCACCGTCTGCAGCTCCTGTTCGGAGTACGTGTAGAGCGTGTCGTTCGGCTTGCCGCGGTTCACCACGACGACCCGGTGCAGCGGCGGCACGGCGGCGAAGACCCGGCCCTGTTCGATCATCGGCCGCATGTACCGGAAGAACAGCGTCAGCAGCAGCGTGCGGATGTGGGCGCCGTCAACGTCGGCGTCCGACATGATGATGATCTTGCCGTAGCGGGCCTGGTCGATGTCGAACGTGCGGCCCGAACCGGCGCCGATGACCTGGATGATCGACGCGCACTCGACGTTCGAGAGCATGTCCGACACGGACGCCTTCTGCACGTTCAGGATCTTGCCGCGGATCGGCAGCAGCGCCTGGTACTCGCTGTTGCGGGCGAGCTTCGCGGTGCCCAGCGCCGAGTCACCCTCGACGATGAAGAGCTCGGTGCCCTCGGTCTCCTGCGAGCGGCAGTCGGCGAGCTTCGTCGGCAGCGAGGAGTTCTCGAGCGCGTTCTTGCGGCGCTGCGTCTCCTTGTGTGCCCGCGCCGAGATGCGGGTCTTCATCTCGGACACGACCTTCTCGAGCAGGGCGGCCGACTGTGCCTTCTCGGTGCGCTGCGTCGAGGTGAGGATCTCGGTGATGCGCTTCGACACGACCTGGTCGACGATCTTGCGGACCGCCGGGGTGCCGAGGATCTCCTTCGTCTGTCCTTCGAACTGCGGCTCGGGCAACCGCACGGTCAGCACGGCGGTCATGCCGGCGAGCACGTCGTCCTTGTCGAGCTTGTCCTGCCCGACCTTGAGCTTGCGGGCGTTCGCCTCGACCTGGGCACGGACGGCCTTGACGACCCCCGACTCGAACCCGGCCTGGTGCGTGCCGCCCTTCGGCGTCGCGATGATGTTGACGAAGCTGCGGAACACCGTCTCGTAGCCACTGCCCCAGCGGAGCGCCAGGTCGACCTCGCACTCGCGCTCGACCGAGGTTGAGACCATGTGGCCCTTGTCGTCGAGCATCGGCACGGTCTCGGTGAAGGTACCGGTCCCCTGCACGCGCCAGACGTCGGTGAGGGGGCTGTCGACGGCGAGGTGCTCGACGAATTCGCCGATCCCGCCCTCGTACCGGAAGCGCTCGACCACCGGCCCGGCGGCCACGGTGGTGCCCGTCGCCTCGGCCCGGGCAGCAGCAGCCTCGATCGACGCCGCGCGCTCGTCGGTGATGGTGATGCCGAGCCCGGGCACGAGGAACGCGGTCTGGCGTGCACGGGTGACCAGGTCATCGGTGCTGAACCGGGCGTCGGCGGTGAAGATCTGGCGGTCCGCCCAGTACCGGATCCGGGAGCCGGTGACGCCCTTCTTGACCTTGCCCACCACACGCAGTTCGCTGCCGGAGGTGAAGGGCGCGAACGGCGCATCCGGGCCGATGCCCTTGCTGTCGTCGAAGATGCCGGGCTCGCCGCGGTGGAACGACATGGCGTAGGTCTTGCCGCCCCGGTCGACCTCGACGTCGAGGCGCTCTGACAGCGCGTTCACGACCGAGGCGCCGACCCCGTGCAGGCCGCCCGAGGCCGCGTACGACCCCGAGCCGAACTTGCCGCCGGCGTGCAGCTTGGTGAACACGACCTCGACGCCGGTGAGGCCGGTCTTCGGTTCGACGTCGACGGGGATGCCGCGGGCGGTGTCCCGGACCTCGACCGAGCCATCGGCGTGCAGCACGACACCGATCTCGTCACCGTGTCCCGCGAGTGCTTCGTCGACCGAGTTGTCGATGATCTCCCACAGGCAGTGCATGAGGCCCCGGGAGTCCGTCGAGCCGATGTACATGCCCGGCCGCTTCCGGACCGCCTCGAGCCCTTCGAGGACGGAGAGATGGCGTGCGGAGTAGTCGGAGCTCACCGTCGGAGTTTACCGAGCGGCACCGACAGCACCGTGTGGACACTCGCACTGGGGCCAAGCGATCCGCGCTGAGCGAAACAGGCCCCGACAATGCGTCGCTCTCAGGCATCACGTGTTGAAATGGTGCAACCACCCGGCACCACCTGCGATCCGTGAGGAGCACAGCAATGACCCAGACCGTGCAGGACCCCTCCATCGACGAAGTCAGCAACCACCAGCTGACCGCCGCCGACCGTTGCGACAGCTGCGGGGCGCAGGCCTACATCCGAGCCACCATGTCGAGCGGCGAGCTCTACTTCTGCGCCCACCACGGCGCCGAGTTCAAGGACAAGCTCGCGGCGACCGCCATCGAGTGGCACGACGAGAGCAGCCGACTCTACGAGTCGAAGTAGTCGCGACCGACAGACGGACAGGAGGCGCGGTGCCAGCTGGCACCGCGCCTCCTGTCCGTCTGCAGCCCCGTTCAGAACGCGCGGAGACGACGAAGGCCGGGCCCCCTCGGGACCCGGCCTTCGTCTTCGTGCGTCAGGCGATGCGCTTGAACGCCTTGTCGACGTAGCGGTCGACCGTGGCGCGCGCTTCGCGTGCGTAGCGGTCGATGGTCGCCGTGCGCTCGGCGTCCGGTGCGTACTCGCGGCCGAGGCGCGCGGTCGCTGCGGCGAGGACACCGTCGGTCAGCTGCGGGTTGAGCGGCAGGACCGGACCCTGGGTGTGCGTGCCGAAGGAGTTCCCGACGATCGCGCCCTCGACCGGGGAGCCGGCCTGGTTGCCGCCGCCGGAGACGACGTCGGCGAAGGGGGTGGCCCCGGCTGCGAGCTCGATGCGGGTTGCGTGGTCCTCGAAGCCGGCGAGACGCTTCGGTGCTCCGGGGAGCAGCGGGTACCGGGTCTCGAGGACGAAGTAGTTCACGCGACGTTCGGCACCACGGACGGCTCGGGCGTCGAACACGCCGAAGCCGGCGACCGGCGCACCCTCGGTCGGCACGACCTCGTTCGTCGCGAGGTCGAACCCACCGCCGACGGCGAGCACCGGCACACCGTCGGTCGCGAACGCGCGGAGCGCGCCACCGATGCGTGTGACGTCGTCGCCCAGGGAACGCATCGCGCTGAGCGGACCGTTGCCGATGACGACGACGTCCGCCGTGGTCGGCAGGTCGTCACCGGGCGCGTACTCGAGGACCTGGGTCTCGATGTCCGCGGCGGCCGCACGGCGGACCAGCGCCGCGACGTTGCCACGGTCGCCCGAGACGCCCATCTGCCGGGGGTAGACGTGCAGGATCGTCAGCCGATCGGCCGTCATGCGGTCTTCTCCATGTCCGGGTGGCCGAGGGCCTTGCGGGCGATCATCATGATCTCGTAGTTGACGATGAAGTTCTTCGTCCCGCGGGTCGTCGAGCCGAGCTGCTCCATGTGCTTGATGGCCGCTTCGACGTCGGGCTCGACCCGGCCGATGCGGACACCGGCGTGCTCGAGCGCGATCGCGATCTGCCACGCCTTGTCACCGGAGACGACGTCCACGTGGTCGAGCTTCGAGAAGTCGATGTCGTAGATCCAGGAGATGTCGGGCGTGCCCTCGTCGATCGCCATGAGGACCTGTTCGGGCTGGTCCGGCAGGGCGTCGAGGTTGAGCTGGAGGCTCGCGGCGTTCTTGAACATCGTGAACTCGGCGGACTCGCCCGCGATGGGCAGTCGCTCTCCGCGGCCGTACGCCGGCTTCATCGTGCCGAAGGCCTTGGTCACGGCATCGGCGCGGAACTGCGCGCCGAGGGCCGCACTCGCCGTGGCGGTGGCCGCAGCGGCGTCGACCGCGTAGTGCAGGCCGCGTGCGGGCAGCCGGACCGGGATCTCGGCGCCGTCGAAGCGGATCGTCGCGCCGTCGCCCGTGTGGGCCACGACCTCGGCGTCGGCGGTGTGCTGGGCACGGTCACCGGCGTCGAACGAGTCGGCGTTCTGCAGACCGTTCGGGGCTGCGGCGATGACCTCGTCGCTCGCACCGAACCGCAGCACGCGCTGCCCGGGGGTACCGGAGTAGCCGTCGAGGAACTGGTCGTCGTGGTTCGTGATGACGTTCGCCCTCGACAGTGCGGCGGTGTCGAGCATCATCGTCGCCACGCGCTCGGTCTCGAAGAACCGGTACAGCTGGTCGACCTGCACGTTGAGCATCGTCACCGTCGAGGGCGACAGGATCCCGGCGAGCTCGACCGCGAAGGCCTCGTCGACCTCGAGGATGCCGATGTCCGCCTTCAGGCGACCGGTCAGCGAGACCTCGGACAGCAGGGCCGACGCGATGCCCTGCGGCAGGTTCGCGCCGGACGGGTTCGTGAAGACCCGCAGCCCGTGGGCCCGCACGATGTCGGAGATCATGTGCGTGGTCGTCGACTTGCCGTTCGAGCCGAGCACGAAGACGACGCCGTTCGGGAACTGCTTCGTCACGTGCTGCAGGAAGTCCGGCACGAGCTTCAGGACGATGAACCCCGGGTAGGCGGACCCGCCGCCCCGCGCACGAGCGAGGGCACGGAGGATCCGCCCGATCAGGATCGGGATGAAGAAGCGCATGCCGGCTTACTCGAGGTAGTCGCGCAGCGACTGCGACCGCGACGGGTGGCGGAGCTTCGCCATCGTCTTGGACTCGATCTGACGGATGCGCTCACGCGTCACGCCGAACGTGTCACCGATCTGGTCGAGGGTCTTCGGCTGGCCGTCACCGAGGCCGAAGCGCATGCGGATCACGCCCGCCTCGCGCTCGGACAGGGAGTCGAGCAGGCTCTCGAGCTGTTTCTGCAGCATCGTGAAGCCCACCGCGTCGGCCGGCACGACCGCCTCGGTGTCCTCGATGAGGTCACCGAACTCCGAGTCGCCGTCCTCGCCCAGGGGCGTGTGCAGCGAGATCGGCTCGCGGCCGTACTTCTGGACCTCGACGACCTTCTCCGGGGTCATGTCGAGCTCGCGGGCGAGCTCTTCCGGAGTGGGTTCGCGACCGAGGTCCTGCAGCATCTGCCGCTGGACGCGGGCGAGCTTGTTGATGACCTCGACCATGTGCACCGGGATGCGGATGGTGCGGGCCTGGTCGGCCATGGCGCGGGTGATGGCCTGACGGATCCACCACGTCGCGTAGGTCGAGAACTTGAAGCCCTTGGTGTAGTCGAACTTCTCGACCGCACGGATCAGGCCCAGGTTGCCCTCCTGGATGAGGTCCAGGAACTGCATGCCACGACCGGTGTAGCGCTTCGCGAGCGAGACGACCAGGCGGAGGTTCGCACCGAGCAGGTGCGACTTCGCACGCTGACCGTCACGGGCGACCCAGCGCAGTTCACGCTCGGCGGGCTTCGAGAGCCCCGTCGCGTGCTGCAGCTTGTCCTCGGCGAACAGGCCGGCCTCGATGCGCATCGCGAGCTCGACCTCCTGCTCGGCGTTGAGCAGGGCGACCTTGCCGATCTGCTTCAGGTAGTCCTTCACCGGGTCGGCGGTGGCACCAGTGATGGTCGTCGAGTAGACCGGCGCCTCGTCGTCGTCGGTCTGCGAGATGACGAGCGCACCGGCGGCGACCGCGGCAGCGGCGTCCGGCTTGGCCGTCTTGTCGTCGGTGTCGTCGGCCTCGTCGGTCGGCTCCTCGACGGGCTCGTCGGAGGCGATCGCCTCGTCGACGGCGTCGGTCTTCTTCGCCTTGGGCGCCGCCTTCTTGGCGGGCGCCTTCTTGGCGGGGGCCTTCGTGGCGCGCTTCTTCGGCGCTGCGGTGCCCTCGGTGTCCGTGGCGTCCTCTGCCACAGCGCCCTCGGGCTCGGTGTCCTTCGTGGGATCGATCGTCGTGCTCCGGGCAGCCATGCGATCACCTCTCTCGTCGTGCCACGTTCGTGGGGTCGTGGCCTCCCTCGCCGCCCAGGTCCCGCGCCGCAGTCCCCCGCGTCGTACGAGTCCTACCGTTCCGGGCAGCACTAGGACCCATGTCAAGTCCCCCGAGTTCACCGGCGCACCGAAGTGTTCCGACAGACAGGGGTCCCGAACGGGTCCGTGATCATTATTGCACGTGCCGCTTCCGCAGGCGTGCAACGAGTGCAACCCAGAGTGGCCCGACGCGTATTCCCTCTTCCGAGTGCAGCACCCGGCGGGTCCGACGGCGGGCGTGCAGCAGCATCCCGACGCCGAAACCGACCACGACGTACTGCACCGTGAGGGCGATCCGGAAGTTCTCCCAGGCGAACACCTCGGTGCCCGAAGCCCGCGCAGCGACGTCGAGGACGACGCCGATCAGGTACATCATCACGAAGGCCGCCAGGAAGCCGCCGACGTTCACCACGCCGTTCGCCGAGCCGAGCGATCCGACCGGGTTGAAGGTCCGGGCGAAGTCGAAGCCGATCAGGGAACCGGGCCCGCCGATCCCCATCGCGACGACGAGCAGCACGAGCAACCACGTCGGCGGGTGCCCGGGCCAGAGCAGGATCGCCGTCCAGAGCACCGCGAGCAGGACGACCACGCCGAGCACCAGGTTCGACCGGCGCATCGGGAACCGCGCGCAGAGCACGCCGAGCACCGGACCGGCGACGAACCCGACGACCACGATGATCGTGAGGAACCCGGCAGCCTCACCCGGGGAGTACCCGAGCCCCCGGAGCATCGGCACGCCCCACAGCAGCGAGAACACCGTGCCCGAGGACTGGGTGACGTAGTGCGACCAGAACCCGAGCTGCGTGCCCGGGCGCCGGAGCGCGTGCCCGAAGGTGCTGAAGGCGGCACCCCACGAGTGCGGCAGCGGGATCGTGTCCGTCCGCACCGGCACGGGACCGTTCCGCACGAAGACCGCGGCGAGCACCAGGCCGACAGCGCTGGCCGCGGCCGCGACGCCGAACGCCGGGGTCCAGCCCACCGTGTGCAGGAGCACCGCGAAGGGGAACGCCGACAGGATCTGGCCGATCTGCCCGAGGTTGCCCGTCCACTGCGAGATCTGCGGCAGGATCCGGCCGCTGAACCACATCGGAACCAGGCGGATCACCGAGATGAAGGTCATCGCGTCACCGGCACCGACGAGCACCCGCCCCGCGATGGCCGGCCCGATCGACGGGGACACGGCGACGATCGCCTGTCCGACGACCAGCAGCGCGGCGCCGAGGAGCACCAGCCGGCGCGGGCCCACCCGGTCGAGGGCGATCCCCACCGGGATCTGCAGCCCCGCGTAGACGGCGATCTGCACCACGGCGAGGGTGGACAGGACCGCGGCGGAGACGGCGAACCGGTCCTGCGCGTCGACGCCGGACACCCCGAGCGAGGACCGCTGCACCACGGCGAGGACGTACGCGAGGACCGCGACGCCCCAGATCAGGAAGGCACGACGGGAGTTCACCGGACCAGGCTACCGACGCGTCCCCGCGTCGATACGCGACGAGCGTCGTCGAGGTGCGTCACGTCGTGCGGGCGACCGGAGGACGGCCTGGAGGCGCGGTGCGGGGCCGCCACGGGCCTCCAGGCCGCCCTGTGGGCACGTCCGGATCCCGCGACGGTCAGTCGGTCGCGTCGCCCTGGGTGCGCCGGTCGGCGAGGAAGCGCTCGAGCTCGGCCGCGATCGCGTCGGCGGTCGGCACCTCGCCGTCCACGCCCGTGAGCGGCGACGCGACGGGGTTGCCCTCCATGTACGTGTCGTGCCGCTCCTCGAGCACGGAGACCAGGCGCTGCAGCTCGGGGTTGCCGGCCACCTGCTCCTCGACGCGGGTGAGGAACTCGCGACCCGACTCGCGCAGGGCGTCGGTCGGGAAGATGAGCCCGGTCGCGGCGGCGATGCCGGACAGGGCTGCGACTGCGGCGTCGGGGAACTCGGTGTCGGACAGGTAGTGCGGCACGAGCAGCACGAGCCCGGTGACCTGGGCACCCGTCTCGGCGAGGCGGTGCTCGACCAGGTGCAGGACGTTCGCCGGCGCCTGGGTCTCGGGCTTCCAGATGCTCATCTGCTCGACGAGGTCGGCCCGGGTGCCGGAGACGGTCAGGCTGATCGGACGGGTGTGCGGGACCGGCATCGGGATGGACTGCACCCACGTGGTGTCGGCGACCTGCAGGTCGGCGGCGAGCCCGGTGACGGCGCGGACGAAGCGGTTCCACTGGAAGTCCGGCTCGTAGCCCGACAGGAACAGGAACGGCTGGCCGATCTCGTCGCGCACCAGGTGCAGCGCCAGACGGGGCGGCTCGACGGCGCTGATGTGGTCGTGTTCGAAGGTGATGACCGGCCGACGGGCCCGCCAGTCGAGCAGCACGTCCGGGTCGAACTCGGCGACGAGTTCGGTGTCGAGGTCCTCGAGGATCGAGTTCGTCACCTGCGCGACGGCCGATCCGGCATCGGCGAAGCCGGTCAACCCGGCGATCAGGTGCAACCCTGCTGGCACGGTCGGGGCGTCCGCGTCGAACGTGTAGAGCTCCTCGGGGTGGTTCACCGTCCCCATGCTAGGCGGGGCCTCCGACGTCCCCGGTGCGCGACGACCACGCCGACAGCGAACAGGCCGTCGGTAGGGTTGGAGCATGGTCCGACCGACGCTCTCCACCACCAGTTCACCCCCCGAGACCACCACCGCCGACGTGCTCGTCGTCGGGGTCCGCCCGGGCCCGTCCGGCGAGGCCGACAGCACCGCTGTGCTCGCTCCCACCGCCCTCGGCACGCTCGATGCCCTCGCCGGCCTCGACCTCGCCGCGATCGGGGTCACCGGCGCGAAGGACCAGCTCGTCCGCCTGCCCGCCGCCGGCGTCGGTGCGAAGTCGGTCGCGCTCATCGGCCTCGGCTCCGCCACGGGTGCCGCGGCGATCCGCGCTGCGGCCGGCAGCGCCGTGCGACAGCTCCCCCGGGTCGACTCGATCACGCTCGCCCTGCCCACCGACTCGGCCGAGCTCGTCGACGCCGCCCTCGAGGGCGCGGCGCTCGGCGCGTACGCCTTCACCCGGCACAAGGGCACCGGCACCAAGGCCCCGGCCCGCGGTGACCAGCGCATCGAGGTCGTCGCCCCCGCCGACGTCGCAGCCGACGCCGCCGTGCGCCCCGCGATCGTCGCCGACGCCGCGTCGCTCGTGCGCGACCTCGTGAACACCGCCGCGGGCGACCTCGGGCCGCAGGACGTCGCCGACGTCGCGACCGGGTTCGCCTCGGACCTGCCGCTCACCGTCGAGGTCCTCGACGAGCAGGCGCTCGAGGAGCAGGGCTTCGGCGGCATCCTCGGTGTCGGCCGCGGTTCGGCGCGTCCCCCGCGCCTGGTCGTCGTCCGGTACGCGCCGGAGACCGCCACGAAGCACCTCGCCCTCGTGGGCAAGGGCATCACCTTCGACTCGGGCGGCCTCTCGCTCAAGCCCGCGGCGTCGATGCTCGGCATGAAGACCGACATGACCGGTGCCGCCACGGTGCTCGCCGCGACCGTCGCCGCCGCCCGCCTGGGGCTGAACGTGCGCGTGACCGCGTGGCTCGCCCTCGCCGAGAACATGCCCTCCGGCACCGCGACCCGCCCGGGCGACGTCCTGACGCTGAAGAACGGCACCACGGTCGAGGTCACGAACACCGACGCCGAGGGCCGCCTCGTGCTCGGCGACGGGATGGCCGCCGCGTCGCTCGAGCAGCCCGACGCGCTCGTCGACGTCGCCACGCTGACCGGTGCCCAGGTCGTCGCGCTCGGCGACCGCACCACCGGCCTGATGGGCAGCGACGACCTCGTCGCGAAGGTCCGTGCCGTCGCCGAGGGCGTCGCGGAGCCGATCTGGCCGATGCCGCTGCCCGAGGAGCTCGAGGCCCGGCTGTCCAGCGACGTCGCCGACATCGTCAACGCCACGGTCGGCAACCCGGCCGGCGGCATGCTGCTCGCGGGCAAGTTCCTCGAGCGCTTCGCCGGCGAGGGTGTCCCCTGGGCGCACCTCGACATCGCGGGTCCGTCGGAGAACAAGGGCGGCGGGTACGCCTGGTTGGGCAAGGGTGCGACGGGCGTGATGGTCCGGACGCTCATCGCTCTCGCAGAAGACCTCCAGTCCGAGTAGTAGGTTTGGTACCGGTGGGAACGGCGCACCGACGCGCCTCCCACCGGTACTGCACGGGACGGGACCGGAACCACGCGGTCCGACCGTCGGACGCCGCCCTCCGCGGTGTCCACGTAGGGCCCGATCGGCCCGACACGCACGAGGGAGTTGCACCAGGTGACGGAACAGACTTACGACGTCGTTGTCCTCGGTGGCGGGAGTGGTGGGTACGCCGCTGCGCTCCGGGCCGCCGAACTCGGCATGAGCGTCGCGCTCATCGAGGGCGACAAGCTCGGAGGGACGTGCCTGCACCGCGGCTGCATCCCGACCAAGGCGCTGCTGCACGCCGCGGAGATCGCCGACGGCACGCGTGACGCCGAGAAGTACGGCGTGATCGCGGAGTTCGCCGGTGTCGACGTGCCCAAGGTCATCGACTACCAGCAGGGCGTCATCAACTCCAAGTACAAGGGCCTGCAGGGCCTGATCAAGGCCCGCGGCATCACCGTGGTCGAGGGCTGGGGTCGTCTGACCTCGCAGAACACCGTGCAGGTCGGCGACCAGACCGTCACCGGCAAGAACATCGTGCTCGCGACCGGCTCCTACTCGAAGTCCCTGCCCGGGCTCGAGATCGGCGGCCGCGTGATCACCAGCGAGACCGCGCTCCGCATGGACTACGTCCCGAACAAGGTCGTCATCCTGGGCGGCGGCGTCATCGGCGTCGAGTTCGCCAGCGTCTGGAAGTCCTTCGGGGCCGAGGTCACCATCGTCGAGGGCCTGCCGCACCTGGTCCCCGCCGAGGACGAGTCGATGTCGAAGCAGCTCGAGCGCGCGTTCCGCAAGCGCGGCATCGAGTTCTCGCTCGGTGTCCGGTTCCAGGGCGTCGAGCAGCACGAGAACGGTGTCGTCGTCACACTGGAGGACGGCAAGACCTTCGACGGTGACGTCCTGCTCGTCGCCGTCGGCCGTGGCCCGGTCACGCAGAACGTCGGCTACGACGAGGTCGGCGTGGCGATGGACCGCGGGTTCGTCACCACGAACGAGCGTCTCGCCACGAACATCCCGAACGTCTACGCCGTCGGCGACATCGTCCCCGGCCTGCAGCTCGCGCACCGCGGCTTCCAGCAGGGCATCTTCGTCGCCGAGGAGATCGCCGGTCTCAACCCGGTGGTCATCGAGGACAAGAACATCCCGAAGATCACCTACTCCGACCCCGAGGTCGCGTCGGTCGGGCTCTCGCAGGCCAAGGCCGAGGAGCAGTACGGCGCCGACAAGGTCGACTCGTACGAGTACAACTTGGCCGGCAACGGCAAGAGCCACATCATCGGGACCTCCGGCTCCGTCAAGGTCGTGCGCGTCGTGGACGGCCCCGTCGTCGGGGTCAGCATGATCGGTGCCCGCGTCGGCGAGCTCATCGGCGAAGCCCAGCTCGCCGTGAACTGGGAGGCCTACCCGGAGGACATCGCTCCCCTGGTGCACGGTCACCCGACCCAGAACGAAGCCCTCGGCGAGGCGTTCCTGCACCTCGCGGGCAAGCCGCTGCACGCGCTGTGACCGGCACCGGCCGCACTGTGACAATGACATCAACAACCACTGCAATCCCCCGCGAAGAGGAGTCCACCCGATGAGCGAATCCGTCAACCTCCCGGCGCTCGGCGAGAGCGTCACCGAGGGCACGGTGACCCGATGGCTGAAGAACGTCGGTGACCGGGTCGAGGTCGACGAGCCGCTGCTCGAGGTCTCGACCGACAAGGTCGACACCGAGATCCCGTCGCCGATCGCCGGCGTCGTCGAGGAGATCCTCGTTCCCGAGGACGAGACCGTCGAGGTCGGCACCGCCCTCGTGAAGATCGGTGACGGCTCCGGCTCGTCCGACGGCGGTTCGGACTCGTCCGACTCCGGCGCCGACGACGCGAACGCCGCCGCTGCCGACGCCGAGGAGCCCGAGGCCGCTCCGAGCACGGAGCAGGAGGCCGAGACCCCCGCACCTGAGCCCACCGAGCCCGAGCCCGCCCCCGCCGGACAGACGCAGCCCGCCGCCCCGCAGGCACCGTCCGCCCCGCCCGCGGCAGCGCCGGTCCCGGCCGCCGCACCGGTCCCGCCGCCCGCAGCCGCTCCGCCGGCAGCCGTGCCGGCCCAGGCCGCTCCGGCTCCGGCGTCCGCGCCGAGCACCACGGCCGCCGCTGCGGTGCCGAACCCCACGCAGGACGGCGCAGCCTCCGGCTACGTCACCCCGCTGGTGCGGAAGCTCGCCAACGAGCAGGGTGTGGACCTGTCCACGGTCACCGGCTCCGGTGTCGGGGGGCGCATCCGCAAGGAGGACGTCCTCGCCGCCGCCGCGAAGGCCCCGGCCGCCTCGGCAGCAGCAGCACCCGCCGCCGCGTCCGGCCCGTTCGTCGCCGAGGTCTCGCCGCTGCGCGGCACCCGCGAGAAGATGACCCGCCTGCGCAAGGTGGTCGCCGAGCGTGCCGTGCAGTCGATGACCTCGACCGCACAGCTCACGAGCGTCGTGGAGGTCGACGTCACGAAGGTGGCGCAGTTCCGCGACGCCCACAAGGCGGAGTTCCTCGAGAAGACCGGCTCGAAGCTCTCCTTCATGCCGTTCTTCGCCCTCGCGGCGTCCGAGGCACTGAAGGCCCACCCGAAGATCAACTCCACGGTCGAGGGCGACGAGATCGTCTACCCGGAGTCCGAGAACGTCTCCATCGCGGTGGACACCGAGCGCGGCCTGCTGACCCCGGTCATCAAGGACGCGGCCTCGCTGGACCTGGCGCAGTTCTCGAAGTCCATCGCGGACCTCGCCGAGCGCACCCGGAACAACCAGCTCAAGCCCGACGAGCTGGCCGGCGGCACGTTCACGCTGACCAACACCGGTTCGCGTGGCGCGCTGTTCGACACCCCCGTGGTGTTCCTGCCGCAGTCGGCGATCCTCGGCACCGGCATCGTCACGAAGCGCCCGGCGGTCGTGAAGGTCGACGGCCAGGAGGCCATCGCCATCCGCTCGTTCGTCTACCTGGCGCTGTCGTACGACCACCGGATCATCGACGGTGCGGATGCCTCGCGGTACCTCGTCGCGGTGAAGAACCGTCTCGAAGAGGGCAACTTCGCCCCGAACCTCGGGTACTGATCCCAGCAGCACGGCCGACGGCCCCGGTTCCCCTCGTGGGAGCCGGGGCCGTTCCCGTTCCGGTTCCCGTTCTCGGGCGGGTTCGGCGTCACCCGCCGCCGAGCAGGGTCAGGGCGGCGACCACCGACCCGACGGCGACGACGAGCCCCACGAGCACGCGGCGGAGCGGGAGCCGTCGGTCCGCTCCGAGTGGGACACCGTGCTCGACCACGTCCCGCAGGCGCCCGAGCAGTCCGTCCTGCCCGTCCGGTGTCGGCGGTTCGGCGAACACGAGGTCGCTCGGCACAGGGGTCCAGCGGAACGGCCGGGGCGCGGCGGTGCCGTGGACGACGTCGAGTGCCGTTCGTGCGCTCGGTCCGTCACCGTCGAGGGCGTCCTGCAGCGCGTCGAGCACCGGTTGCTGAGCGGGATCGGCCGGGTCGACGCGGTCCCACACCGTCCGGGCTGCGAGCACGAGGGTCCGGGTCGCGTCGGTCGAGTGCACGGTGCGCGTCGGGGGTGCGGTGCGCGTCGGGGTCCTCGCGTTGGTTTGGTTCGTCGGGTTCGTCGGGTTCGTCGGGCTCGCCGGGCTCGCCGCGTTCGTCGGGCGGTCGCAGAGCACGACGGCACCGGAGTCGTCCACCAGCACGTCGTCGATGCCGGCAGCACCGAGCAGGACCGCGCCGTCGTGCACCGCCACCAGGAGCTCCAGGAGCGGGACCGTCAGGGTCACCGCGACGCCGGTGGTCGGCGTGCCGAGCCGGTCGAGCGCCGCCACGAGCGGTGTGCCGGTCGGCCGGTCGAGGTCGACCACGAGATGCCCCGTCGGGGTCCGGCCGACCGCGGCCACCGGGACGAGGTGCCGCTCGGCGGCCGCGGAGCGGTCGGCGACCCAGGTGAGCACGTCGTGCTCGTTGCCGGTCGCGATCCAGCGATCCGGGTGGTGGTCGGTGCTCGTCTCCATGGTGACCAGCGTGGCGGTGGCGCGGTGGGCCTCCAGGCTTTCCCGCACCACCTGTGGACAAGACGTGTTCGCGCACAGCCGGACACGCGACGGTCTCCCCCGGCGCACGGAGGCCGTATCCTGTTCGCATGGCACGCAGCTCTTCCACAGACAAGAAGGCGAAGGAGCCGGGGCGTCTCAAGCAGATGTTCCAGGTCTTCCAGATGACCCGAAAGGCCGACCCGTCGTCGGTCTGGTGGTTCGCCCTCGCCTTCGTCGGCCCGGTCGTCCTCGGTGTCCTGCTGGCGCTGCTCCTGCCGGGGCAGAACTGGCTCGCGATCGTCCTGTGGATCGTCGCCGGTGTGCTGCTCGGTGTGCTGCTCTTCCTCATCGTGCTCGGTCGTCTGGCCGAACGCGCTGCGTACTCGCAGATCGAAGGCCAGCCCGGCGCCGTCGGTGCCGTGCTGTCGAACTCGCTCCGTCGCCAGTGGCGCTCGAGCGAGATGCCCGTCGCGGTGCACGGTCGCTCGCAGGCAGCGGTCTACCGCGCCGTGGGTCGCCCGGGTGTCGTCCTGATCACCGAGGGTCAGCGTGGCAACCTCAACCGCCAGGTCGACGAGGAGCGCCGCAAGGTGCAGCGCATCGTCCCGAACGTCGCCGTACACGTGCTGCACGTGGGTGACGGCACCGGTGAGAGCCTGACGCTGCACAAGCTGCCCCGTGCCATGAACAAGCTCAAGAAGTCGCTCAACCGCAACGAGGTCCTGGCGGTCGCGAACCGTCTCGACTCGCTGACGCAGAGCCCTGCGGCCTCGATCCCGAAGGGCATGGACCCGATGCGGGCTCGCGCCGGACGGCCGCGCTGACCGAAGCCCCTCGGAACGAGAACGCCCCCGACCAGATCTGGTCGGGGGCGTTCTCGTGTGTTTAGGCCGTGGGGGGGGTGTGCGCGAGGCCCGCACCGTGCGACCTTCGCTGGACCGTGCGAGGTTGCCAGCTCGGTGCGGGACTCCGACGGCGCACGGGGACGGCATGCTCGCACCCGATGCGCAACCTCGCACGGTGCGAGGGCGATCAACGAAGGCCCGGCGCGCAACCTCGCACGGTGCGAGGGCGATCGACGGAGGCCCGGCGCGCAACCTCGCATGGTGCGAGGGCGCGACACCGGCCCTGAACCGTGCGAGGTTGTCGGCTCGGTGCGAGACTCCGACGGCGCACGGGACGGGCAAACTCGCACCCGATGAGCAACCTCGCACGGTGCGAGGGCGAGCGGCGCATGCCCGGCGCCCTACCTCGCACGGTGCCAGGGCGATCGGCGGAGGCCCTGCATGGTGCGCGGTTGCGTACTCGGTGCGAATGGACGGAGCACGCACGGAGTACGCAACCTCGCACCCGACGAGCAACCTCTCACGGTGCCGACGGCCACCGCCCGCGCGCCGCACCAGCCGACCAGCCGAGCCCCGGCTCAGCGGCGGACGAGCACCGTCCCGGCGATGCGGTCGTGCGCACCACGGCTGTCGCGGTCGATGATGAGCGCCGGAACCACCAGGCAGAGCAGCACCGTCCGGAGGATCGGCCGCCACACCCCCACGTAGCCCCCGCGCATCGGGACGACCCGCAGTCCGACGCAGATGTGCCCGAACGACCCGGACAGCAGGCAGATGAACACGATCTGCAGCACGGCGAAGATGGCGATCTGGACCCAGGAGTGCGCGATGTCGCCCGAACCGTTCACCGGCGACCAGACCCCGGTGACGTAGGCGACCAGGTCAGCAAGTGCGCCGTCGATCAGGAGCGCAACGACCCGCCGCCCGATCCGCCCCACACTCCGGGGCCCGGACTCGGGCAGACCGAGGTCCTTGCCCGGCCATCCGTCCGGGTGCTCGGAGGGCGCGGACGGACTGGGGGTGCTGCGGGCCATGGTCCCCAGCGTAGGCGACAGCCCGGGCGTAACACGCCCGAAACAAACCAGTCATGTCCGGGAAACCCCGTGTCAATAGCCTCGTCGGAGGTGCCTTGACCGGTGCCTCCGACATCACCCAACCCATTGGAGATCGGCCCCATGTTCAGCGATTCCTCCGAGGTCCTGGCCTTCATCAAGGACACCGACGTCAAGTTCCTCGACATCCGCTTCACGGACCTGCCCGGTGTGCAGCAGCACTTCAACATCCCGGCATCCACCGTCGACGAGGACTTCTTCTCGGTCGGCCAGCTGTTCGACGGCTCCTCCATCCGCGGCTTCGCGTCGATCCACGAGTCCGACATGCAGCTGATCCCCGATGTCACCACGGCGTACGTCGACCAGTTCCGCGCCGAGCGCACGCTCATCATGATCTTCGACATCTACAACCCGCGGAACGGCGAGATCTACGGCCGCGACCCGCGCCAGGTGGCGAAGAAGGCCGAGAAGTACCTCGCGTCGACGGGCATCGCGGACACCGCGTTCTTCGCCCCCGAGGCCGAGTTCTACATCTTCGACGACGTCCGCTACTCGGTCACGCAGAACGAGTCCTTCTACGCGGTCGACTCCGAAGAGGGCGCCTGGAACACCGGTCGTGACGAAGAGGGCGGCAACCTCGCCAACAAGACCCCGTACAAGGGCGGCTACTTCCCCGTGTCGCCGGTCGACAAGACCGCCGACCTGCGCGACGACATCACCCTCAAGCTGATCGACGCGGGCTTCGAGCTCGAGCGCTCGCACCACGAGGTGGGCACCGGCGGCCAGCAGGAGATCAACTACAAGTTCGACACGATGGTCCACGCCGCGGACGACATCCTGAAGTTCAAGTACATCGTCAAGAACACGGCTGACCAGTGGGGCAAGGTCGCCACGTTCATGCCGAAGCCGCTCTTCGGCGACAACGGCTCGGGCATGCACACCCACCAGTCGCTCTGGTCGGACGGCAAGCCGCTCTTCTACGACGAGAACGGCTACGGCGGCCTGTCGGACCTCGCCCGCTGGTACATCGGCGGCATCCTGAAGCACGCCTCGGCGCTGCTCGCGTTCACCAACCCGTCGATCAACTCGTACCACCGTCTGGTCAAGGGCTTCGAGGCTCCGGTCAACCTGGTCTACTCGGCCGGCAACCGCTCGGCGGCGATCCGCATCCCGATCACGGGCACCAACCCGAAGGCCAAGCGCATCGAGTTCCGCGCGCCCGACGCCTCCGGCAACCCGTACCTGGCCTTCGCCGCGCAGCTGATGGCGGGCCTCGACGGCATCCAGAACCGCATCGAGCCGCACGAGCCGGTCGACAAGGACCTCTACGAGCTCCCGCCCGAGGAGGCCAAGGGCATCCCGCAGGTCCCCGGCTCCCTCGACGAAGCGCTCGACGCGCTCGAGGCGGACCACGAGTTCCTCACGAAGGGCAACGTCTTCACCGAGGACCTCATCCAGACCTGGATCGACTACAAGCGTGAGAACGAGATCCTCCCGCTGGCCCAGCGCCCGCACCCGTTCGAGTACGAGCTGTACTTCGGCGTCTGAGTCTCGCTGACACACGAAGGGCCCCGCACCGTCAGGTGCGGGGCCCTTCGCTGTGCCGGCCACGTTAGGGGGTGGGCGACACCTCACGGGCTGCGCCGCCCGTGAGCGGTCGCTCAGCGCGTGACGACGCTGCCACCGTGCGCGCGGGGTACGGACGCGACCGCCTGGAGGCCCGGTGCCGGTCCGGCGGGCGGGCACCGGGCCTCCAGGCGGTCGCGACGCACGTTCCTTCCCATCGCAGCCGGACTGGAAAGCGGAATCGGGCGTACCTGGTCAGAAGTCCCGACCAGCTACGCCCGATTCGACCAGGTACGCCCGATTCGACCAGGGACGCCCGATTCGACCAGGTACGCCCGGAACCGCCCGGACAGACCAGCCCCCGGGCGCACGGGAACGGGGCCCGCGCCGCCCGGCACGGACCCCGTCTCGCGAACGGTGACTAGCGGCTCGTGGCCAACGCGTCGTTCGTCCCCGCTGCGACGCTCACGGGTGCACCCGTGACCGGCGTGGGACGTCCCAGGGAACGGACGGTCCACCCCGCTTTCACCCAGTCGAGGACCGGGAGGCAGTTGCGCGCATCGATGACGACGCGGCGCCCGACGAGGTCGCCGAGGGCGACCGGGTCGGCGGTGATGATGTCGTCCCACTCGGTGAGCACGAGGACGACGTCGGCGCCCTCGATCGCGTCCGTCATCGACGCGGCGTAGCTCAGCGTCGGGAACGAGCGCTTCGCGGGCTCCATCGCCTCCGGGTCCCAGAGCGTCACCTGGGCGCCGCGGAGGTGCAGCGCGGCGGCGACGTTGAGCGCCGGGGAGTCCCGGACGTCGTCGGTCAGGGGCTTGAACGCGGCACCGATGACGGCCACGCGACGGTTGAGCACCGATCCCCCGGCCGAGTCGATCGCCATGTCGATGACCCGCTGGCGCTGCCCCATGTTGATCTCGTCGACCTGCTGCATGAGGCCGACGACCTGGCCGGCACCGATCTCGTTCGCGCGGTACATGAGCGCCCGGATGTCCTTCGGCAGGCAGCCGCCGCCGAAGCCGAGGCCGGCGTTCAGGAACTTCCGGCCGATGCGGGCGTCGTGGCCGAGGGCATCGGCGAGCGTGGAGACGTCGGCGCCGGTGATGGCGCACATCTCGGAGATCGCGTTGATGAACGAGATCTTCGTGGCGAGGAACGCGTTGGCGCTCACCTTGACGAGCTCCGCGGTGGCGAGGTCGGTCGTGATGACCGGGGTGCCCTCGCTGATCGGTGCGGCGTAGACCTCGCGGATCACGGCGTCGGCTGCCTCGGAGGCTCCACCCCAGACCAGACGGTCCGGGTGCAGGGTGTCCTCGACGGCCTTGCCCTCACGCAGGAACTCGGGGTTCCAGATGAGTTCCGCGTCGATGCCGGCGGGGGTGAACTCGCGGACGATGCCGCGGAGCCGCGCTGCCGTGCCGACCGGGACAGTCGACTTGCCGACGATGAGGCCCGGGTGGGTGAGGTTCTCGGCGACGCCACGGGTGGCGCTCTCGACGTAGGCCAGGTTCGCGGCGTGCGACCCGGCCTTCTGCGGGGTGCCGACGCAGACGAAGTGGACGTCCGCAGCCGCGACGGCCGAGGCGATGTCGGAGGTGAAGCGGAGCTTGCCGCTGGCGACGTGCTTCGTGATGAGCTCGGGCAGACCGGGCTCGAAGAACGGGACCTCACCGGCGGACAGTGCGGCGAGCTTCGACGGGTCGATGTCGACACCGATGGTCTCGAAGCCCATCTCGGCCATGGCGGCCGCGTGGGTGGCGCCGAGGTAGCCGGTGCCGATGACGCTGATGACGGGTGCGGGGCGGGTGTCGGCCGATGCGGTCGACTTCTTGGACTCGCTCATTGCGTGACCTCCTGCAGGTCGTAGTCGATGTCGTTGCGCTTGATGCCCTCGGCGAAGGCCTTGAGGGAATCGGCGCGGGAGTTGAGACGCCAGTCGTTCGTGGTGCGCTTGCCGTCGATGATGGTGGTCGCGGTCTCGCTGAAGTACGCGAAGCCGACGATGTCCTTGTTGGCGGGGTCCGCCAGCGCATCGAAGAGCGAGTTGATCCACTGCGTCTTCTGCGGGTTCGCGACACTCGTGCCGGTCTCGGTCGCCCCGATCTCGTTGAGCATGATGCCCTTGCCCGGCGCGATCTGGCGGAGCTGCGTGAGCGTCGCTCCGAAGGTCGTGCCGAACGTCGGCTGCTCGGTGGCGTCGCGGTAGTACCCGCTCATGCCGACCCAGTCCACGTAGTCCGCACCCGGGTAGTACTGCTGCATGTAGTCGAGCGTCTGGTACTTCGGGTTGCCGAGCTTGTCGATGCGGCTCGGGGACCAGTCCCAGATGACGTACTTGTTCGCGCCGTTCGCCTGGAAGACGTCGTGCACGTGCTGCCACATCTTCTTGTAGGAGCCGGCCGGGTTCTTCTGGGCCTCCCCCTCGGACCAGTTGTACCAGGAGCCGTTCATCTCGTGGTCGAGACGGATGACCATCGGCTGTCCGTTGGCCGCCAGCGCCTTGGCGTACTTCGTCAGGTAGGCGTCGAACGACCCACCGGAGATGTCGTCGTTGGTGTACCCGGGGACGTACTTCTGGTCGTTGCCGGTCTGCGCCGGCACCGTCTCCCACGTCATGAGCGGGACACGGCCGTTGGCCCAGGAGCGCTGCACCGCGGGGGCGTTGAACTCCTGGTCGAAGCCCTGGAAGAAGCCGGTCATGTTCGACGCGGTACCGACCTGACGGGAGACCTCGTCGTACTCGGCCCAGTTGAACGGGGACTGCGCGGTGTACAGGCCGTACCAGCGCGACTGCTGCCCGAGGATCTCGGCCTTGGTCGGCGTGACGACCGGGGTGGCACCCGGGTCGGTCGAGGGACCGGGGTTCGGCTTCGAGCCGCCACCGTTGCCGGAACCCGAGCCGGACCCGGATCCGTTGCCGGAACCGGAGCCGCTGCCGGACCCGTTGTCGGACGAGCCCGAGCCGGACCCGGACGCACCGGCCGAACCGGCACCGGACCCGCCGGAACCCGAGCCACCGCTGCCGGAACCCGCGGCGTTGACGTTGGACGAGCCTCCCGAGTCCTTCGCGGCACCGAGCTGGGACTGCAGCGACGCGATCTGCGCCTTGAGTTCCGAGATCTGGTCGCCACGCGACCCGGCCTGGGCCGTGCGGGAGTCGAGCTTGCCCTCGAGCGACCAGATGCGCTCCTGGGCGGCGTCGAGCTGCGTCTGCAGCTCGGCGGCGGACACCTTCTTGGCCTTCGGCGCCTCGACGCCGAGCGCCTGGTGCACGGCGGTCGAGACGGGGCCGGAGGGTGAGATCCACACCGACCAGGTGATGAGGCCGAGCGCCAGCACGATGGCCGTCGTGCCGATGGCCGTCCGGCGGGCGTGCTTGCTGGACTGCGCCCACCAAGCACTCGAGGAACGGATGAAGTCAGACAATGAGGAACGCCTCCAGGGCGAAGATCGCGATGCCGATCACGTACGGGATCGCTGCGTACGGGTTGTACCGGCGGGCTCGGGCGGGGGCCGGCGCGGCTGCTCGCTGGGCCTCCTGCTGCGCGACCGCGGCTGCGGCCTCACGGCGGGTGGCGAGGACGGTGGTGGTGGAGTTGGTCGCCGCGTCGGCGCCGAAGAGCTCGTCGAACGCACGGTCCACGGCCACCTGGTCGACCCCGGCCGACCGGGCACGTTCGTCGTCGATCGGACTGACCGGGACCTGCGCCGTGGAGGACAGCGGCTGGACGGCGTCCGCCGGGTCCTCCTGCATCGGACCGCCGGCGTAGGCGCCGGCCCGGGTCCCCCAGCCGGACGCGTGCGCCAGGCGGAAGAAGCCGATGAGCCGGATCGGCATCAGGAAGAACGTCGACACGATGATGAACATCGGCAGGCGGAAGAAGTCGCTCGGCTTCTCGGACAGGTGCCGCATCTGGCGGATCGCCATGCTCAGCACGCTCGAGATCACCATGAGCGCCGCGACGTAGACGAACCCGGTCGAGAAGCCGTACTGCGACAGGATGCCCTGGTACAGGTTCTCGCCCTGGCCGGTGAAGGCGCGGTAGATCCAGCCGGCGATCACGCCGAAGAGCATGAACGGCAGGATGATGTCGGTGATGAAGAACGCCGCGAGGACCGGGGCGTGGCCGAGCATCCACGGCAGCATCCGCAGCGTGTTGTACTGCGAGCCGCGGGCCCAGCGGAGCTGCTGCTTGAACAGCTTCTTCACCTGCAGCGGGGCGTCCGTGTAGACCAGCGACGTGTACTGGTAGACGGTCCGGTACCCCTCCTTGAGCGTGAGGTTCGTCAGCGTCCGGTCGTCGGAGACCTCGAGGAACACGCCCATGAACTTCTCGTGCATGAACCGGTCCATCACCCGCATCAGGATGCTCCGGCGGAAGGCGATGGTGCGCCCGGGCAGGCAGCCGATCTGCCCGAGGACACTCTGTGCCGGCATCGAGTAGAGCGCCCGCGAGTTCTCGAGCCAGTCGGCCCAGCGGGTGATCCAGCTGCGCTCCGGTTCGAGGATGCGCTGCCGGGTCGTCACGCCACCGACGGACTCGTCGGCGAACGGCTTGAGGAGTTCCTCGAGCGCGCCGGGGGTCCAGACGGTGTCGGAGTCGACCAGCACGGTGATGTCGCCGTTGGACATCTCGGTGCCGACCTTGACGGCGTTGCGCTTGCCCGGGATGGGCGTGTGGGTCCAGCGGACGAGCGGGGCGAACTCGTCGCAGACCTCCTCGAGCGCCTCGTTGCGGGCACCGTTGATGACGACGATGATCTCGCCGGGCTGCTGCTCGACCATGCGACCGATGACGTCACGGAACAGGTCGAGCGGTTCGTCCACGACGGGGACGACGACGCTGGTGGTACCGACGAAGGTGCCGGTGAAGGGGCGGTAGCGGGCGGAGATGACGACCTTGAGCAACCAGAGCAACCAGATCACCGCGGAGTACACGGCGAACAGGTAGAACTCGGGGTGCCCTTCGACCATCTGCCTGATCTGCAGAATGAAGGTGAACACTGATCCCTGCTTCAACGTTCGAGGTGGAGATTCCGCTTCATCGGGGAATCAGGGCCGGTTCGGGTGATGCAATTGATGCAGAACCTGAACGCGCGCGCAACGCGGCCCCCGTCCGGGGGCGTTACGGGCGCGTTACGGGGTACACACCGGTCCCCCTCCCGGCCGGTCGGAGCGGTCCCCCGTGGTGCTGACAGCACTCCTGCGGACCACGCCTCGACACCGGGTCGCCCTGATGGGCGACAGGTGCGGCCTGGAGGCACGGGTCGGGTCCGACGGAAAGCCCAGGTCAGCAGGTGGTCACGCGGCGTGTCGGGGGACGCCGGAAAAGGTCCCCTGGCGGTCCGGTGGGAGTTCGGTCACGGCCCGGTAACGAGCCGGACTCCGTTTCGAACAGGGGTACGAAGAGGGTGCCGTCGGGGGACGTCGTGCGACACGGAGAATTAACCTTCGATGGCTGCTCAGGTCGGGTCCGTCCGCAGACGCTCGGGCGTGTCGCGGGGTGTTCGGCGCTGCGTCGGCGGCAGGTCAGGCGCCGTAGAACTCGCGCTCGAACACCTGTCGTGCGCGCCGCGTGACGCCGAGGTAGTCGTCCTCGAGGCGGCTCGCGGAGCCCGGCGGGTACTCCATCAGCCGTGCGACGCCCTCGAGCTGCACGCGGTCGACGGGCAGCACGTCGGTGGTCTTCCCCGACCACAGCACGAGGGCACTGCGGGTGCGCGACGCGAAGCGCCAGGCGGCCCCGAGTCGCTCGCCGTCCTCGGCGCCGACGAGTCCGGCGTCGACCGCGGCGTCGAGCGCCTCGAGCGTCGACGTGGTCCGGAGCGACGGGATCTCGAGCGCGTGCTGCAGCTGCAGGAGCTGCACGAACCACTCGACGTCGCTGAGGGACCCGCGGCCGAGCTTGAGGTGTCGGGCCGGGTCCGCGCCGCGGGGCAGCCGCTCCGACTCGACGCGGGCCTTGATGCGGCGGACTTCACGCACCTGGTGGTCGTCGATCCGCTCCGGGTACCGGGTGCGGTCGGCGAGGTGCTCGAAGTCACGCAGGAGCTGTGCGTCGCCGACGGCCCCGCGGGCGCGGAGGAGCGCCTGCGCCTCCCACGTGAGCGACCAGCGGGCGTAGTAGGCGCCGTAGGACTCGAGCGTCCGCACCACGGGACCGTTCTTGCCCTCGGGGCGCAGGTCGATGTCGAGGTCGAGCGGGTGGATCGTGTCCTCGGTCAGGCGGTTGAGCTCGCGCACGATGGTCTGGGCGGTCCGGGACGCGACCTCGGGCGCCAGGTCGGGGGCCCGGTACACGTACAGCACGTCGGCGTCCGACCCGAAGCCGAGCTCCCGCCCGCCGTACCGGCCCATCGCGATGATGCCGAACTCGAAGCCCTCGGGCGCGTCCCGGCGGGCGAGCGCGAGGGCGCCGGCGAGGGTGGCCTCGGTGACGTCGCTCAGGGCCGGGCCGAGCCCGTCGACGTCGAGGGAGCCGAGCACGGCGGCCATGCCGAGCCGCAGGGTCTCCCGACGTCGGGCCGACCGGAGCAGGGCCGCGGAGCCGTCGACGTCGTTGCCGTGCCGGGCGGTCGTCGCGGTCATCTCGGCGAGCAGGGAGTCGATCGGCCGCGGACGCAGGAGCGCCTCGGGTTCGTCGAGCCAGGCGACCGCCTCGGGGAACCGCTCGAGCAGCCCGGACAGGAACGCCGACTCGGACAGCACGGTGGTGAGCGAGTGTGCGGCGCCGGACGAGTCGCGCAGCATGCGGAGGAACCAGCTCGACTCCCCCAGCCCGTCGCTCAACCGCCGGAAGGCCAGCAGCGCACGGTCCGGCGCCGGCCCCTCGGCCATCCAGCGCAGGAGCACCGGGAGCAGGTTCCGCTGGATCGCCGCGCGTCGGCTCGTGCCCTGCGTGAGGGCGCGGATGTGGCCGACGGCTCCGGCGGGGTCGACGAACCCGACACCGGCGAGCCGGTCGACGACCTGGTCGTTGGTCAGGACGATCTCGTCCTCGGTGGAGGCCACCGCGGACAGCAGCGGACGGTAGAACAGCCGCTCGTGCAGCCCGCGGACCTCGAGCTTCACGGCGCGCCAGCGGGCCTCGAGCGCCGAGGCCGATGCCGCGACGCCGCTCGACCGGGCGAGCACCCGCAGTTCCTCTTCGTCGGAGGGCATGAGGTGCGTCCGCTGCAGGCGCCGGAGCTGGATGCGGTGCTCGAGCACCCGGAGCAGCGCGTAGTCCGGGCCGAACCGAGCGGCCTCGGCACGGCCGACGTACCCGGCGTCGGTCAGGGCGTCCATCGCCTCGAGCGTCGACCGGACCCGCACGGACGGGTCGTCACGGCCGTGCACGAGCTGCAGGAGCTGCACGGTGAACTCGACGTCCCGCAGGCCTCCGGGGCCGAGCTTGAGCTGCCGGTCGACGTCGGCGTCGGGGATGTGCTCGGTCACCCGCTCGCGCATGCGCTGCACCGACTCGACGAACCCCGGCCGGGTGGACGAGTTCCACACGAACGACGCGACGGCCTCGGCGTACCGGTCGCCCAGGTCGGCGGACCCGGCGATCGGACGGGCCTTGAGCAGTGCCTGGAACTCCCACCCCTTCGCCCAGCGCTCGTAGTACGCCACGTGCGAGTCGAGGGTGCGGACGAGTGCGCCGTCCTTGCCCTCGGGCCGGAGGTTCGCGTCGACCTCCCACAGGGCGGGTTCGGCGGCGAGGTCGGTGATCGCGTGCATGGCGGCGATCGCGATGCGGGTGGAGACGAGCACGGCCCGGTCGGTGGAGACGTCGTCGGTGGGCTCCGTGACGAAGATGACGTCGACGTCGCTGACGTAGTTGAGCTCGCGGGCACCGGCCTTGCCCATCGCGATCACCGCGAGCGGGGTGGCCGCGACGTCGGCCGCGGGGAACGGCACCTCGCGCCGCGCGATGTCGACGGCGGCGTCGAGGGTGGCGCCCGCCAGGTCGGCGAGGCCCGCCGCGACGGCCGGGAACGCGTCCGTCGGCACGGGGTGCAGCACGTCGAACAGGGCGATCTGGGCCAGGTGTCGGCGGTAGCGCACCCGCAGGCGCATCCGGGCGTCCTCACCCGTGGCACCGTCGACGGCCTCGGTCAGCGACGCCGTGTACCGCTCCTGCGACCACGGTTCGCCGACCGGTTCGAGCAGCAGTGCGAGCTCGGCCGGACGCCGGTGCAGGAACTCCCCGAGACCGATCGAGGCGCCGAGCAGGCGGATCAGGCGCTCGGTCGCGGCGTCGTCCGTCAGGACGGGGCGGAGCTCGTCCGGCGCGCGCTCGAGCAGCCGCTCGAGCATCCGCAGGGCGCCGTCCGGATCAGCGGTGCCGCCCCAGAGCGCGGCAGACCCGGCGACCGGCAGCGGCACGTCGGGGCCGAACCGGGCCTCCAGGTCGGCAGCCCGCTCGAGGCTCTCCGACAGCTCGGCGAACCCCAGACGGGCCAGCTCCGAACGTGACGTCGTCGTCCGACCGGTCATGTGGAACGTGCTCCCGAGGGGTCAGGGCGCTCGGTTCTAGAGCGCGCCGAGGTTGGTGTCGAGCTCGAACGGGGTGACCTGGTCGCGGTAGCGCTTCCACTCCTGCCGCTTGTTGAGCAGCACGAAGTTGAACACCTGCTCGCCGAGGGTCTCGGCCACCAGCTCGGAGTCCTCCATGAGGCTCAGCGCGTGGTCGAGGCTCGCGGGCAGCTGGCTGTAGCCCAGGGCCCGACGCTCCGAGTCGCTGAGGCTCCAGACGTTGTCCTCGGCCTCGGCGGGGAGCTCGTACTCTTCCTCGATGCCCTTGAGGCCGGCGGCGAGCAGCAGCGAGTACGCCAGGTACGGGTTCGCCGCCGAGTCGATGCCGCGGTACTCGATCCGCGAGGACTGGCCCTTGTTCGGCTTGTAGAGCGGCACGCGCACCAGGGCCGAGCGGTTGTTGTGGCCCCAGGTGACGAAGGACGGGGCCTCGTCACCGCCCCAGAGCCGCTTGTACGAGTTGACGAACTGGTTCGTCACCGCGGTGATCTCCGGCGCGTGCTTGAGCACGCCGGCGATGAAGTGCTTGGCGGTCTGCGACAGCTGGTACTGGCCACCGGCCTCGTAGAAGGCGTTCTGGTCGCCCTCGAACAGCGAGACGTGGGTGTGCATGCCGGAACCGGGCTGGCCGGAGATCGGCTTCGGCATGAACGTCGCGTAGACACCCTGCTCGATCGCGACTTCCTTCACCACGGTGCGGAAGGTCATGATGTTGTCCGCCATCGTCAGTGCGTCGGCGTAGCGGAGGTCGATCTCGTTCTGCCCGGGGCCGGCCTCGTGGTGCGAGAACTCGACCGAGATGCCGAGGTCCTCGAGCATCCGGACCGACCGGCGGCGGAAGTCGTGCGCGCTGCCGCCCGGGACGTTGTCGAAGTAGCCGGCCTGGTCGACGGGCTGTGGGCCGCCGTCCTTCCACTCCCGGCTCTTGAGCAGGTAGAACTCGATCTCAGGGTGCGTGTAGAACGTGAACCCGCGGTCGCTCGCACGCGCCAGGGTGCGCTTCAGCACGTTGCGGGGGTCGGCCACGGCGGGCTGCCCGTCCGGCGTCGTGATGTCGCAGAACATCCGCGCGGTGGGGTCGATCTCGCCGCGCCACGGCAGGATCTGGAAGGTCGAGGGGTCCGGGTGTGCCAGGACGTCGGCCTCGTAGGAACGGGTGAGGCCCTCGATCGCGGATCCGTCGAACCCGATGCCCTCGGCAAACGCGCCCTCGACCTCGGCCGGGGCGATCGCCACCGACTTCAGCGTCCCGATGACGTCCGTGAACCAGAGTCGGATGAACTTGATGCCGCGCTCCTCGATGGTGCGGAGCACGAAGTCCGTCTGCTTGTCCATGCACGACCTTTCCGTGTATCGGGTGGCCGCTGGCGGGCCTCGTCCCAGGCTAGTGGTCCGGCGGTGTGCGCGGGGCCGTGCGACGCGCCGTCACCGGGGTGCCGGCGGGGCGCCGACCGCGGAGGTCAGCGGTCCTCGGCGTCCCACTTCTCGTTGTTCGCGGCGATGCGGTCGAGCGCGTGCTGCGCCTCCTCGCGCGTCGCGAACGGGCCGATCCGGTCGCGCTGCGGGGACTGCGGGCCCTGCTCGACCTGGCCGGTCTTGTCGTTGAACCACCACTGGGACTCGATGCGGTCTTCGCTCATGTCGCCCACCGTACCCACGTGCCCGCCTGGAGGCCCGGTGCCGGTCCGGCGGACCGGCACCGGGCCTCCAGGCAGTCACGTCCACCACGTCGGGCCGCACCGTGGGGCGGTTGCGCTCGACGCGTCGGGCGGTTGCGCTCGGCGCGTCGGGCTGCGCCCTGGGGCGGTTGCGCTCGGCGCGTCGCGCCGCGGCTAGAGTGGTCCGCATGCCCCGGGACGAACACGGACACCTGACCGCCGGCCGCATCTCCCCGCACCGCGCCGTCCCGAAGGACATCGAGCGTCCGGAGTACGTCGGGAAGGTCGAGCCCCACGAGCACGGTCTCGGTGACACCTACACGCCGGACGAGGTCGAGCGCATCCGCGTCGCCGGACGCATCGCGTCGCAGGCCATCGACGCCGTCGGCGAGGCCATCCGCCCCGGTGTGACCACCGACGAGCTGGACCGCATCGGGCACGAGTTCGTCGTCGCGCACGGCGCCTACCCCTCCACGCTCGGGTACCGCGGTTACCCGAAGTCGCTCTGCTCGAGCCTCAACGAGGTCATCTGCCACGGGATCCCCGACGACACCGTCCTGCAGGAGGGCGACCTCGTCAACATCGACATCACCGCCTACAAGGACGGCATGCACGGCGACACGAACCGCACCTTCGTCGTCGGACAGGCCGCGCCCGAGGTGTCGGACCTGGTGACCCGGACCGAAGAGGCGCTGCGTCGCGGCATCAAGGCCGTCGCCCCGGGTCGGCAGGTCAACGTGATCGGCCGTGCCATCGAGGCGTACGCGAAGCGCTTCGGCTACGGCGTCGTCCGCGACTACACGGGACACGGCGTCGGTCGGGCGTTCCACTCCGGCCTGATCATCCCCCACTACGACGCACCGCAGTACGACACGGTGATCGAACCCGGCATGGTGTTCACCATCGAACCCATGCTCACGCTCGGCGGCATCGAGGCCGACATCTGGTCCGACGACTGGACGGTCTCGACCCGTGACAAGTCGTGGACCGCGCAGTTCGAGCACACCCTCGTCGTCACCGAACGCGGCGCGGAGCTCCTCACCGTCTCCTGACCGGACACCTCCGGCAGGCAACCGAAAGGCACGACAACCTCATGACCTCCCTCGCAGTCGGCGTCGACATCGGTGGTACGGGCATCAAGGGCGCGATCGTCGACGTCGCGTCCGGCGCCCTCACCACGGACCGCATCAAGAAGGCCACGCCCGAGGGCGGGAAGCCCCAGGACATCACGGCGGTGGTCAAGGAGATCATCGGTGAGCTCGCCCCCGGTGACGACGTCCCCGTGGGCGTCTGCTTCCCGGCGATCGTGCGGGACGGCAAGACGATGTCCGCCGCGAACGTGTCGAAGAAGTGGATCGGCTTCGAGGCCGAGGCGCTGTTCGAGAAGGAACTCGGCCGCTCCATACACTTCGTCAACGACGCCGACGCCGCCGGGTTCGCCGAGCAGCAGTTCGGTGCGGCCAAGGGCAAGGACGGCCTGGTCATCGTGACGACGCTCGGCACCGGCATCGGCACCGCGCTCATCAACGACGGCGTGCTCATCGTCAACTCGGAGCTCGGGCACCTGGAGATCGAGGGACACGACGCCGAGTCGCGCGCCTCGTTCGCCGCAAAGGAGCGCGACGACCTGTCGTGGAAGCACTGGGCGAAGCGCCTGCAGAAGTACTACTCGACGCTGGAGGCCCTGCTCTCCCCCGAGCTGTTCGTCGTCGGCGGCGGGGTCTCGAAGCAGTACGAGGAGTTCCTCCCGCTGCTCGACCTGCAGGCGGACATCATCCCCGCGACGCTCCGCAACAACGCCGGCATCATCGGTGCCGCGACCCTGGCGGCGCGCAGCGTCTAGTCCTGGTCGCGCGTACCTGGTCGGGGGCGTCCCCGGTCGCGCGTGTACCTGGTCGAATCGGGCGTACCCGGTCGGAACTTCCGACCAGGTACGCCCGTTCTCATCAGGTACGCGTGTGCGTGGGGCTCCCCACGCATCGGGCACCGCGGAGCCGGGTAGACTCGCTCCAGCGAATGGGTCGGTGAGACGGTCGCGTCGCTCCCCCGGGAGCGCCGAGGAACGTCCGGGCTCCACAGAGCAGGGCGGTGGGTAACACCCACCCGGAGCAATCCGCGAGACAGTGCCACAGAAAGCAGACCGCCGGCGGCAACGTCGGTAAGGGTGAAACGGTGGTGTAAGAGACCACCAGGGGTCCGGGTGACCGGATCCGCTCGGTAAACCTCGCCCGGAGCAAGGTCAGACAGAGGACGTTGAGGCTGCTCGCCGAGTCCTCGGGTAGACCGCTGGAGGCCGACGGCAACGTCGGTCCGAGAGAGATGGCCGTCACCGCCGTGCAAACGGCGGGACAGAACCCGGCGTACGGCCGGCCCATTCGCCCCTCCTCCGTGCCGCGTCGGTCGGCGCGCGCGGCGCGCGCGGTCACGACTCCCCGCTCAGGTTCGTCGAGTGGTCACCAACTGTCGTCCAGCACGGCCGCAGCCGACCGTTCGTGACCGCTCGGCGGCACGCACCCGACGCGTTGCGACCAGCCCACGACGGACGGGAGGCGCGGTGCGGCGCCGCCACGGGCCTCCCGGCAGGCGGCGCAGGCGGCGCGCGCGGTCACGACTCCCCGCTCAGGTTCGCCGAGTGGTCACCAACCGTCGGCCGACAGGGCCGCAGCCGACGGTTCGTGACCGCTCGGCGGCACGCCCGCGACGCGTTGCGACCAGCCCACGACGGACGGGAGGCGCGGTGCGGCGCCGCCACGGGCCTCCCGTCAGGCGGCGCAGGCGGCACGCGCGGTCACGACTCCCCGCTCAGCTTCGCCGAGTGGTCACAAAGTGTCGTCCGGCACGGCCGCAGCCGACGGTTCGTGACCGCTCGGCGGCACGCACGCGACGCGTTGCGACCAGCCCACGAACGGACAGGAGGCGCGGTGCCGGCTGGCACCGCGCCTCCGGCCGGACGACACGCGCGTCTACAGCCCGGACTCGGCCGTCCGCACCAGGATCGCGTCGCTGTCGGGGCACAGCACCACGTCGTCGGGCGCAGCCCGCCGGATCGTCTGCAGGTCGGAGTTGTTGAGGGCCACGCCCGAGGCCGTCGACACGCCGCCCTGCAGGAGCGAGGCGCCGAAGCCGTAGCGCGCACGCTGCCGGTCGTACAGGGCGAGCAGCTCGGCCGGCACCTTGGCGGCGACGTCGGCGCGGGCCTGCTCGGCGGACTCGCGGTCGGCCGTGAGCCGGGCGATCTCGGCGTCGCGCTCGGCAACCAGGCCACCGCGGGCGGCCTCGACGTCGGCGAGCTTCGCCTCGATGTCACCGACCCGGGCGCGGAGGCCGTCGAGGTTCTCCATGATCTCGAGCTCGGCGGTCTCGAGGCCGCCGATGCGCCGCTGCAGCGAGTCGAGCTCACTCTGCAGTCCGGCGGCGTCCTTCGCGTTCGCGACGTTCTGCAGCATCGTGGTGTCGCGTTCGACACGGGCCTGCGCGACCGCGGTGTCGGACTCCAGGCGGGCGAGGTCGCGCTCGGCGTCCTCGACCTCGCCGGTGGCGGCGACGAGTTCACTCCGGAGCGCCGCGGCCTGCTTGCTCAGCTCGGTCAGCTGGTCGCCCTTCTGCAACGACGTGATGCGGTGCGCGATGCGGGTGACGTCGTTGTCGAGACGCTGGACGTCGAGGAGGATGACCTGGTCCTCGGGTGCTGCCTTCATGGTCAGGCTCCTTCTGTGGGGGTGGTGGGTTCGGCCGCCGGCAGGACGGCGAAGTCCCACGGGTCGGTGCGGAGGTCGCTCACGGTGACGCGGACCCCGGCCCGGGTGCGCAGCTGCTCCGCGGCGACGTCGAGCCAGAGCCACTCGGTGGCCCAGTGCGAGGTGTCGATGAGCGCCGGCCCGCCGCCGAGGAGCGCCTGTTCGCGGAACTCCGAGGCCGGGTGGTGCCGCAGGTCGCTCGTGATGTAGACGTCGGCGCCGAGCACGGCGGGGTGGCCGAGCAACGAGTCGCCGGCACCCGCGCAGAGCGCCACGGTGCGGACGGGCTGGTCGAAGTCACCGGAGACGCGGACCCCGGTGGCCGTGGGCGGCAGCAGGTCGACGAGCTTCCGGGCGAGGGCGCCGAGGGTCGTCCCCTCGGGCAGCACGCCGACGCGACCGATGCCCGTGTCGGGGTCGGCTCCGGCGTCGAGCGGGCGCTGCTCGGTCAGCCCGAGGCGGTCGGCGAGCACGGCCGAGGTGCCGGTCGTCACGACGTCGGCGTTGGTGTGCGCAGCGAGCAGGGCGCTGCCGCCACGCACCAGCGTCGCGAGGACCCTGCCCTTGTAGGTCGACTCGGCGATCGTCGTCACCCCACGGAGCAGCAGCGGGTGGTGCGTGAGCAGGAGCCCGGCACCGAGTTCGACGGCTTCACGGGCGGTGGCCGGCACCGCATCGACGGCGAGGTGCACGTGCTCGACGGTGGCGTCCGGGTCGCCCGCCACGAGCCCGACGGAGTCCCACGACTCGGCACCGGCGGCGGGCCACAGGTCCTCGATCACGGCCTGGAGTTCGCGGAGCGTCGGCATCCCGTCAGTCTACCGAGGCGACCGCCCCGCACGGGGCAGCCGGTCCGTGTGGGGTGATCCGGGCCTCCAGGCAGTGCAGCCGGAAGCGGGGTGACCGGAAGCGGTGCAGCCGACCGCACCGCGGCTGCGGGTCGTCAGCGACGACCGAGCAGGCCGAGCAGCCGGTCGACGAGTCGCGACCACCAGCCGGCCGGGGCCGGCGCTGCCGCCGTGGCGGAGTCGGTGTCGGCTTCCGTCGCGTCCACGACGGCGGCCGGGACGACGGGTGCGGCGACGGCGTCCGGCAGGACGACCGGCGTGCTCGCGGTGACGCCCTGGTGCGCGGTGAGCGCGGCGGCGAAGGCCGCGCGGTCGATGACCGTCGGCCCGGTGGCGGGCAGGACGAGCGGGGTGGGTCGCGTGGCCGCGGACACCGGGGACACGGCCGGGAGGCCCAGCACCGGTCGGACGAGTTCGTCGCGTTCCGGGGTGACGAGTGCCACCACCGGCGCGGCTTCCGCGGTGGGTGCGGCCTGCGCTGCTGCGGGGACGCTCGGTGCTGCGCGGGTCGGCACGGGTGCCGGCCGGGTGACGAGCGCCACCGGCGCGGTCGCTGCGCGGCGGGCTGCGGCACGGTCGCGGCGGTCCGCCTCGGCGGCGGCGTCGGTGAGTAGGTCGGCGAAGACGGTGTGGGCGAAGGCGCGGGCGGCCGTCACCTCGGGGTCCTCCGAGCCGGCGACGGTGGCCTCCCACGCGGCGAGGCGAGCCAGATCCTCGTCACGGCGGCGGACCTCGTCCTCGAGCAGGACGATGCGCTCGATGCTGCTGCGGCCCGTGGACGACGACACCTCCACCGCGAGGTCCTCGATGCGCAGGGCCAGACGCTCCGGCGGCTCCGGGAACGACGGGGCGCAGACCGCGGCGTGGCGGGCGCGGTCGCGGCGGAACGCGGGGGCGGCGGGTGCCGACGGGCTGATCTCGTCGGCCGGGGCCGTCTCGTCAGCCGGGGTCGAGGTGGCGACGTGCGCCGGGGCGGTCGTCGGGTCGACGACCGCTTCGTCGGCGGTCGAGGTGCTGCTCGCGGCGTGTCCGGGGCGCTGCACGGGGCCGGTGACGGGCGGGACGACGAGGTCCGGCACGTACGGGGCACGGGTCGCCGGTGCGTCGCGGAGCCACTCCTCGAGCTCGCGGCCGAACGGGTCCACGAGCGGGGTGCGTGCGCCGGACTGGGTCTCCATGTCTGAAGGATAAATATCGCGCGGGCCGAAACGCGGGACATCCGCGGTGTGTCGCTGCACCGCCTGCCATATCGCGGCGGAGGTGAGCGGCGTGTCGCGCCCGTCGTCACCGAGGTGGGCGGAGGCCGTCCTCGAACGCCCGCAGCAGTTCCCGGCCCGCGGGCCAGTCCCCCACGCCGCTCGCGACGTTCACGTGCCCGAGGGCACCGACGCGGACGACGTCCGCGCCCATCGCCTCGGCGAACACGAGTGCCCGGTCCGCGCTGCAGTACGGGTCGTCGTCGCTCACGACGAGGCGCGTCGGGACCCGCTGGGCCGGAGGCACCGGGCGCGGCGCCACGAAGCCCGATGCCTCGTCCGGGAACGTGTCGCCGAGCGGGTCGGGCGGGGCGACGAGGAAGGCACCGGCGACGAGCGCGGGAGCGTCCGCCGTGGTGGCGAGCCAGTCGGCGACGGCCAGGACACCGAGGCTGTGGGCGATGAGGACCGGGGGCTCCGGGCACGAGGCCACGGCCTCGGAGATCGCGGCGCGCCAGTCGTCCGGGTCCGGGTCGCTCCACGAGGTGGGGGCGATGCGGACGGCGGCGGGCTGCTGGGGGCGGTGGTCGTGCTGGATGTGCTCGTCGTTCTCGTCGTGCTCGTCGCGCTCGTCCTGCTGCTCCCGCTCCCAGACGGACTGCCAGTGGTCCGGGTCCGAGTTCCAGATGCCGGGGACGATCACCCACGGTCGCGCTCTGCTCACCGGGGCAGCGTAGCGAACCGGCGAGGCACCGTTCCGGAGTGTGACGCGCGGTGCGCTGCCCTGTTCAGAGCTGCGGGACCGCGCCCCGGGGCTGCTGCAGCGTGTCGCGCGGGTACTGCCCGAAGCGGGACGCGTACGCCGCCGAGAACCGGCCGAGGTGCGCGAAGCCCCAGCGCAACGCCACGCTCGCCACCGTCAGGTCGCCGGCCGACGCGCGGCGGAGTTCCTCGTGCACGCGGTCCAGCCGGATCCCCCGCAGCAACGCGTTCGGCGCCGTTCCGACCTGCCGCTGGAACGCCTGCTGCAGCCCCCGGACGCTCAGGCCGACGTGCTCGGCGACGTCGGTCGTGGTCACGGGCGTGTGGGCGAAGGCGTGCATGAACTCCACGGCCTCGCGGACACGACCAGTGGCCCCCTGCGGCAGCGCGACGTCGGGGGCGATGGTCTCGTGCGGGAACGTGTCGAGGAACGCCAGCGCCGTCTCCCGCACGGTCTCGGCGAGGGCCAGCTCGGTCAGCGGCGCCGGGCCGAGCACGATCGACGCGGCGCGCTGCACCCGGGCGTTCCAGGCGCGGAGGTCCTCGGGCCGGGGCGCTGCGGTGTGGTCGAACACGAGGGGGCCGGGCCGGGTGCCGTGCACCTCGGCGGCGACGCCCTCCAGGTACGTGCGGTCGAACTGCACGAGGCTCTGGCGGACGTCCTGCAGGTCGAACACGAAGGGACGCCGCGTCGGGAACACCCGTGGGGTCCCCGGTGCGAAGTCGACCTCCTGGCGACCGACGTCGACGCGGCCGCCGCCGTCCGACGTCCACATCACGACGTACTCGTCGGGGACCTCGACCTCGCCCTGCATCCGCCCGTCGAACCGGGTGGAGCGGAAGGTCATCGATCCGTCGCCCACGACCTGGAACCGGTACGCGAACGGACGATCGGTCCGGGACGCCGAGAACCCCGTGCTCTCGTAGGCCTCTTCGTACAGTTGCACGGCCGCGTCGAGTCCGGCGCCGGACGTCTCGAACCGGATCCGGGGATCGGGGTCGACAGTCATCGCGCGAATCGTGACACGGTGTCCGGGAAACGCGACAATCGCCGACCCGTCATTGCGGTTAACGGCCCACGAAGTGCGCTGGGCGGACGACCGTTGCGACTCGGCCGATCGATGACGGCCGTGCTCCCGCTCAGTGCCGGGAGCGCAGCACCGTCCAGCGGTTCCGGTCGGCCACGCGTTCGTACCGCAGGTCGTCGACGACCATGCGGACGAGGGCGAGTCCGCGACCGCCCTCTGCGAAGTCGTCGGGCAGCACGGCGGCGTCGGGATCCACCGTCGCCGCGACCCCGTCGTCGGACAGCAGCGCCTGGAAGCGCTCGTCGCCGATCTCGAGCCGGAGCTCGCACGAGACACCGTCCGGGCGGGCGCCGTGCTCGATGACGTTCGAGGTGAGTTCGACCAGGGCGAGCTCGAGAGCCATCCGGTCCTCGGCGGCGACGGACGGCTCGTGCTGCCAGACGCCTGCGAGGAAGTCGTGCACGGCGGACACGTCGTCCGGGGGGCACGCCAGTGCGAGCATGTGCTCGGCGACGGGGGCGGTCATCACCAGTCGGTCACCGCGGCGTCCCCGTCGGGGTACGTCCGCAGGATCTTGTCGATGTTGGAGAGCTTGAGCACCATCTGGACCTGTTCCGACGGTGCCGCGATGCGGAGGTCGCCGCCGGCCTGGCGTGCGGTCTTCAAGCTGCCGACCAGGGCGCCGAGGCCGGAGGAGTCCATGAACTCGACCCCGGAGAGCTCGACCACGAGCCGCGAACGCCCGTTGCCGACGATCTGGGCGACGGTCTCGCGGAAGGTGGGCGCGGAGACCATGTTGAGCCGGCCGCTGCACTCCAGAACGGCGGTGTCGGTCTCCGCCTCGTGTACGACGATGTCCATCTCGGTGGGTCTCCTCAGATCGGTGCGCCTTGCAACCAGCAACCTACCGGCTCAGCCCCTCAGTTGTGGGACCGGTTTCGCCGCGTCGCCGCCACCTGGACCAAGACGGCCGCGGCCATCAGCGCTGCCATCACCCCGCCCATCGCCAGCGCGGTGCCGCCGAGGGCGCCGGCGAGTGGGGTGCCGAGACCGCCGATGCCGAAGGTCAGGCCGCCCTGCAGGGCAGCCGCCGTGCCCGGGTGCGCCGCGCCGACGTGCTGCGTGCGGGTCATCGCCGCCGGCAGGACGAAGCCCCACGCGGCCGTCACGACCGCGAGGGCGCACCACACCGGCACCGGCCCGAGCCCGAGGAGCGCCGACACCAGCACGGCGGTGGCCCCGACCGTCCCGACGACCAGGCCCAGGGTCAGCAGGGCGTCCTCGCTGAACCGTCCGACGAGCCGGCCGAACAGCAGCGTCGTGACGATCATCATCGACGCGTTCGTGGCGAAGACGAGCGTGTACAGCCCCTCGGAGAACCCGAACTCCGATTGGAACACGAACGAGCTCGTCGCGATGTACGCGAAGAACCCCACCGTCGACAGCACCCCGCTCAGCACGTAGGCCCGGAACCGCGGGATCGCCAGGAGCTCGCGGATCCGCTGCCCGTTCGCCGCGAACCCGACGCCACCACGACGCTCCGGCGGCAGGGTCTCGCGGAACCGCAGGACCACGGCCACGAAGAACACGGCGCCGAGCACGGCCAGCACGACGAACATGAGCCGCCACGTGCCGACCGTGAGCACCGCTCCCCCGGCCAGCGGGGCCACCACCGGCCCGATCGCGTTGATGGCCGCGAGCGTGCCGAACACCTTCGCCATCCGGGTGCCGCTCGTCACGTCGGACACCATCGCCCGACCGGCCACGGCGCCCGCGGCTCCGGCGAGTCCCTGGGCGACGCGGGCCACCACCAGCGTCACGACGTCGGGGGCGAGCGCGCAGCCGACCGACGCGAGGGCGAACAGGGCGGTCCCGACGACGAGCATCGGCCGACGACCGATCCCGTCGCTCACCGGTCCGACGAGCAGCTGGCCGACCGCGAAGGCTACGAGGAACGCCGTGAGCGACAGCTGCACGGCGCCGGGCGTCGTGTCGAGGTCGCGCGCGATGGCCGGGAGCGCGGGGATGTACATGTCCGTCGCGAACGGCGAGACCCCGACGATGAGCGCCAGCGGCACGATCGGGGGCAGCACGGTCGTCGTCGGTCCCAGGCTGCGCTCCGTCGTCACCTCGGACACGCTACGCGTCCCCGAATCGATTCGACGGACACTTCGTGAGCAGCAACGGTCGGTTCGCGGTGCCGGACGCGACCGTTGCTGCTCACGAAGTGCGGGCCCGGGACGTGCGCGGGGACGGACGGGAGGCCCGGTGCGGGCCAGCCACGGGCCTCCCGTCCGGCGCCGCGCGCGGTCACGACACCCCGCTCACGTCCGCCGAGCGGTCGTGTTCCGTCGCTCGGCGACGGCGCAGCCGACGCTTCGTGACCACTCGGCCGGGGCCACCCGACGTGTCCTGACCGCTCGGCCGACCGACGGCGCGAGGCGCGAGCGGTCACGACACCCCGCTCACGTCCGCCGAGCGGTCGCGTTCCGTCGCCCGGCGACGGCGCAGCCGACGCTTCGTGACCACTCGGCGGTGCGGCCCGGGACGTGCGCGGGGACGGACGGGAGGCCCGG
>NZ_MJGT01000002.1:0-14480 GCF_001864975.1 Curtobacterium sp. MMLR14_002
TGGCACCGGGCCTCCCGTCTATCACGACGTCACGACGTCACGACGTCACGCGTCACGACGTCACGGCAGTGCGATCACGTGCAGGAGACGTTGCGGTCGATGCTGCCGGACCCGTAGGGCACCACGACCTGGACCATCGCGATGGTGCCACCGGGCAGCGGGGTGCCGGAGCAGGCCTTCCGCGCTTTGGTGACCGTGCTCTTGCCGAGCGCGATCCAGTTCGACCGGCCGTAGAGCGGGCTGTTCGACTTGACCGTGCCGGCGATGGTCTTCCACTGCGAAGTGGTCGAGTAGAGGCCGATCCGCTTCACGCCGGCCGTCTTGAGCCCGACGATCATGCCCTGCATCGCCGCGCGGTTCTGGGCGGTGTCGCGCTGGTAGGACAGTCCGGTCTCGACGTCGATCCACCAGCGGTAGGCGGACGGGTTCGGGACGCCACGGCTCTGGACGTCGTCGTACCCACGGGCGTAGCCGTACATGAACGAGCACGCCAGGGTGACCTGCTTCTTGCCACCCTTGGTCACGCACTTGCCGAACGGGTTGGTGGGCACCGTGTTCTGGTACCGGTTCGAGGTGGGCCAGACCGACGCCTTGAGGCCAGGGTTGGCGAACAGCGCGTACAGCTGCGTCTTCGGCTGGGCCGAACCCCCGACGGACTTCGCCGACCAGGCGAGCTGCTCGGCGAGGCACGGGTTCGTGGTGTTGCCGAGGGACTCGTTGACGCCCACGATGCCGAACGCCTGGTCGGTCGGCACCTGGCTGCCGCACTGCGGCCAGGAGATGTCGACACCCAGCGGCGTGACCGCTGCGGATGCACCCGAGGACGGGCCGGCGACGGCGATGCCGGCGGCCACCACCACCGTGGTCGCGATGGTCGCGACGAGACGACTGATACGGAACATGCTCTCCCCCTGATCGGGCCGAACCGGTCGGCCGCGCCCCACCGGCGCACGGGGAGTCTAGGGCGGTGCGTTGGACAACACACCACACCTGTCCGTGAACTGTGTCGAACGATCTACCTGAATCGGCCTGTGGAGGACGATCCCCTCGACACGACCGCCAACGACAGAACGGCCCGGAACCTGTGGGTTCCGGGCCGTTCTCGTGGTTGCTACCTGGTGGAGCTAAGGGGATTCGAACCCCTGACCTTCTCATTGCGAACGAGACGCGCTACCAACTGCGCCATAGCCCCAAGTGCTCGACCACACTAGCACCCTCGTTCGGCCCAGCCGAAATCGCAGGTGGCCCGTCGGGCGTGCCGCGGGTCAGACCGCGCGGCGCCGTCGCATGATCGCGTCGAGGTCGGCCTGCTGGTAGGCGTCGTCGTCGAGGACACCCATGCCGGCCCACTTGCTCGGCGGCCCGGCGGGCTCGTCGGCGGGAGCAGGAGCGGCGGGAGCAGGAGCGCCAGGAGCAACGCCGGCCGACGCAGCAGGGGCGGCGGGGGCCCGGAGCCCGAGCCGCTCGGCCAGACGCCCCTGGTCGTGCGCGGACAGCGACGCCGCAGCCTCTTCGAGTTCGGGTCGCATCCGCGACACCCGCGCCAGCGACGGGTCGGACTCCCCGGCGCGGATCGCCGCAGCTTCGGCCTCGGCCTCCGCCTTGGCCGCGGCGACGCGCTCCTTCAGGCGGGCAGCGAGTTCCGCCGACGATTCGGGCGAGGCGGCCGGAGCAGCCGGTCGCTCCACGTAGAGGGGCTTCGGCACGTGGTTCGGGGTCCAGGAGCGGTCTGCTGCGGGCTCAGCAGGCTGCTCGGTCGACAGCGGCGGCGCCGGGTCCGTCCAGGCGGTGGACGGCCGGGAGGCGCGGGTCGCGCCCGTCTCGGCGGCCGCGAGACGCTGCTTCCGTGCCGTCGCCACCTGGTGCAGCTGGGCCAGGACCGCTGCGGACCCACCGGCGGCGACGAGGCCGGCGACACCGACGAGCCAGAGCGACGGTGCCGCGACGAAGACCACGAGGGCGATGACGACGCCGAGCGTGCCGAACAGGGTTGCCCCGAGCCGGGAACGGCGCATGCGCATCGCGGTCAGGGCCGGCACGGCGGACGCCCGCTCGAGCACCGGAGCCTGCTCGGCGAGGCGGCGGGTGATCTCACGCTGCCGCGCGGCTTCGTGGGCCCGGACGATGGCGGTGCGCTTGGCCTCTTCGGACCGGGCGACGCGCTGCGCCTGGGCGAGGGACTTCGCGTTCATCTCGATGCGGACCTCGTCCGGCAGCTCGGCGGTCTGCGCGAGGATCCGGAGGGTCTGCTGCAGCCGGATGGCGTTCCGCTCGGTGGCCAGGTACTGGCGGCGGGCGGCCCACGACGGCATCAGGTAGACGAGCCAGAGGACGGCCGCGACGAGCAGGACGATGCCGCCACCCCACGAGCCGATTCCTGCCATGCGAACACGGTAGGGGCGGCGGTTCCCGCGCCGCGTCATTGCCGGACGCGTGTTGCGCGTGTCGGGGCGGAATCCGTGGGAGGCGAGCCGCGCCTCCAGGCCCGTCAGACGTGGGACGTCAGATGCGGGGCGTCGTGTCCAGCGGCATGGCGGCCTCGTCGCGTGCGGCGAGCGGCACGGTCCCCACACCGGGAGGCACCTGCCCTTGGACCCAGCGCTCGAGGACGCCCCCGCGGACCTCTTCCGCCACCAGCGCGAAGCAGAAGTGGTCGCGCCAGTCCCCGTTGATGTGGATGTACCGGCGACGGAGTCCCTCGTACCGGAAGCCGAGCTTCTCGACGACGCGCAGGCTCGGGGCGTTCTCCGGCCGGATGCAGACCTCGATCCGGTGCACGCCGAGCGAGCGGAAGCAGTGGTCGACGGCGAGGGCGACCGAGATCGGCGTCACGTTGTGGCCTGCGGCGTCCTCGACGACCCAGTAGCCGATGGAGGCACTCGCGAGCGAGCCGTAGGAGATGCCGGAGACGTTGAGCTGCCCGACGAAGCGGCCGTCGAGCTCCATCGCGAACGGGAGTCCGAGTCCCGCGCGGGCGTTGGCCTGGAGCGCGCGGATGCTGCCCCGGACGTCGGTGGAGACGTGTCCGGAGGGGTTCGTGGCCTCCCAGGTGCGGAGCCACGAACGGTTCGTCGCGAGTGCCGCGTCGAGGTCGCGGGTGTCGCGGAGCCGGAGGGGCCGGATGGTGACCCGCCCGTGGGACAGGGTCGGGATCGTCGTCATCGCTGGGTTCCTCCGGGGTCCCGCCCCGGTGCGGGACGGGGTGTCCCGCCCGGGTCCGTGATCACCGGACCCGAGCGGGATGGCCGACTATTCGCCCGCGTTGAACTCCTTCAGCCACGACTTGAGGTCGGGGCCGAGGTCATCGCGGTCCGAGGCGAGCTGCACGATCGCCTTGATGTAGTCGAGTTTGTCACCCGTGTCGTACCGGCGTCCACGGAACACGACGCCGTACACGCCGCCGGTCCACTCTTCCGCGCTCGCCATCTTCATGAGCGCGTCGGTCAGCTGGATCTCGCCGCCCTTGCCCGGCTCCTGCTTCTCGAGGACGTCGAAGACCTCGGGACGGATGACGTAGCGGCCGATGATGGCCAGGTTCGAGGGCGCCTCGCCCTGCGGGGGCTTCTCGACGAGGCCGGTGATCTTCACCACGTCGTCGGTGTCGGTCGGCTCGACCGTGGCGATGCCGTACAGGTGGGTCTGCGACTCGGGGACCTCGAGCAGGGCCACGATGGTGGCGTTCTTCTCGCCCTGGACCTCGATCATGCGCTGGAGCAGCGGGTCACGAGCGTCGATGATGTCGTCACCGAGGAGCACGGCGAACGGCTCGCGGCCGACGTGCATCTTCGCGCGGAGCACCGCGTGGCCGAGGCCGAGCGGGTCACCCTGTCGCACGTAGTGCATGTCGGCGAGGTCCGTCGACTGGTTCACCTTCTGCAGCTTCTCGTGGTCGCCCTTCTTGCGGAGGGTCTCCTCGAGCTCCGACACGTGGTCGAAGTGGTTCTCGAGCGCGTTCTTGTTGCGCCCGGTGATCATCAGCACGTCGGTCAGCCCGGCACCGACAGCCTCTTCCACCACGTACTGGATGGCCGGCTTGTCGACGACGGGGAGCATCTCCTTCGGCATCGCCTTGGTCGCGGGGAGGAAGCGGGTACCCAGCCCTGCGGCCGGGATCACCGCCTTCGAAATCTGGAAGCCCATGCTCAGACCGTATCCGATCCCCCTTTCGAGGGCATGTCGTCGCTCCGGGGGACACGGGACCCCGCGTGTTCCCGGCGGGAAGCCGCAACCGTGGCCCTCGGTAGACTCCTGCGCATGATCGCCGATCTCGGGAACGAGAAGCGCGCCCTGCGAGCCGAACTCCGGCAGCGGCGGCGCACCCGGACCACGACCGAACGCGACGCGGACACCGAGACCCTGACCGCGACCCTGCAGCGCTTCGTCGAGGAGCGCCAGGTGACGTCCCTCGCCCTGTACCTGTCCGCACCGGACGAGCCGAACGTCCGGCCGTTCCTGAACTGGGCGGTCGGGCAGGGCATCCGCGTGCTGCTGCCGATCACCCGCGAGGACGGGCTGCTCGACTGGGCCGTGGGCGACGGCGAGAGCGAGACCGAGAGCCTGCTCGGCCTGCCCGAGGTCGTCGGCGAGGTCCTGTCCCCGCTCGCGATCAACGACGTCGACGCGATCCTCGCCCCGGCGGCGGCGGTCGGGCACGACGGCGTCCGCATGGGCTGGGGGCGCGGCTACTACGACAAGACCCTCGGGTCCATGGCGAACCGTCCGCCCGTCTATGCTGTGATCTTCGACGCGGAGTACCTCGACGAGGTCCCGCGCGAACCCCACGACGAACCCGTTGACGGCATCATCACGCCGTCGCGCATCATCACGTTCCGGAGCTGACGTGCCCACCTACTCGTACCGTTGCACCGAGTGCGACAACGCGTTCGACATCAAGCAGTCCTTCTCCGACGCCACCCTGACGGAGTGCCCGGTCTGCGGCGGCGTCCTGCGCAAGGTGTTCTCCCCGGTCGGCGTGACCTTCAACGGCGGCGGCTTCTACCGCACCGACTCGCGCCCTGCACCGAAGTCCGAGGGCTCGTCGAGCACCCCCGCGAAGTCCGAGCCGAAGAAGTCCGAGCCGGCGAAGAAGGCCGAGTCGAAGCCCAGCGGCTCGAAGCCCGCCGCGTCCTGACGCGGTCTGCGCTCTCCGGATAGGTTGGGGCGCGTCGCCACTCGGCGGCCGTCCTCGACCCGGAAGGAGACCCTCGCATGAAGGGCTTCAAGGAGTTCCTGCTCCGCGGCAACGTCATCGACCTGGCCGTCGCAGTCGTCATCGGTGCGGCGTTCACCGCGATCGTCAGCACGATCGTCAGCGCACTGATCAACCCGCTCATCGGTGCGGTGTTCAACGCCTCGAGCCTCGACAAGGCGCTGGTCGTCGCGATCCCCACGATCTCCGGCGGAGACGCAGAACTGAAATTTGGCGCGATCATCGGCGCCGTCATCAACTTCGTCATCGTCGCCGCGGTCGTGTACTTCGCGCTCGTCGTGCCCGTCAACCACCTGAAGAAGGTGGCGTTCGAGCGCGTCAAGAACGACGAGGAGCAGACCCCGCAGGACGTGCCCCCGACCGACGTCGAGGTGCTGCTCGAGATCCGCGACCTGCTCCGCCCGCAGAACGGCGGCGCGACCAGCACGGGCGCGCACATCGCCCCGTCGAACGCTCCCGAGGGGCCCGGCATCGGCGGTTCGACGAAGCTCTAGCCCCGGCACCGTCGCACGACACCGGTGTTCGCGCTCTGCACACCCGCAAACCGCGGTGCGCAGCGTGAACACCGGTGTTTTGCGCTGGGGCCCGTCAGGCGGCGGGGACCGCGCGGCGCTTCGCGAACATCGCGACGGCGTACTGCGCGCCGGCGAGCACGTGCCCCGCGGTGCCGAGGTACACGAACACCAGGGCCACGACCCGGACCCACGGCGCGTTCTCGTCGACGGTGTGCACCGCGGAGAACAGCAGCACCGGCAGCCCGACGAACAGCAGGGCCGAGCGGATCTTGCCCGTCCACGTGACGTCGAGGTCCGGATTGCCGTGGAACAGCACGCTCGACAGGACGACGAGCACGAGGTCGACGAGCACGACGACGGCCACCACCCACCAGGGCAGCAGGCCGACGAGCACCAGGGACAGCACGATCGCGATGATCGCCAGGCGGTCCGCGACGGGGTCGATCGCCTTGCCGAGCTTGGAGCCCTGGTCGAACTTGCGGGCGATGAAGCCGTCCGCCCAGTCGCTCACGCCGATCACGACGAGGGCGACGAGCGCCCACCCCGGGTGGCCGGCGACGACGAGGCCGATGAACACCGGGATCAGCACGAGGCGGAACAGCGTGATCAGGTTCGGCCAGGTCTGCCAGTCGGGGCGCTGCCGCGCGGTGTCAGTCATCACGGGCCAGGCTACCGGTTACCAGTGCGGGGGGACGTCGCGCCGGAGCTGGTCGTCGTTCTCGCCGTCGCGGTGTCGCGCCGGTTCCGGCGGCGGCGTCGGGTCGTAGCCCGCCACCGGCTGGGTGGTGACGCGTCTGCGGCGCCGCACCGGGCATCCCGGCTGGTCGGCCGTCTCGCCTCCGTCAGCGGCGGGACGGACGGGAGGCACGGCTGACGACGCGTCGTCGACTCGCGTCCACGTGCCCACCAGCTGGTCCGTCTCCGGCGTCACCGGACCGGCGGGCCGCGAGGCCCGGCGGCTCATCGGCGCGCGGGGCCGATGCCGGGCACGACGGGATGGAGATCCTGCGTGCTCATCGGCGGGCGGGGATCGGCGGTATCGAGATCTCCTGCGTGGCACCGCGGTCGACCCCGAGCACGGACGCGACGGTGTCGGCGACGCGGTCCGGGTCGGAGAACAGCTGGAACGCGTGCACGCGTACGTAGTGCCAGCCGAGTCGGCGGAGGACCTCGGGGCGCAGGCGCAGGGACTCGCGCAGCGATCCCTTGACCAGCGACGCGTCGGTCTCGATCGTGACGCAGACCCCGCCGTGCGCGGCGACGAGGCCGAGCTTGCCGCGGTGTCCGAGCGCGACCGGGATGCCACGCATCTCGAGGCGCCGGGCCAGGTCGACGAGCAGCGGGTCGGAGTCGTCCGGCACGTACTCGGCGGTGGTGCGGGCACGCACCTCGGCCAGGATCTCGGCGAGGGCGACGGTGCCGTGGCCCATGCGCTCGGCCTCGATGTCCGACGGCTGGAAGCAGGTGACGATGACCATCGAGCGACGCGCACGGGTCATCGCGACCGCCAGCAGCCGCTCGCCGCCGGGCTTGCCGAGCGGACCGAAGTCGCGCAGCACGCGACCGTGCGGGGTGCGGCCGTAGCCGATGGAGAACACGACGCGGTCGCGGCTCTGCGCCACCGACTGCTCGAGCGTCGCCACGATGAACGGCTCGGCACGGTCGCCGATGACGAACTCGGTCAGGTCCTTGTGGCCCTGGGCGGCGGTCAGCACGGCCTGCTCGACGCGCACGGCGTGCTTCGCCGACGCCGTGATGACCATGAGCGACTCGGTCGGACGGGTGCGGGCGTGGTCGATGACGAGGCGGACCACGCGGTCGACCTCGGCATCGACGCTCTCGACGGCACCGGACTCGGGGTCGGGCACGGCCTTGCCGTCGCTGACGTAGTCGAGCGCGATCGAGCCGTGGCCGAGGAACGAGCCGGCCCACGGCAGGGACTCGATCTTGCCGCCGTAGAAGCGACGGTTCACGAGCTCGGCCAGGTCCTCGCCGCCGGCGCGGTACGACCGCGACAGGGACAGGGTCGGCAGCAGGGTGGAGAGCTTCGCCAGGGCGGAGTCGGCGTGGAACGCGTCGAGCGTGCCCTCGTCGACCTGCAGCGCCCGGTGCTCGGGGTCCACGGCGATGCGGAACGGCGACGGCGTCTGGGTGACCGGGTCACCGAACACGACGGTCTGGCGGGCACGTCGGACGGCACCGACGGTCTCCGCGATCGTCACGGCGCCGGCGTCGACCAGGATCACGGTGTCGAAGGGCATCGTGTCGGCGATCTGCGGCACCTCGTACGGGCTGGCGAGCCAGACGGGTGCGATCGACCGGGACAGGTGCGGTGCGGAGTCCTGCAGCAGGCGCGAGGTGATCGCGCCGTCGCGGAGCTGGGTCTTGAGCGCGGTCGCTTCCTCGGGCCAGTCGACGAGACCGACCTTCCAGTTCTCGGCGAGCTGCCACGCCAGGCCCTGGGAGACCCCGGCCGCGTGGGCGTCGTCCACCAGGCGGAAGTCGGCCTCGACCCGGTCGAGCATGTCGGTGTTGGCGCCGAGCAGTGCCCGGTCGGACTCGAGCATGGTCTCGAGGGCGGACTGCCACCAGGCGAGCTCGAGCTCGGCCGGCACCTGCACGTCCGGCACGTGCCGGTTCGCCAGGTCGGTGATGAGCGGTTCGAGCTGCAGGTCGCGCAGGGTCTGCATGAGCTCGGTGCGCTCCTGCAGGTTGTGCAGGACGTCGGACTCGGCGGCGAGCTCGGCGATGGTCGGGACGAGCTGGTCGACCGGGGTGTTCGCGAGCTGGCGGTCACGGTCGGTGCGGCCGAGCGGCTCGTCGAGTCGCGCGAGGTCCTCGGCGACGTTCGAGAACAGCACCTGGACGTCGGCGATGCCCGTGGGCACCTCGGGGTTCACGCCGGCGGCGACGTAGCGCTGCCAGAGCACCCGCTGCTGCTGGACGCGGGTCAGGGCCTCGTGCAGGTCGGACACGTGCACGCCCGGACGGACGTACTCGCGGGCGAGCTTCTTGAGCCGGCGACGGTTCGTCGACGACATCGGGGCACCCTCGCCGCGGGGCGCGGTGGCGGCCACGAGCTCGGACACCGAGCGGTCGAAGACCACCGGCAGGAAGCGGTCGAGCGTGTCGCGGATCTCGGTGAGCAGGCGCAGGTAGATGCCGAGCTCGTTGATCGTCGTGAACTGGCGCATGTGCGTCGAGCTCACCAGGTCGTGGGCGCGGCGGAGCAGGGTCGGCAGGCCGTCGGCGTCGAGGTCCTTCGCGATGCGGTGCGCACGCTGGGCACCGTCGCTCGAACCGAACTTCGCGCCGTACCAGGGCGAGTCGTCGGGGCCGTAGCGGAACTCACCGAGGTTCGCGGCGCTGACCATCGTCTCGGCGACGCGCGAGCGGCCCTCGACCATCGAGGCGACGGACTGCTTCGACAGGCGCGCGGTGGTCGACGGTGCGACGGGCAGCAGCGACAGGCGCGACAGCTCCACCAGGCAGTCGAGCACCGAGACGCCGAAGTCGGGGTCCTTGCGGGTGAGCGAGCCGCGGTAGTCCTTGAGCACCTTGCGCAGGCGGACCAGGGCGTCGTCGACCTCGCGGAGGTTCGGACGCGCGGCCTTCTCGTTCCGGGCGATGGCACGGACGACGTCACGGCGCAGGGTCGACGGCGTGACCGCGACCCCGGGCAGCTGGACCTCGCCGAAGCGGGCGGCGATGCCCCGCAGGGTCGCGCGGCGCGGGCTCACGACGAGCACGCGCTTGTTCGCGGCGACCAGGCCACCCAGGGCGTTCACGATGGTCTGGGTGCCACCGGTGCCTGGAAGGGTCTTCACGACGATGGAGTTGCCGGCCGTGATCTGCGCGATCACGTTCTCCTGCTCGTCGTCGGCGTCGAGCAGGAGCGTGTCGGTCTCCGGGCTGCGCTCGTCCGACGGGGTCTGCTCGACCGGGTGGTAGGACTGCTCGACCTGCCACTTCGCGCTCGGGTTGCCGGCGAGGGCGTCGAGCACGGGGTGCGACAGGTCGCCGGTGTCCTCGACCATGCCGGTCGCGACCTCGGCGAAGGTGGACACCACGAGGCGTGCGTGCACCGAGAAGCCGGGGATGTGCGCGGTCAGGCCACGCAGGCGGTCGATGACGGGGTTCGGCGTGAAGGAGCCGTCCTGCTGCGCGAGGGCCACGAAGGACTGTGCGTCGAGGATGACCCCGAACTGCTCGTGCAGCGCGTCGGCGAGGCCCGGGTTGAGCACCGGTTCGCCGAGCAGGCGCACCTCGAAGTCGCGTCCGTGCCGGCGGATCGCCAGGGGGCGCAGGAGCACCGGGCCGCGGAACTGCTCGTCGCCGTGCTTCCAGTCGGCCATGCCGATGCCGAGCTTCACGGCGTCGATGCCGCGCACGGTGGCCAGCTCGGTGCCCTTCGCCTCAACGTGTCCGGCGGCCACGCGGGCGGCACGGAGCGCCACCTCGTCGCGGATCAGGCTGGACAGCAGGGTCGTCTTGCCGGTGATGAACTGCGCGAGACCGCCCGGGTGGGTGGTCGAGAGCTCGATGCGGGCGCGCGGGTGGTCGCTGAAGTGCGTGAGCGGGCTCGTGCCGCCGACACCGGTCAGCTGGGTGCGCCAGCCGTCCCACGTCGGTTCGGCCGCGTTGCCGGCCTGCAACCGCGGGTCGCCGAGGCTGATCGCCTGCGGGCTCGTCATCTGCAGCTCCGGGCGGAGCGTGCGGTCCGGCTCGTCGTCGGTCCGTTCCTGGTCCACGTCCTGCTGCTCGTCTCGATCGTCGTCGGGGCGCGCGCGGGCACCCTCGACGGGGACGTCGTCGTTCACGTCGTCCTCACCGTCGGTCACCCTGTCCGCTCGCCACACATCCGACACTGTAGGCGGAACCGGACGGCCTCTCTGGCAATGAACCGAGGTTTCGGGGTTTCCGCACGGACGCGACCGCCGTCCGGCCCGACGTGCGCCACCGTCCGACCCGACCTGCGGCGCGCCCGATCCGACGGCAGCCCCGTCCGGTGTGGTACCAACGGGGCATGGCCATCGACGACCGCACCGCTCCGTCCGCCCCCACGCCGAACCGGCGTCGATCGGTCCCCGCCGAGATCTCACGGTCGTGGCTGCTGGTGTCCGGCACCGCCACCGACCGGTTCGACAAGTCCCAGCGCTCCCGCGCCGACCAGATCATCCTGGACATCGAGGACGCCGTCGACCCCGCCGCCAAGCCCTCGGCCCGGCAGGGCGTCGCCGCCTGGCTGGCCGGCGGTGGCGAGGCCTGGGTGCGCATCAACGACGTCACGACGGACTTCTGGGCGGACGACGTCGAGGAGCTCCGCGGCCTGCCCGGGCTGCAGGGCGTCATGCTCGCCAAGACCGAGTCCCCCGCCCAGGTCACCGACACCTGGCACCGGCTCGGCGGCCAGACGCCGGTGATCGCCCTGGTCGAGTCGGCCCTGGGCATCGAGGAGTCCGTGTCGATCGCCAAGGCGCAGGGTGCGTTCCGCCTGGCCTTCGGTTCCGGCGACTACCGCCGCGACACCGGGACCAGCGCCGACACGCTCGCGATGGCGTACCCGCGGTCGAAGCTGGTCGTCGCCTCGCGCGTCGGCGACCTGCCGGGCCCGATCGACGGCCCCACGGTCGGGTCGTCGCACCCGATCCTCCGCGAGCAGTCGCAGGTGGCCGTGTCGCTCGGCCTCACCGGCAAGCTCTGCCTGGACACCGAGCAGCTCCCCGTCATCAACGAGGTCATCTCCCCCACGCCGACCGACGTCGCCTGGGCGCAGGACTTCCTCGACGACTTCGAGGCCCGCGGCCGGGTCATCCGCGACGGTTCCGACCTGCCGCGGCTCGGTCGGGCGCAGAAGATCCAGCGGCTCGCACAGGCGTTCGGGGTCGAGGCGCGGTAGGACTGCACGCATGACCTGGTCCAACGTCCCCGGCCCTCCGCCGCAGTCCTCCTCCGGCCCCACGGACGCGCAGCGCGCGGCGTGGGAGCGCGGTGGCACCACGCTGTTCCCGCCGGCGAAGCTCGCCGACCGGATCTCGACGGTGCTGCTCCTGGTGTTCGGCGCCGTCATGACCGCGATCACGGCGGTCGTCGGCATCGTCGCGATCGCCTCGGCCACGGCGGAGTGCGACGCCTCGTCGGGCTGCACGCCCGGCGGGTACTTCGGTGGCGCGGCCATCGCGGTCGGTGGCGCCTTCGTCATCGGGGTCGCCACGATCGTGCTGTCGGTCGGCGCGTGGATCCGGCGGAAGCCCTCGTGGTGGATCGCCGCGATCGGCTTCGTGCTCGCGATCGTCGTCATCGTGTGGGGCGGGGTCGTCTTCGCGAACGCCGTCGACAGCGGTTCCGCCTCGTCGTCGGTGTCCGCCAGCGCCTGACCGGCGCACCGGCACCACCCTTCCGTCCGGACACCGGCGTCCGACGCGTGTCGGGTCCGAGAACGCGCGTGCGTTCCGGACTGGAGGCCCGGGGCGGGGCCGCCACGCGCCTCCAGTCCGGAGCGGGGTAGCGTCCGGGGCATGGTGACGGTGTCGCGGACGACGGTCGCGGTGGTCGGTGGCGGCCCCGCAGGGGTCGTCCTCGGGCTGCTGCTCGCCCGCGCCGGCGTCGACGTGCGTGTGCTCGAGCGGCACGACGACTTCAACCGGGACTTCCGGGGCGACACGGTGCACGCCTCGACCATCCGGCTGCTCGACGAACTCGGCCTCGGTGCACCGTTCCGAGCGCTGCCGCAGTCACGCCTCGACGACTTCTCGCTGCCGATGCCGGACGGCTCACGGCTGCTGCTCGGTGACTTCTCGCGTCTCGCACCGCCGTACGACCACGTGGCGATGGTGCCGCAGTGGGACCTGCTCGACCTGCTCGTGACCGCCGCCCGTCGGGAACCGTCGTTCCGCATCTCGATGGGCCTCGCGGCGACCGGGCTCATCGAGGAGAACGGGGTCGTGACCGGAGTCCACCTGCGGTCGAGGGACGGGACCGGCGAACCCGAGGAACTCCGCGCCGACGTCGTGATCGCCTGCGACGGGCGGAACTCGGTGCTGCGTCGCGCCGCCGGGCTCGTGCCGCGAGCGTTCCGGGTGCCGTTCGACACCTGGTGGTTCCGGTTGCCCCGGCACCCCGGGGACGCGGCGAGCGCCCTCACCCCCGCGTTCTCGGACCGGGACGTGCTGCTGAGCTTCCCGCGGCCGGAGTACCACCAGGTCGCGTACTTCGCGCCGAAGGGCTCGGACCCGGCCCTGCGTGCCGCGGGGGTGACGGCCTTCCGGGCCCGTGTGGCGCGGCTCCGACCGGACTTCGCGGACCGGGTCGACGCGATCGCCTCGATGGACGACGTGCACGTGCTCGACGTCCGGATGGACCGCCTGCGCCGGTGGTGGCGCCCGGGGCTGCTCTGCATCGGGGACGCCGCGCACGCGATGTCGCCCGCCGGTGGGGTCGGCATCAACCTCGCGGTGCAGGACGCGGTGGCGACCGCGACGATCCTGGTGCCGGCGCTCCGACGGGGGCTCCGCGGTGACGGCCTCGACCGGGCGCTCGCAGCAGTCCAGCGTCGTCGGACCCCGCCCGCCGCCCTGGTGCAGGCCGCGCAGGCCGTGCTGCACCGGGTCGTGTTCGAACGGGCCTTCGCCGGGGGCCTGCAGGATGGTCCGCCGCTGCTCCCGGTGCTGCTCGCGCGCTGGGTCCCGCTGGTCCGGGGCCTCTACGCCCGCGGCATCGCGTTCGGCCCGCTGCCGGAACACGCGCCGTCGTGGGCTCGTCGGTGACGGGGGCTCGTGGCGCGTCGGTGCGGGAACTGGGCGTCGGCGCCGGGGGCGGGCGCATGCTGGGCCGATGAAGCAACGAGTCATCGGAGACGTGTCCGTCAGCGCCATCGGTCTGGGCGGGATGCCCATGTCGATCGAGGGCCGACCGGACGAGCGTCAGTCCATCGCCACGATCCACGCAGCGCTCGAGAACGGTGTCACGCTCATCGACACCGCCGACGCGTACCACCTGGGCGGCCACGACGAGGTGGGGCACAACGAGGAGCTCATCGCGCGGGCCGTCCGGGAGTTCCACGACGACACCTCGGACGTGCTCATCGCGACGAAGGGCGGACACCTGCGCCCCGAGGCCGGCAACTGGGCGCAGAACGGGCACCCGGAGTACCTGAAGGAGGCGGCGAAGGCCTCGGCGAAGCGGCTCGGCGTCGAGCAGATCGGCCTGTACCAGTTCCACCGCCCCGACCCGGCGGTGCCGTACGCCGACTCGATCGGGGCGCTCGCCGAGCTGCTCGACGAGGGCGTCATCCGGATGGCGGGCATCTCGAACGCCGACCCGGACCAGATCCGCACCGCGAACGAGGTCCTCGGCGGACGCCTGGCGTCGGTGCAGAACCAGTACTCGCCGAAGTTCCGGTCGAGTGAGCCGGAACTCGAGCTGTGCGACGAGCTCGGCATCGCGTTCCTGCCGTGGAGCCCCCTCGGTGGCATCGGGAGCGCGGCGGACCTCGGCACGGCGTTCGAGGACTTCGCGTACATCGCCCGCGACCGTGGGGTCACCCCGCAGGTCATCGCCCTGGCGTGGGAGCTGCAGAAGAGCGACGTCGTCGTGCCGATCCCCGGTGCGTCGCGGCCGCAGTCGATCCTGAACTCGATCACGGCGCCGACCGTGCGGCTGCGGCCGGAGGACGTCGCGCGCCTCGACGCCTCGCAGCCCGCGGGCGTCTGACGCCCGTTCCCCGACGGGGGAAGCACGACGCCCCGCCGCTCCTG
>NZ_MJGT01000002.1:15026-81679 GCF_001864975.1 Curtobacterium sp. MMLR14_002
CAGGAGCGGCGGGGCGTCGTCGTGCGTGGCCGGGCGTGCGCCCGCTCAGCTCTTGGCGGGGCAGACCGCCGAGACCTGGTCGAGCGTGGTCTGCACCTCGGACTGGGCCTTCGTGACCTCGGTGGAGTCCTCGGCCGCGCCGGAGCGGATGGCCGAGCTGTAGCCCTTGGCCGCGCCGGAGAAGTCCTCGAACGTGTCGTGCACCTGATCGTTCGAGACCTTCGTCAGCGCCGAGTCGATGCGCTGGACGAACTCGTCGACGAGCGCCGCACGGGCCTTCGGCTCGGCCGGGGCAGAGCTGGAACCCTGCTCCTTGAGGAACGACGCGAGTTCGTTCTCGAGCAGCGAGCAGGCTTCCTGCTTGGTCTGGGCGGGTGCCGCTGCGGCGGTCTTCGAGGCCGACGGTGCGCTCGACGAGCCCGAGTCGCCCCCGGAGGAGCTGCCGTCGGACGAACCGCCGTCGCCGCCCGAGCAGCCGGCGAGCAGCGTGAGCGCGAGGCCGGCGGTGGCGAGCGCGGTGAGGGTACGGCGCATCAGGAGTTGCACTCCTTCTGGAACGCGTTGCCGGCGTCCTGCACCTTGGTGCTGGACTTCGTCAGGGCCGAGACGTCGGCCGACTGCGGGTCGTCGGCGATGTCCTCGATGTCGTCGACCAGGTCGCCGTACGCCTCTTCGAAGGCGTCGCCCTTGGCCTTCAGGTCGTCGTCCGACAGGTCGTCGACGCCGTCGGAGATCTTCTCGTCGAGCTCCTTGAGCTTCGTGACGGCGGCGTCCGGGTCGGACTGCAGGTTCGCGGCCTCGGACTGGACGCCCTGGGCGGCGGACTTGACGGTCTTCTCGAACTGCGTGCACTGCTCGGCCTTGGACGGCCCGGTCGAGCAACCGGCGAGCAGCGTGAGTGCGAGGCCGGCGGTGGCCAGCGCGATGAGCTTCTTGGGCATGGTGGAGAGTCCCCCTCGATCTGTCCGCACTCCCCCGGATGAGGTGCAGATCCGTCATCGAGCGTACAGGGAACATCCACAGGGAGACCGGCCGGGTTGTGGGCGACCGGCACCCGGCCGGAGGCACGTGGCGCGTAGCGTCGAGGGCATGCGAGCCATCACGTTCGACGACGCTTCCATGTCCGTCACCGACCTGCCCGACCCGGAACCCGGCACGGACGAGGTCCTGATCGAGGTCGCCGCGGCCGGCGTCAACAACGCCGACCTGCAGCAGCGCGCGGGGAACTACCCGCCGCCGCCCGGGGCCTCGGAGATCCTCGGGCTCGAGGTCTCCGGCACGGTGCGGGCCGTCGGTGCGGGCGTCACGACCGTGGCGGTGGGCGACCGGGTGTGCGCGCTGCTCTCCGGCGGCGGGTACGCGGCACTCGTGGTCGCGCCGGTCGCCCATGTGCTGCCGGTCCCCGAGGGCGTCGACCTGGTCGAGGCGGCCGGCCTGCCCGAGGCCGCCTGCACCGTCTATTCCAACATCGGCATGCTCGCCGGGCTCCGCCCCGGGCAGACGCTCCTGGTGCACGGGGGTACGGGCGGCATGGGGTCGCACGCGGTGCTGTGGGCGAAGGCCCTCGGTGCGACGGTGATCGCGACGAGCGGCGGCGACCGCAAGGTCGCCGCGTCCCGTGAGCTCGGCGCCGACCTGGTGGTCGACCACCGCACGGAGGACTTCGTGGAACGCGTCATGGCGTTCACCGACGGTGTCGGCGTCGACGTGGTGCTCGACGTCGTCGGACCGTCCTACCTGGAGCGGAACCTGCAGGCCCTCGCCCCGAACGGGCACATCGCGGTCATCGCCTCGGGCAGCGGCCGCACTGCCGAGCTCGACTTCGGGGTGCTGATGCGGACGCGCGCGACGATCAGCGGCACGACCCTGCGCGCACGGCCGCTCGCCGAGAAGGCCGCGATCGTCGAGGCGGTCCGCTACAACGTCTGGCCGCTGGTCGCCGACGGCCGGGTGCGCCCGGTCATCGACTCGGTGCTGCCCCTGGCCGAGGTCGAGGAGGCCCACCGCCGCGTGCGCGACGGCGAGGTGATCGGCAAGGTGCTGCTGACGCCCTAGGCGTGCACGCGGGCGAGGAACTCGACGAGCGCCGGGTGCTGCGGGTGGTCGAGGACGTCGGCGGGGGATCCCTGCTCGACGACCTCGCCGCGGTGCAGGAACACGATCCGGTCGGCGACGTTCCGCGCGAAGTGCATCTCGTGCGTCGTCATCAGGATCGTCGAACCCTGCCGCTTCAGCTCGGTGACCAGGTCGAGCACCTCGCCGACGAGCTGCGGGTCGAGGGCACTCGTGACCTCGTCGAGCAGCAGGAGTTCCGGGTCCGACGCGATCGCCCGGACGATGGCGACGCGCTGCTGCTGCCCGCCGGACAGGCGATCGGGGTAGGCATCGGCGAAGGAAGCGAGACCGATCCGGTCGAGCAGCCGGCGCGCGGTGTCCTCGGCCTGGGCCCGTCCGATGCCGTGCACCTGGCGGGAGGCGAGCGTGACGTTGTCGAGCACGCTCATGTGCGGGAACAGGTTGAACTGCTGGAACACCACGCCGATGCGCGCTCGAACGGCGTCGACGGCGACGCGCGGGTCGGCGATGTCCGTGCCCTGCAGCAGGATCTCGCCGTCGTCGATGCCCTCGAGCAGGTTGACCGTCTTGAGCAGCGTCGACTTGCCGGAGCCCGAGGCCCCGATGACGCAGATGACCTGGTGGCGGTGGACCGTCAGGTCGATCCCGCGCAGGACCTCGTGCTCGCCGAAGGCCTTGCGCAACCCGCGCAGTTCGAGGACCGCGGCGTCCGTACCGGACGCACCACGGGCCTCCAGGCCGGCCTCGCTCATACGGTCCCTCCGATCTGCTCGCGCCGCTGCTGGCGACGCGCGATCGCGTCCGTGACGCGGATCAGCGGCAGGCTGATCACCACGAACAGCAGCCCGGCGACGAAGTACGGCGTGAAGTTGTAGGTCTCGGCCTGCGCGATCTGGGCGGAGCGGACCGCGTCGACGGCCCCGAGGATCGACACCAGACCGACGTCCTTCTGCATCGACACGAAGTCGTTCATGAGCGCCGGGGTGACCTTGCGGATCGCCTGCGGCAGCACCACGAGCCGCAGGGTCTTGGCGTGCGAGAGCCCGAGCGACCGGGCGGCCAGGCGCTGGGAGGGGTGTACGGCCTCCATGCCGGCCCGGAGCACCTCGGCGATGTAGGACGAGTAGGTCAGGGTGATCGCGATCGTGCCCCAGACCTCGGCGGGGAGCCGCGGGAACACCCCGAGCCCGGGGATGCCGTAGCCGACCAGGTAGAGCACGATGATGAGCGGCAGGCCGCGGAACAGGTCCGTGTAGCCGGTCGCGAGCATCCGCAGCGGGAAGAACACCGGGTTGCGCAGGCCGCGGACGACCGCGAGCAGCGTGCCGAACACGGCGACGCCGATGGCGCTGAAGAACAGGATCCGGACGTTCAGCCAGAGGCCCAGCAGGATGTCGGGGAACGTGTCGACCGCGGTCTGCGGGTCGAAGAACGACTGCTGCACCGCTGCCCAGCCGGGGGTGTTCACGACGCCGAAGTACACGACGGCGAGCACGACCAGGGTGGAGACGACCGACACCACGACCGAGCGACGGCCACGCTGGCGGCGGTAGAGCCGACGCTCGAGCTCGACCTGGCTCGGCGCGGGTGCGGCGACCGGGGTGCCGGCCCCTGCTGGCAGGGTCATCCGGTTACTTCAGGACCGGCGTGCCGGTCTCCGACGACAGCCACTTGGTCTGCAGGTCCTGCAGGGTGCCGTCGTCGTCGAGGGTCTTCAGGGCCTTGTCGACCTTGCTCGTCAGCGCCGAGTCCTTCGGCAGGACGAAGCCGAACTGGTCGCCCTTGCCGTCGTCGGGGAACTGCGCGGACACGGTGCCGTCGTCGACCTGGGCCGAGGCCATGTAGAACGCCGTCGGCAGGTCGGTGACGATCGCGTCGATCTGCCCGGACTTGAGCGCGAGCACGGCGTCGTCGTTGGAGTTGAACACCTGCGGCGTGACACCGAGGACGTCCTTGACGCTCGCGATGCTCGTCGAACCGGTCGCGACGCCGATCGCGTCCTGATTGAGGGCAGCGATCGTGGTGTCGCCGGCGGCCTTCGACCCGGAGGTCGTCACGACCGCCTGGGTCGTCGTGTAGTAGGCGCTCGACATGTCGACGGCCTTCTTGCGCTTCGCGTCGATCGAGAACTGCTGGACGTTGAGGTCCCAGTCCTTCGGGCCCGGGGCAATGGCGCTGTCGAAGGTGCTGCGCTTCCACACGACGTCGGACTTGCTGTAGCCCATCTCCTTCGCGACCGCGTAGGCCACGGCGGACTCGAAGCCCTTGCCGGACTGCGGCTTGTTGTCCTCGACCCAGGGCGAGTACGCCGGGTCACCGGTGGCGATCGTGAGCTTGCCGTCGGTCACGGTGCCGTCGGCGTTGCTGCTGCCCCCGGCGGAGCAGGCCGACAGGGCGAGGGCGGCGACCGCGGCGGTGGCGACGGCGAGGGTGAAGCGGAGGGGACGGGTCACGGTCGGGCCTTCGTGCGAGGGGGTGGGGGCAGGTCGAAGTGTACTTCGCGGTGGGATACCAACGCGACTCCGGGCGTCCCCGGTGACCTCCTCTCGTGTCACACACCAGTCGACGGGTCCGGACCGGGCTGGTAATCTGGCGACGCAGGCTGAACCGGGCGCATGCTCGGCTGAGGTCTGAGATCAAGGGGCGTCCCAGCACGGGGCGCCCCCTTTCTGTTTCCTGGACACCCCCGAACGCCGTCACGGCCAGACGACGACGGCGTCGCGCCGTGCGTTCGTCACCTCGGTGCGCCAGACGGGTCGCAGCTCGTCCCACATCGTCTCGTCGCAGACGCTGCCGGTCTTCGTGCCGGGCGCCTGGAACCGCCGGAACCCTGCGTACGCGACCAGGTCGGCCGCCTGGACGAAGTACGACGACCCCGAGTCACGAGGGACCGGATCCTCGACGAGCAGCGGCGCACTGACGCGAGAACCGCCCGGCGCGAAGCTGTGCCGACGGAAGCGCCGGTGGATCGCGCGGACCGTCGCGTCGTCGCCCGCGTCGTGCACCAGGATGATCGGCTTGCCGGATTGCTCGGACCGGATCCGCAGACGCTGGAGCAGGTAGGTCCACGCTCGGTCCTCGGGCCGGTAGTCCATCGGCCGGGCTTCCTTGTCGATCACCACCGCGAAGACCCCCGATGCCACGACGGTCAACGCACCGAGCGACCTCCGGAACACGTCACGCCGCTGGCCGTCTCCGAGCCCGAGGTCACGCAGGTCTCCTCGCCCACGCAGCAGCACGTTCGCCTTGAGCTCATGGCGCAGGAGGATGCCGTAGGTGTCACGGATCTCACGACGGACCCCCGTCAGCCAGTCGAGCCGATCGGTCCAGTCACCGCCCGGGACGAGCACGCACCCCAGTGTGTAGGTACGAGTCGCGCCCGGAGACGCAGCCGGGTCACCCTTGTCTCCGGTCTCGTCCACGTACGCGAACTCGAACGGCGCGTCGAGCGCCGCGCGAGCGAGGGCAGGGACGCGACCGGACTCCATTCAGCCAACATACCAATGTGGTACGTCAGTCGGCCATCGTGAAGTCGTCGAACGAGAAGCCCGGCGACACCAGGCAGCTCAGCAGCACCTCGCCGTCGCCCGGGATCGTCCGCTGCCACACCCCGCCGCGCACGAACGCCTGCGCGTCGTTCACGCGGTCGCGCCCGGCGTCCGGGCCGAGCGTGATCGTCGCGCCGGGCTCGGGGACGTCACCGTCGCCGCCGAGCTGCAGGTCGACGGTGTCCGGCCCGTGCCACATCCAGATCTCGTCGCTCGTGACCCGGTGCCAGGCGGAGGCCTCGCCCGGGGGCAGCAGGAAGTGGATCAGGGTGGCGGCCGGACGGTCCCCTGCGGGGGTGGTGACCGTCGCCGGCGAGGTCCAGGTGCGGACGTACCAGCCGCCCTCGGGGTGCGGTTCCATGCCGAGGGCGATCGCGCGCTTCGGCACGTCGAGCCACTCGATCAGCTCACCGGTGACGGTTCGGCGCGCGGCCATTCCGGGGTGGGGTGCGGACTCGGTCATCGTTCCTCCTGGTGCGGTGTGGGGACGTCCATGTGCGGGGAAGCCGGTTCGGTGACGACGCCCGCCGCGGCGCGGACGACCCCACGGATCACGGTGGCGGCCGCCCGCCCGGCGCCGTCCTCGACGAGCTCGGCGAGCGCGTCCGGCACGGTCCGGGCATCGACGTCGAAGACCGCCAGGTCGGCGCGCGCCCCGACGGCGAGGTGCCCGATGCGGTCCGGCCCGACGGCGAGGCCCATCGCGTGCGCACCACCGAGGGTCGCCGCCGCGAGCAGCCGCTCGTGCAGGTCACGGTGCCCGTAGCCCTGGGCACGAGCGATGCGGTGGAGCGCGGTGACGTCGGCCATCAGGTCGAGGGACGGCGACGACGACAGGGAGTCGGTGCCGATCGCGATCGGGCTGCCCTCGCGCAGGTAGTCGGCGACGGGCGGCGGGTCGAGGCCGATGACGGCGTTGGAGCGGGGGCACAGTGCCACCGCGGTGCCACGCGCACGCAGGAGCGCCCGGTCGGCGGCGGTCATGTACACCCCGTGTGCGATGTGGCAGTCCGGCCCGAGCACGCCGAGGCGGTCGACGAACGCGGTCGCGCTGGCACCGAAACCCAGGGCCCGAAGCGCCCGGAACGACGGCACGTTCGCCAGGTGCCAGTCGTTCCCGTGGCCGACGCCGTCGACCCCGTCGAGCCCGGGGACCGGACCGAGGGCGGTGCGCTCCCCCTCGAACGCCGCTTCACCGAGGTGCAGGTGCAGTCGCAGACCGCGCTGCCGCACGATGTCGGGGAGCTCGAGCAGCGGGGCGACCTCGAGCGAGTACGGCGCGTGCGGGGACAGGCCGGCTCCGGGCGTCGTGGGGATCCGGTCGAGTTCGTCGAGCACCTGGTCGCGACCGTGCGACTGCCAGGCGTCGTTCTCCCAGTCCATCACCTCCCAGTACGCGATGCCGCCGAGGCCGGCGTCCTGCAGGGCGGTCGAGGCCTCGATGTCGGTGACGATGTCCGCGATGCTCGTGACGCCGGCCAGGATCGACGCCCGTGCGCCGTCCGCGGCTTCGGCCCGCCAGTCGTGCGGTTCGGCGTAGTCGACGTTGAACGCTGCGGCCCAGTCCTCGAATCCGCTGTACTGCCGTTGGCCGACACTGGCCATGCCGGTGTACTGGAGGTGCGAGTGCGCGTTCACGAGCCCCGGCAGGAGCGCGCCACGCCACTGCCGCTCGGTGAAGGTCGCGCCGGAACCGGTGAGCTGGTCGATGACCCACGACCGGTCGCCGACGTGCAGGATCCGGCCGTCCTGCACGGCGACCGCGCCGTCAGCGATCGGTGGCGCGGTCATCGGGACGACGACGCGCGCCGAGTGCACCGTGACCGGGTGCTGTCGGGCGCTCACGCCGGGTCTCCGAAACGGTGCGTCCGGACGTCCGGCTCGCGGTCCGCCGGGTGCTCGGCGGGGAGGCCGGGAGGCAGGGGTCGGCTCCCGAAGGCGGCGAGCGCCGTGCGGGCGGTCACGTCGTCGACCGCGGGGTCGATCGGCACGACGGCACGCTCCAGCTCGTCGCCGCGCTCCAGGAGCATCCGGACGGCGCCGAGCTGCACGGCGAACGACAGGTCCATGATCTCGACCGGGTTGCCCTCGGCCGCGGTGATGTTGATGCAGCCACCGTCGTCGAGCACGATCGGCCCACCGTCGACTCCGGGGAACACGAACCGCTCAGCCTTCGGCCCCACGTTCCGTCGCTCGGCCCCGGCGGCGAGGGCGTCGTCGACGGCGATCTCCTGGTCGACCCCACCGGCGACGGCGAGGACCGCACCGTCCGCGCAGGCACGGAGCACCTCGAGGTCGATGGTGTGCGACACCCCGGTGGCGCTCATCACGAGGTCGGCGTCACGCACCGCCTCGACGAGCGGGGCCACGGCGTACCCGGCGAAGCGCGCCTGCAGGGCGCGGACCGGGTCGGTCTCGGCGACCGTCACCCGGAACCCGAGGGCGGTGAGCACCAGGGCGACCCCCTCGCCGACGTGCCCGAACCCGGCGACCGCCGCCGCGCCTCCCGGGATCACCCGGTGCGTGCCGGACGCGAGCCCGTCGACCAGGTCGAGCACCGCGAACACCGTCGACTGCCCGGTGCCGTACCGGTTGTCGAAGAACGTCTTGGTGCGGGCGTCGTTCACCGCGATCACCGGGATGCCGAGCTCGCCGCGCGCTGCCAGCACACGCAGGGGCCGCAGGCCGCTCGTGGTCTCCTCGGCGGCGCCGAGCATCGTCGGCAGCAGGTCGGGGCGTTCCTGGTGGGCGAGCCGGATGACGTGCGAGCCGTCGTCGAGCAGGATGTGCGGCGCGGTGTCGAGCATCGCGAGGGCCAGCTGCTTCTGCTCGGGGAGCGTCGCCGTGCTGCTCGCGAACACCGTCAGGCCGGCGGACCGCAGTGCGTCGGCGACGGCGTCGTCGGTCTCGTCGGCGTGGGCGTAGACGACGACCTCGGCGCCGGCGTCACGGAGGAGCAGGCTCAGTACCGCCGTCTTGGGCTCGAGGAACATCGCGACGCCGATGCGGGTGCCGCGCAGGAGTCCACCGTCGCGGAGCTCCGCGGCGACCGACCGGGCGACCGGCATGGAACGTCGCGCCCAGCGCAGGCGGGCGTCCGCTGCGGGGTCGTCCTCGGGGTCGCGGCCAGTGGACACCAGGAAGACGTCGTCGGAGAGCACCGGGACGGCGAGGACGCCGGGGCGGGCGGGTGTGACGGGACCGAAGGCGTCCTCGTCGACCGCGGGCAGGTACCGGCCGGCGTCGATGACGACCAGGGTGGCGCCGCGTGGGCGGTCGGCGGCCTGCTCGACCGCGGCGGTCGATTCCTCGGGTGTGCCGAGGCACCAGAGCTGGTCGACGAGGTCGGACGGGTGCTGCTGGTCCGACTGATCGGCCTCGTGCGCGCCGAGTGCGGTCAGCAGGTGCCGCAGTGCCGCGGCGTCACGGGGGTCACCGCCGACGATGCGGAACCGTCGGGCGGCGACGAGCAGGTTGGTCGCGGCGGCGAAGCGCCGGACGGCCGCCGAGGCCCAGGCCAGCGTCGCGGGGTCGGGTGCTGGCGGCATGTGCCAATCGTAGGGCGAGCGGCAGCAGCGCTCCGGCGCGGGTCAGCGCAGGCGATCGGGTCCGGGCGTCCCGTCCCACCCGGCGGGTGCCTGCGTCGCGTCCCGCCCGACGGGTGCCGACAGCGCCTCCGTGCGTCCGCGGTGGTGCCGGAGCACCCCGACCAGCACGGCGACGCCGATGAGGCTCACGATCGCGAGCCCGATCACGTAGACGGTCGTCACGATCCCGCCGACCGCCGCCGGCACCATGCCGTACTGCGCGGCCGAGAACGGGACACCGGACACGACGAACGCGATCAGCGTGGCGATCGTGCCGTTCGCGTCCCACAATCCGTGCAGCACCGAAACGACCACGTACGCCACGATCGGCGGCCACGACCAGCGGAAGCGAGCGCGTCCGGTGGCGGCGCCGAACAGCACCGCACCGAGGATCGCGGTCCACAGCACGTGCCCGACCGGCGCCAGCACCGCGCGGACCACCTCGGTCTGCAGGAGCGACGCCAGGTCGATCCCCCGGGCCGTGATCGCCGCGTTGAAGGCGTAGCCGGCGGACTCGAACGCGGCGAACCCGGCCCCGATCGTCGCGCCGAGCAGCGCACCCTGCCTCGCCGTCTTCGGGCGGACGCGCCACCCCACGACGACGAGCAGGACGCCCTTCACGAACTCCTCGACGAAGCCGACGACCAGGTACAGCCCCGCTCCCTGCTCCAGGTCGGCCTCGAGCAGTGAGGCCCCGAGCACCCCGAGGATCCCGCCCACGAAGAACGCCGTGACGAGCTGCATGGTGCTGACCGTGCCGGTGACCCGTTCGATCACGAACAGCACGACGGTGAACGGCACGAGGAAGCTGCCGAGCAGGATGATCGTCGGCACGAGGTTCGTGTTCTGCGTCGACACCGTGACGATGATCGTGACGACCCACAGCACGAATCCGACGAGCAGGGTCTTCCACCACCAGCCGTGGCGGTGGTGGGGGTGTGCGACGGGCGCGTCCCAGGGCAGGCTCATGGGCACATCGTGCTCCGGGCAGGGCGAGGGGTGTCACGGGAATGCCCGGGGGCGCTCCGACGTACTCTCTGCACATGAGCGATGCGACGACTGCCCCCGACCGCGTGACCATGTTCGGTGCCGACTGGTGCCGCGACTGCCGTCGGTCCAAGGCGCTGCTCGACACCCTCGGCGTGGACTACGAGTACGTCGACGTGGAGCAGGACCTGTCCGCGGCCGACCGTGCCGAGGCGATCAGTGGCCGGAAGAACATCCCCGTCGTGGTGCTGCCCAACGGCAAGCACTTCGTCGAGCCGTCGGACGCCGAGCTGCGAGCAGAGCTCGAGGCCTCCGGGGTCGTCTGATCGGCGAACCCGACAGTCCTCCCAGGAAGCACGGAGTTTCGTCGGATGTCGGCCCTGACTCCGGCAACCATGCCGCGGCAACCGCACCCACGAGGAGGACACCGTGCTCGGTCTCATCATCAGCTTGATCATCATCGGACTCATCGCCGGCGCTCTCGCCCGGCTCATCATCCCCGGCAAGCAGAACATCGGCATCCTCATGACGATCGTCCTGGGCATCGTCGGATCGTTCGTCGGCGGGTTCCTCGGGTTCCTGATCTTCCAGCACGACCCGATGGACGGCTTCTTCCAGCCGGCCGGCATCATCGGTTCGATCATCGGCGCGATCATCGTGCTGTTCATCTACACCCGCGTCGCGGGCCGCGGCTCGCGCCGCTAGGCACGACGCTGCCGGTCTGACCGGCGAACGACCACAGTCACCCCGAACCGCGTTCCTGCGCGGTTCGGGGTGATTTTGCGTGTGCGGGCGGACTGCGCGCTGCGAACTGCGACCGGGTCGTGTCGCCCGCCACGGCCTGGAGGCGCGGTGCGGGTCCGACCCGCACCGCGCCTCCAGGCCGTGGTCGCCCCGCGCCGGGGGCGACGCGATGGTCACGCTGGTCAGGCGGTGGCGAGCCGCCCCATCTCGGCGACGACCGCGCGCAGCCGCGCAGCGAGCTCGTCGCGGGAACCGTCCGCCGACCGGTGGGCGGACTCGATCACGGCGGCCATCACGAGGGTGGTCGCGGTCCGCGCAGTGTCCTCGTCGACGCGCTCGGCGGCGACCGCCAGCACGGTCTGCCGTGCGTGCGCCATCCACTGCATCATCGCCGGGACCATCTCGGGGCGGGCTCGGACGAGCTCCTTCATGCGCCGGCGGTCCTGCGGCAGGGTGACCGTGTGCGCGACGAGGTCGCAGAGGTCGGCCACGAGCGGACCCGTGGCACCGAGGAACGCTGCACGCGCCGTGTCCGGGACCGTCGTCGCCGGCAATCCGAGGGCTGCTTCGGCCTTCGACGGGAAGTAGTTGAAGAACGTCCGCGGGGAGACCCCGGCGTCCGCGCAGATCTGCTCGACCGTCACCCCGGCGAGCCCGTGGTCGGTGACCAGGGCGAGTGCCGACCGGTGGATGGCGGACCGGGTCTGCTGCTTCTTGCGTTCACGCAGGCCGCAGTCGCTCGCGACGAGGTCCTCGGTGGTGGTGGGCTGGTGCACGTGCTGCGCTCCGTCCTGCTCTCGGGTCCGTGCGACGCCGGGCCTCCGCGTCGTGTGACGGGGAGGCCCGGCGTGGCTCAGACCTGCGACCGACCGCCCTGGACGGGGATCGAACCGGTGACCGGGGCGGTGGGCGAACCCATCGTGTCCGCGGCCCGCACGGCCTGCGCCTCGAGGTCGTCGGCGGTGCCGGCGTCGTCCGCCTGCTCCTGCAGGGCCGAGCTCTTGCGGAGCGGCGGCGCCTTGAAGAAGAAGCTCAGGACGAACGCGAGCAGGATCACCGCGAAGCCGACCCAGTAGACGGTCACGGCCGAGGCGTTGAACCCGGACATGAACGGCCGGGTCAGGGCAGCGTCCGCACCGTTCAGGTACGACGTGTCGCTCGTCTCGGCGTTCGAGTCACTCGAGTCGTTCGCGCCCTTGTCGATCTGCTTCGACAGTTCCGGTGCGAGCTGGTCCACCCAGTAGGTGCGCTGCGCCGAGTCCGACCAGTCGACGACGAGCCGGCCGTCCTGCACGCTTGCGTGCGCCTTGTCGGCGGCGGCGGTGAGTGCCTGCTGCTGCACGGCGTCGGGAGCCCCGGCGGTGGCCTGGGTCACCTGGTCGGTGGCGGTGTCGAGGCCGGACTGCACCTGCTGCTGGAGCGGGGTGACGATCGGGTTCCAGATCTGGTCCATGACGCCCTGGTTCGCCTTCGCGCTGGCGATCTCCGGGTCGAGCGCCGCACTGAGGGCGGGCTTCAGGTTCGACTCGTCCGCCGTGGCGTGCAGGATGTTCGTCGGCATGAGCGAGAACAGGACTGACAGCAGGACGGCGGTGCCGAGCGTGCCACCGATCTGGCGGAAGAACGTGGCGGACGAGGTCGCCACACCCATGTCACGCGGCTGCACCGAGTTCTGCGATGCCAGGGTGATGCTCTGCATGAGCTGGCCGAGCCCGAGGCCGATCAGGAACATGCCGATCATCAGGAACCAGAGCGGCTTGTCGATCGTCATGAACGTCAGGACGACGTAGCCGAGCGACACCAGGGCGGTGCCGATGACCGGGAAGATCCGGTACCGGCCGGTGCGGGCCACGATCTGCCCCGAGGCGATCGAGGCGATCATCAGGCCACCGATCATCGGCAGCGTCGCGAAGCCGGACTCGGTCGGCGTCAGGCCGGTGACGATCTGCAGGTAGAGCGGGATGGTGAGCATCGCACCGAACATCGCGAAGCCGACCAGGAAGCCCAGGATGGTCGCCATCGAGAACGTGCTCGAGCGGAAGAGCTTGAGCGGGATGATCGCGTCGTCCTGCATGCGGGTCTCGATCACCAGGAAGGCGACGAGGCCGAGCGCACCGATGACGTAGCAGGCGATCGCGCTGGCCGAACCCCAGCCCCACGTGCGGCCCTGCTCCGCGACGAGGAGCAGCGGCGCGAGGGTGACGATGACCGAGGTCGCGCCCCACCAGTCGATGCGCGGCTTGGCCTTGGCCTCGCCGAACTTCGGCAGGTGCAGGAAGGCGATCACCATGAGGAGCGCGGCGACGCCGATCGGCACGTTGATCAGGAAGACCCAGCGCCACCCGGTGATGCCGACGATCGAGCTCGCACCGGCGAACAGGCCGCCGATCAGCGGGCCGATCACGGACGAGATGCCGAACACGGCGAGGAAGTAGCCCTGGTACTTCGCGCGCTCACGGGGCGCGAGGATGTCGCCCATGATCGCGAGGGGCAGCGACATCAGCGCACCGGCACCGATGCCCTGGAACGCGCGGAAGGCGGCGAGCATGGTCATCGACGTCGACAGGGTCGAGAGCAGCGACCCGAGGATGAAGACGGCGATGCCGAAGATGTAGAGCGGGCGACGGCCGAAGACGTCGGAGAGCTTGCCGTAGATCGGCGTGGTGATGGTCGACGCGATCAGGTAGGCCGTCGTGACCCAGGCCTGCTGGTCGAGGCCGTGCAGGTCGTCACCGATCGTGCGGATCGCGGTGCCGACGATGGTCTGGTCGAGGGACGACAGGAACATGCCCGCCATCAGGCCGTAGATGACGAGCAGGATCTGGCGGTGCGACATGATCGGCTTGCCCGGCGTGCTCGCCGGGGAGTCCTGTCGTCCGCGCGACACCTCGACGGGTGCGGTGGCAGTGGACATGCGGAGTTCCTCACAGGGGATGTGGCGTGGTGGTCGTCGGCCTGGTCGGGACCCCGAACGGGTGTCAACCTTGCAGACTCTGCAACTTTACACCGCCAGCACCTTTGCTGCCAACGCAAAGTTGCCGAGCGTGCACGTTTGTGTACGGGTTCTCAGGTACCGTCAGCGCATGGGGCGAACCACCTGGACCGATGTACCGACGACGCTGCGGCAGCAGGTGGAGGGGGTGTTGGGCGGTCCGGTCGTGACCGCCCAGTCCCAGGCGAGCGGGTGGTCTCCCGGCAGCGCCGACCGGGTGACGACCGCGGCGGGACGACGGGCGTTCGTGAAGACCGTGTCGCGCTCGCGCAACGAACCAGCGCTCGAGCTGCACCGCCGCGAGGCCGAGGTCGTGGCCCAGCTGCCGACCACCGTGCAGGCGCCACGGCTGCTCGAGGCGCTCCACGCCACGGTCGACGGCGACGACTGGGTCGCGCTCGTGCTCGACGACGTCGCGGGCCAGCACCCGGGCGGGCACCTCGACGGCTCGGACACGACGGCCGTGCTCGACGCGCTCCACACGCTGCCGCCCGCGACCGGTGGGCTGGTGACGCTCCCCCGCATCGCCGAGGACCTGCGCGGTGAGTTCGGCGCCTGGGACCGGATGCTGGCCGACGACGCGGACGCCGTCCGTGTCGCCGAGGTCGTCCCGCCGCACGTCCTCGACGCCGGCTCCGCCATCGCCCGCGCGGCATCGGGCGCAGCTGCACTCGTCGACGGCGAACACCTCGTGCACGCCGACTGCCGAGCGGACAACCTGCTCGTCGACGACGCCGGGCTCGTCTGGGTGGTCGACTGGCCCTGGGCGAGCGTGGGCGCGCACTGGCTCGACCCGCTGACCTACCTGCTCGACACGCTCGTCCGCGGTGAGGACGCCGACGTCGAACGCCACCTCGCCACGCACCCGGTCTTCGCCGGGCTGCCCGCCACCACGATCGACGCCGTGCTGGCCGGGCTCGCCGGGCTGTTCTTCGAGCACGCCCTGCCCCCGGCGCCGCCGAACATGCCCACGATCCGCGACTTCCAGCGGCGCGAGGGCGTCGCTGCCGCCGAGTGGCTGCTCCGCCGCTGGGCCGCCTGACAGCGCGCCCGCCGGAGCGGGGGACGCGTCTGTCCAGGGAGCGCAGCGCACCGGAGCGTACGGTCCACCGCATGACTGATGAGCACCGCACCCCGCGTCCCGAAGACGACGCCGCGCGCCTCGGTCTCGTCGTCGTCGGAGAAGCAGCAGCCCTGCAGTCCGGCGACGAGGCGGCACTGGACGCGAGCGAGCAGAACATCCGCGACACGATCGACGAACTGGTCGACGAGCCCCTGACCCCGCGGCAGGAAGAGGTCGTCGAGCGACTCGCCGCGGCCGGCGGCACCCTGACCGCCGGACTCAGCGGTGCCCTCGCTGCCCAGAGCGGTCGCAGCGTCGACGACGTGCTCGAGGGTGCGGCCCGCAGTGTCGTCTGGCAACAGCGGCTCGCCGACGAGCGTGAGGACGCCGGCGCGCAGCAGCGCGACCCGCAGAACGAGAACGGGCACGACGAGGGCTGATCCCCCGTCGCGCCCGCTGCAGGGACCCGCTCGGTTACTCGGCCGGTTCGACCTGTGGCACCGACTGCTCGCGCACGACGGCACGGGCAGCGGCCTGACCCGTCGTGGTGCTCTTCACGATGTCGCTCAGGGTGAACCCGGCGGTGGCACCGAGCAGCGCATCGACCTCGCTGAACTGGCTGACGACGCTCTTCGACAGTGCACCGGCGCCGTCGGAGGACACCACGGTGAGCGTGTCGATGTTGCTCATCGGAGCAGCGAGCTCGCGGGCGATGCTCGGCAGTGTCTCGATGGCCTTGACCCGCAGGACGGCCTCGGAGTGCTGTGCGAGCGCGTCGGCCTGCGCCTTGGTCGCATCGGCCTCGGCCTGGCCCTTCGCACGGATCGCGTCGGCGGCGGCTTCACCCTCGGCGCGTGAGGCGTCGGCCGCGAGCTTCCGGGCGTCGGCCTCGGCCTTCGCCTCGGCTGCGACGGCCTCGGCGGAGATCCGGCGGGCCTCGGCCTGGGCGCGGGCGGTCTCGACCTGGGCCCCAGCGGCGGCTTCGGCCTCGACGCGGGTCTTGCGCGCCTGGGCCTCGGCGACGGCGGAGACCTCGGACTCGAGCTCGGCACGGCGCAGCTCGGCACGCTTCTGCGCGGTGATCTGCTCCTGCTCGACGACGCCCTGGGACGCACGCGCCTGGGCGAGCGGGCCGGCGGCAGCGGCTTCGGCGGACGCACGGTCGGCGTCGAGCTGCAGCGCGGCACGGCGGATGGCCAGGGTGTTCTCGGCCTCGGCGATCGCCTGGTCGGCGGTGGCGCGGGCTTCTCGCGCTTCGCGGTCTGCCTGGGCCTCGGCGTTCTCGGCCTCGAGCCGCACGCGTGCACGCTCGGCACGACCGAGGTCACTGATGTACTCGTTGCGGTCCGAGATGCCCTTGATCTCGAACGAGTCGACGTCGAGCCCCTGGCTGTGCAGGGCGTCCTTCGCGACGTCGAGCACGGCGACGGTGAGCTGGTCACGCTTGCGGATGATGGTCGACACGTCGGTCGCACCGATCGAGGCGCGGAGCGAGCCGGACAGGACCTCGCGCGCGAAGTCGTCGATCTTCTTCTCCTGCCCGAGGAACCGCTGTGCGGCCGCCCGGATCGAGGCGTCGGTCTCGCCGACCTTGACGAGCGCGACGGCCTCGACGTCGATGGTGACACCGCGGGAGTCCTGCGCGTTGACGTTGATGTCGATCGCACGCGAGCTGAGCGACAGCTTCGCGACCTTCTCGAAGAAGGGGCGGACGAGCACGCCGGCGCCGAGCACGACCTTGATGCCGGACTCGACGGTCTCGGTGCCGTCGGCGTTCTTGACCTTGCGGGAGCGCTTGCCGGTGATGATGAGCGCTTCGTCGGCACCGGCGTTGCGGTACACGACCTTGGCGTAGATCAGCGCGATCACGGCGAGGACGATGATCCCCACGATGATCAGCGGGACGGCTCCGAGCGCGAACAGGACTTCCATGACTCCCCCTCCGGACCAGGCGCCAGCCTGGATTCCGCATCTGTTGTTCCGTTGGCTCCCATCCTAGGAGCGCACGCGGGCAGCCGGGGCGCGCTGGGGAGCGTTGGGGACAACAGACGGGAGGCGCGGTGCAGGATCACCTGCACCGCGCCTCCCGGCCGGGGTTGCGTCTGCGCCTACGCGCCCGCACGCCACCACTCGTCGAAGGGCGTCGCCGGCACCTGGCGCTTGTGCTCCGTCGCGCGGTAGCGCGACTCGATCGCCTCGGCGACCTCGACCGGCACGTCGTGGCCCTGCAGGTAGGCGTCGATCTCGGCGTAGGTGAGTCCGAGGTTCGCCTCGTCGGTCTGCCCGGGCAGCTCGTCGAGCAGGTCGGCGGTGGGCGCCTTCTCGTACAGGCGGGCGGGTGCGCCGAGGTGCTCGAGCAGCTGCCGCCCCTGGCTCTTCGACAGCCCGGTGAGCGGGGTGAGGTCGACGCCGCCGTCGCCGTACTTGGTGAAGAAGCCCGTGACGGCCTCGGCCGCGTGGTCCGTGCCGACCACCAGCAGGCCGCGCTGCCCGGCGATCGCGTACTGGGCGACCATGCGCATGCGCGCCTTGACGTTGCCCTTGACGAAGTCGCTCAGCTCGACGCCCGAGGCCGCGGTGTCCTGCATGACCCCGTCGACCCCGTGCTCGATGTTCACGGTGACGCCCGGGTCGGCCGCGATGAACTGCAGGGCGAGCTGGGCGTCGTCCTCGTCGGCCTGCACGCGGTAGGGCATGCGAACGGTCGTGAACTCGGCGGGGTGCCCCTCGGCGCGGAGCGACTCGACCGCGAGCTGGGTCAGGCGGCCGGCCAGGGTGGAGTCCTGCCCGCCGCTGATGGCGAGGAGGTACCCCTTCGCCCCGGTCGTCAGCAGGTAGTCGCGCAGGAACCCGACACGACGGGCGACCTCCTGCTCCGGGTCGATGGTCGGCTGGACGTTGAGGTCCGCTGCGATGGCGGCTTGGAGTTCACGCACCACCCCAGTATCACGCCGATCCGGCTCCGTGGACCGGCGGGTTCCCGAAGACGTCGATCGGATCGACCGGGAGGTCCCGGGGCGGCGGTGACCCGATCACCACCGCCCCGGGGATCCGCGACGACCCGAACGCGTCGCGGACCCGGTGAGGCGGACGCCGGTACCCGCCGGCGCCCGTCCTGGTCAGGCGCGACGAACCCGTCGCGCCGGGATCGCGGTGGGTGGTCCGTGGTGTGGCACGGTGCCTCCTCCCCCGACGGGGTCTCCGCCGCTGATCCGCCCCCGGTGGTGAGCCAGGGGATGTGGGGCCCGTCGAACGGGCCGAGGGCGGCTGGTGAGGCCGCTTGCTGTGGAAGGTACCAGGATGCGAGCAGGGCTCGACGCCCCCGTTGTGGGGTCACGACTCGGACTGCCTTCGTTGACAGTTCGATGGCTAACAGTTAGAGTCCTGATCATGCAGGCACCGGACTTCACGACACCGCTCCAGCTCATGCGGTGGATCGGATGGGCACAGCGCAAGGGCGCCGAGGAGTGGGTCCGTGAGCGCGACCTCACCCACGAGCAGTCCTTCGTGCTCGGGTACCTGCAGGAACACCCCGGCGCCATCCAGCGGGACATCGCCGAGGTCACCCGGACCAGCGCGGCCAGCGTCTCGAGTCTCCTGCAGGGGCTCGAGCGGCGTGGCCTGATCGAACGACGACCGGACGCCACGAACGGGCGGACGAAGACGGTGCACGCCACCCAGGCGGGCATCGACCTCATCGCCGGGTTCACCGACGCGATGGTCGCCCTCGACGACTCCCTGCTCGCACCCCTCGACGAGGACGAACGCGTCACCCTGCGGCGACTGCTGCAGAAGGTGACCGCGGAACTCGCGCCGCCGACCCGCTAGCCGAACCACCGCACCACCCGCGCCACCGGCGCCACCCGCACCAGCGCACCACCCGCGCCACCGCACCGACCCGTTCCACGCACCACGCGCCTCCCGGCCGGATCCGCCGGCGCGCCTTCGCGACCCCGCGATCCCGCGCCTTCCCGACCCGCGACCCTGCGATCCCGCGACCCCCACCGGTCGCGCGCTCCCCCCTGCCGTGCCGGCGTCCGTCGGCGCGCCCACCGTCATGCCCGGAAGGGAACCGTCATGTCCTCCACCACCACCGCCGCGGCGACGAACCGCTGGTACCTCTCCGCTGCCCCGATCGCCCGAGCCCTGGTGCACCTGTGCGTGCCGATGGCCGCCGCGATGGTCGTCAGCGCCCTGTACAACGTCATCAACGCGGGCTTCATCGGCGCCCAGCACGACACGTCCCTGCTCGCCGCGATCACCTTCGGCACGCCCCTGCTCGGCCTCGTGATGGCCGTGGGCGGGGTGTTCGGCGTCGGCGGCAGCGCGTTGATGTCCCGGTTGCTCGGCGCCTCGGAACACGATCCCGATAAGGCGCGGGACATCAAGCACGTCGCCTCGTTCGCCCTGTGGGGAGCCGTCGTGACGGGCGCCGTGCTCGGCGTCGTCGGGCTCCTGCTGCTCCGCCCGCTCGTCGCCGTCCTCGGTGCCGACGCAGCAGCCGTACCCGCCACGAGCGAGTACGTCGCCGTGATGCTCGCGTTCGTCCCCGTCCTCGCCGCGTCCTTCGCGCTCGAGCAGATCGTCCGCTCCGAGGGCGCCGCGCGGCAGGCGATGATCGGCCTGGTCCTGTCCACGGTCGGCAACCTGGTGTTCGACGTCCTGTTCATCCTGGGGCTGCACTGGGGTGTCGGCGGCGCCGCACTCGCGGTGGGCCTGGCCAACGTGGTGTCGATCGCCTACTGGGTGACCTGGCTGCAGCGGAACAGCGAGAACGTCAGCTTCGCGCCGAAGTGGTTCACCCTGCGGGCGGACATCCTGAAGCCCGTGTTCGGCATCGGCGTGGGCGAGCTGCTGCAGTCCGCGTTCCTCATCGTCACGACACTCGTCCTCAACAACCTCGCCGCCGCCTACGGTGACGACCCGCTGGCAGCGATGGGCGTCGCGGTCCGCATCGCCCAGGTGCCGGAGTTCCTGGTGATGGGCGTGACCATCGGCGTGCTGCCGCTGCTCGCCTACGCGTTCGGAGCGGGCGACGCCGATCGACTCCGCTCCGGCCTGCGCGCCGCGGCCCTGACCGTCGGCGGCATCGTGCTCGTCTTCTCCGGCACCGTGTTCGTGTTCCGCGAGCAGGTCTTCACGATCTTCTCCGGTGACCACTCCGTGCTCGCGATCGGCATGACGATCCTGACGGCACAGCTCGTCGCCGCCGTCGTCAACGGGTTCACGGGGCTGCTCACCTCGCTGTTCCAGGCGACCGGGATGGTGATGCCCGCGATGGTGCTGTCGATGGCGCAGGGCGTGCTGTTCATCCCGATCGTGATCGCCGGCAACGTGTGGTTCGGTCTCGCCGGGATCATCTGGGCACTCACCGTCACCGAGGGCATCGTGTTCGTCGCCGCCGTCATCCTCTGGCTGGCGACGCGGGGCCGCATCGCCCGAGGCCTGGCCGAGGGCAGCGCGGCACGCGCCGACGCCGCGCTGGAGGCCGCTCCCGTGGCGTGAGGCGCGTCACCCCCGGCGTCACGCACGACGTGCGGACGGGAGGCCCGGTGCCGGTCCGGCACCGGGCCTCCCGTCCGTCGCGTGGTCACGTTCCGTGCGCCGCGTGCGCTGCGTGCGTGTGTGCGCTTCGTGAGCAGGAATGGTCGGGTGCGCGCGTGCGACCCGACCATTCCTGCTCACGAAGTGGGCTGGCGCTGCGCGCGCTACGCGCTACGGCCGCGACCGCGCCGCAGCAGCAACACGACGACCGCGCCGGCCACCAGGACGGCCCCGGTGCCGAGGCCGATCCACACGCCCGGCGCGATGCCCGGCGACGAGGACGGAGCACCGTCCGAGGCTCCGGTGGCCGTCGCGGTGGCACTCGACGTCGGAGCGGTGCTCGCCGTCGGGGTCGGGGTGGCACTCGTGCTCGGGGTCGACACGGGCGCTGCGGCCCGGTACTCGAACGCGAGCGTGCCCTCGATCGGGTGGCCGTCCGGCGACACGTACCGCCAGAGCACCGTGTAGCGGCCCTGGTCGAGGTCGACCGCGCGGCGCATGGTCGTCCCGGAGACCGTCACGTCACCCCTGGCGACGTCGGCACCGGAGGCGTCCGTCACCTGGATCCGGAGTCCGGCGTCGAGGCCGGCGAGCGGCGCCTCGGAGAAGGTCAGGTCGACGGACTCGAGCGGTTCGGTGACGACCGCCCCGTCCGCCGGGGTACTGCTGGTCAGGGCCGAGTGGGCCGACGCGGGTTGGACACCGACGAGCGTCAGCAGTCCCGCCGCGACGATCGCCAGTGCCGCCGCCGTGGTTCGGGCTGTGCGCATGCGCAGACTCTACCGACGGTCGAGCGGTAGCCCGCTGGGGGTCAGAGCTGCTCGCCGAGGAAGTCCGCGTAGGTGGGCTCGTAACGCGCTTCGCTGACGCTGACGAGCTGGTGGCCGGTTCCTTCGAGGCGTTCGGCGACGAGGGCGGCGAGGTCTTCGGGCGAGCGGAGGCCGTGGCGGTGCCAGGCGTTCTGGATGGTGGCGGTCATGGCGACCAGCCCTTCGTCGAGATGATGCGCATCTCGGATCCGTCCGGGCCGACCCGCTGTGCCAGACCTCACAGATCGTGAGGAGCATCGTGACGACGAGTCCCTGATGACTGACCCGGTACCGCAACGATACGGTCGCGCCCGATCGCCGTCGAGGCGGATGCGCTTCGCGGCTGACGGACGCGACGGACCGGCGCGGCGGGTGCGCTGTAGCGTCGGCCCATGGAGATCCTCTTCGTCCACGGCGCGCTCGTCCGCAACGGCGACTGGTGGTGGCAGCCCACCGCCGACCTGCTGTTCGAACGCGCCGGTGTCCGCAGTCGATCGGTGGCACTGCCGTCCTGCGGCGAGGGCCCGTCCGGCCGCCCCGAAGGCGGTCTCGCCGAGGACGCGGCAGTGCTCCGGGCCGCGCTCGACCACAGCGACGGCGCGATCGTCGTCGGGCACTCGTACGGCGGCACGGTCATCGCCGAGGCCGGCCAGCACGATGCTGTCGAGCACCTTGTCTACGCTTCGTCCTACCTGCCCGACGTCGGATCGGCCCAGGCCGGGATCATGTCGGACGAGCCCGACCCGGTGGCGATCGGTGATGCCGGGGACGGAACCCTGGCACTGGTCGGGTACGACGCCTCGTCGTTCGGCGCTCGGTTCCTGCAGGACGCCGTCTCCGAGGTGCAGCGGGCTGCGTGGGACCGCGTCACCGCACAGTCCGCTGCCGCGTTCGTCACGCCGACGACCGCCGCGGGCTGGCAGGGCGTCGACTCCACCTACCTGGTCTGCACCGAGGACCGGAGCACCACCGTCGGCCTCCAGCGAGCGCACGCGGCACGGGCGACGCGGAGCGTCGACGTCCCCACCGGGCACCATCCCTTCATCACCCGGCCCGACCTGGTCGTCGAACAGCTCGAACTGCTGCTCGGGAGCGCCGCGGCCTGAGACGTCGCGACGACGGACGGGAGGCCCGGTGCCAGCTGGCACCGGGCCTCCCGTCATCAGGGGGTCGCGCCCAGGGCACGGGTCCGCTCGATCAGTCGGTGCCGGAGTCGAAGGCAGCGCCCTCGGACGCGAGGTCCGTGCGACGACCCATCGCGTCCTCGGCGTCTGAGGCGACGATCGCGCCGCCGAGGATCTCCTCGGCCTCGCCCGCCTCGAGCTCACCGACGAGCTCGGCCGTCGCGCCACCGATGAGGCCGGCGGCGGCGTACTGCTCGAGCCGCGAACGGGAGTCCGCGATGTCGAGGTTGCGCATGGTGAGCTGGCCGATGCGGTCGTCCGGGCCGAAGGCGGCGTCGCCGACGCGCTCCATCGACAGCTTGTCCGGGTGGTACGACAGCGCCGGGCCCGTGGTGTCGAGGATCGTGTAGTCGTCGCCGCGACGCAGGCGCAGCGTGACCTCGCCGGTGACGGCGGAGGCGACCCAGCGCTGCAGCGACTCGCGGAGCATGAGGGACTGCGGGTCGAGCCAGCGGCCCTCGTACATCAGGCGACCGAGACGGCGACCCTCGTTGTGGTACGAGGCGACCGTGTCCTCGTTGTGGATCGCGTTGAGCAGGCGCTCGTAGGCGATGTGCAGCAGCGCCATGCCCGGAGCCTCGTAGATGCCACGGCTCTTGGCTTCGATGATGCGGTTCTCGATCTGGTCGGACGCACCCAGGCCGTGGCGACCACCGATGGCGTTCGCCTCGTAGACCAGGGCGACCGCGTCGGTGTACTCGACGCCGTTGATCGCGACGGGGCGACCGGCCTCGAACCGGACGCTGACGATCTCGGTCGCGACCTCGACGTCGTCACGCCAGGCGGCGACACCCATGATCGGCTCGACGATGTCCAGGCCGCTCGACAGCTCTTCGAGGCTCTTCGCCTCGTGCGTCGCGCCCCAGATGTTCGCGTCGGTCGAGTACGCCTTCTCGGTGGAGTCGCGGTACGGGAACCCGCGGGCGACGAGCCACTCGCTCATCTCCTTGCGGCCGCCGAGCTCCTCGACGAACTCGGAGTCGAGCCACGGCTTGTAGACGCGCAGGCGCGGGTTGGCCATCAGGCCGTAGCGGTAGAACCGCTCGATGTCGTTGCCCTTGTAGGTGGAGCCGTCGCCCCAGATGTCGACTCCGTCTTCCTTCATCGCACGGACGAGCATCGTGCCCGTCACCGCGCGGCCGAGCGGCGTCGTGTTGAAGTACGTCTTGCCGCCGGAGCGGATGTGGAACGCACCGGTCTGCAGGGCGACCAGGCCTTCTTCGACCAGGGCGCTCTTCGCGTCGACCAGTCGGGCGATCTCCGCGCCGTACTCGTGGGCGCGGCTCGGGACGGCGTCGATGTCCGGCTCGTCGTACTGGCCGATGTCGGCCGTGTACGTGCAGGGGATCGCTCCCTTCTCGCGCATCCAGGCAACGGCGCAGGAGGTGTCGAGACCCCCTGAGAACGCGATGCCGACTCGTTCGCCGACGGGGAGACTGCTCAGGACCTTGGACACGGGGTCAATCGTACGGGGCCAGCGGGCTCGACTACCGTCCGGGGCGACGGTTGTGGAGAACTGACCTGCCACCTGACCCGCCGTCACACCAGGAAGGGAACGAGATGACTGCCGAAGCCCTCGACGTCCGGGCGGAACTCCGCGCGCTGATCGAGCACCGTTCCGCCGCGCTCGACGCGATCGCCCAGATGACCGGGATCTCCGAGTCCACGCTCTCCGCGTACCTGGACGGCCCAGGGATCGAGCACCAGGGTCTGACCGCCCTCGGGACCGGGCTGACTCCCGACGAATCGCAGCGGCTCGCCGTCCTCGCAGCGATGCTGGCCGCAGCTCCGAGCGTGCCCGACGACGACCGCGTCCGCGGCATCCTCGAGGGTCTCACGCAGGTCACCGGGCTGACGGTCGCGAACATCGCGTCGCTCACGGGGATCGCGGAGTCCGACCTCGACGCGTTCTCGAGCGATCCGACCGGGGTGAGCGATGCGGTGAAGTACGCGATCGCGACCCGGACCTCGTTCCTCGTGAACGCCGCCAACCTCGCGACACCGAGGCACTGAGCGGCACCGAGACACTGGATCCTGCTGGTGCCCCTGGACGGCACTGCAGGGACCCGGACCCCTTCGACCTGCTGGTGTGCCCCTGGAGGGACTCGAACCCCCAACCGTTTCCTTAGGACGGAACTGCTCTTCCATTGAGCTACAGAGGCTGGCCCGACCACTCTAGCGGCGGAAGCCCTGCAGGAACGCGTGCAGTTCGTCGACGAACAGGTCGGGCTGCTCGAACGGCGCGAAGTGCCCGCCGCGGTCGAGTTCGTGGTGGAACACGAGGTTCGTGGTGCGCTCGAGCCACTCCCGCGGCGCCCGCACGATGTCGCCGGGGAAGATCGAGAACCCGGACGGCACCTCGACCCGTCGTTCCAGCTGCTCCGCCGGGATCGCCGCGTTCGCGTGGTACATCCGCATCGCCGACCCGATCGTGGCGGTGGCCCAGTACTCGGTCAGCAGCGCCAGTACCTCGTCGCGCGTGTAGACCGACCACAGGTCCCCGTCACAGTCGCTCCACGCCCGGAGCTTCTCGACGATCCAGGCGGCCAGCCCGGCGGGCGAGTCGTTCAGCCCGACGGCCGCGGTCTGCGGCTTCGTCCGGTGCAGCATGGCGTACGCGCCCTCGGCGGTGCGCCACCGATCGGTCGCGGCGACGAACTCCCGCTCGGCGGCGGACAACGTCGACGGGTCGAGGCCCGGCCAGGCGAGCCCGCCGTCGATGCGGTGCACGGCGACGACCCGGTCGGGGTGGTCGAGTGCCAGGTATCGGGCGACGTGTGTGCCGATGTCGCCGCCGGACACCGCGAACCGCTCGTACCCCAGGTCCGTCATCAGCGTCGCCCACATGCCGGCCACCTGCCGGGCGTCGAGGACCTGCGGCGGTACGTCCGAGAAGCCGTACCCGGGCATGTCCGGCACGACGACGTCGTACCCGGCGTCGACCAGCATCGGCAGCACCTTGCGGTACCGCCACCCGGAGTCCGGCCAGCCGTGCGCGAGCAGGACCGGCAGGGCGTCGGGCAGCTGAGCGCGGGCGTGCTGCACGTGGATGCCGATCCCGTCGACGACGACACGGCGCGAGGGCAGCGCGGCGAGCTCGGCACGGTGCGCGTCGAAGTCGAACCCGTCGGCCCAGTACTCGACGAGCGGGCGCAGGACGTCGAGGTCCACGCCGAGCGACCAGCCGACCCCGGCGGGCGCGTCCGGCCAGCGCGTGGCACGCAGCCGAGCGCGTAGGTCGTCGATGGTCGCGTCGTCGATGTGCGGTGTCTCGCCCATGTCGGCGACGCTAGTCAGCGCCACCGACGAACAGAAGGCCACACCGACGAACGGAAGAAGCCACCGACGGAAGGCCGCAGCCGATCAGGTCAGCGGTGCGTCCCGACCGGCCTCGAACAGCACCCGGATGGCGTCCGCCCGGATCCACCGCTCGCTCAGGCAGAGCGGTCGCTCGTCGTCGCGGTCCGACGTCAGGCTCTCGATGAACCAGCCGAGCGTGACCTCGTCGAGGTCCAGGTGCCGGGCGACGTCCTCGGACACCACGTCGGCGGTCGCACGGACCCAGCGGCGGTGCGGCGTGGAACGTCCCACCTGCCGGAGCACCTCGTACAGCGAGTCACTGACCTGCAGCGCCTCGGCGAGCTCGGGCACGATCGCCGGCGGGACCCACTCCACGCCCCACGCTGCCGGCAGCCCGTCGACCAGTGAGCGCCGGGTCAGACGGTGCACGGGCGCTCCCAGCTGCAGGTCGAGGGACTCCGCGATGCGCGGTGGGACTGGGACGAGTGCGCACGACAGCGTCACGCTCGACGGCTTGCCTCCGGCCGCACGGACGGTGTGGCTCCACGACGGTGCCGCCCGCGAACCGATCAGGTAGTCGATGCGGCGTGCGACGAAGCTGCCGACGCCCTTCACCCGGCGGATGCGGTTGCGCCGCTGCAGGTGCTGCAGCGCCGCCCGGGCGGCGGACCGCCCGACGCCGAACCGCGCCGCCAGCTCCGCCTCGCTGGCCACCCGCGAGCCGATCGGCAGATCGGCCAACTCGCCCTCCAGGGCGGCGGCGATGTCGAGGTATCGGGTCTCCGGCACGCTCGGACTGTAGCCGGTCCCCCTGGCGGACCGCATGCCTGTCCGGACAGGCCGTGACGAGCCTCCCGGCGTCGTTCACCTGGCGGACACCTGCGCACCGCCTGCCCGCCACGGCGCACTCCGACGCTGGTCGGACCGCGCCGGTCCCGGCGTGACGGCACGTACCCAGGAGTCCCATGATCTCGCTCGTCTGCCTCGACATGGCAGGAACCACCGTCGACGACGGCGGCGTCGTCCTCGACGCCTTCCGCACCGCGCTCACCGACGTCGGCCTCGAGCACGGGAGCGCCGAGCACGACCGCGCCGTGCAGTACGCCGTCGACACCATGGGCCAGTCGAAGATCGCCGTGTTCACCGCGCTGTTCGACGGTGACGGTGTCCGCGCCGAGGCTGCGAACACCGCCTTCGAGCGCGCCTACGCACGAACCCTCGACCGCGGCGTGCGGCCGGTGGACGGCGCCGTCGAGACGCTCGTCGCACTCCGCGCAGCGGGGCGACGGATCGCGCTGACCACCGGGTTCTCGCCCGCGACGCGCGACGCGGTGCTCGACCTGCTCGGCTGGCGGCCGCTGATCGACCTCGCGCTCTCCCCCGCCGACGCCGGCCGGGGGCGCCCGTACCCGGACATGGTGCTCGCCGCGGTGCTCCGGACCAGCACCGACGACGTCCGTGACGTGGCGGTCGTCGGGGACACCGTCGCCGACCTGCTCACGGGACACCGCGCCGGCGCCTCCGTCGTGGCGGGCGTGCGGACCGGGACGCACCAGGACGCGGACTTCGCGACCGTCCAGCACACCCACGTCCTCGACTCGGTCACCGAGGTGCCGTCGGTGCTCGCCGAGGTCGAGGACGCCGCCCGGGTCCTGGCGTGACGCCGGTGCGCGCCGACGCCCGGTACGCCGTGTGGCACGGCGTCGGCGCCCCGGTCACCGTCGAGTCGCTACCGTCGACGACGCTGCCGGACGGCGGTGTGCTCGTCGAGGTCGAGCTGGCCACCGTGTGCGGCAGCGACCTGCACACCGCGCTCGGCCACCGTCCGGGTCCGACGCCGAGTGTCCTCGGCCACGAACAGGTCGGCCGCGTCGTCGCGGTCGACGCCGTGCCGCCGACCACGGTCGAGGGGCAGCCGGTCCGGGTCGGCGACCGCGTCGTGTGGTCGGTGGCCGCGTCGTGCGGCGACTGCGACCGGTGCGCGTCGGGCATCCCGCAGAAGTGCCGCTCCCTGCGGAAGTACGGCCACGAGGCCGTCACCGCGGACTGGACGCTGAACGGCGGCTTCGCCACGCACTGTGTCCTGCTCCCCGGCACGGCGATCGCGGTCGTCCCCGCGCACGTGCCGGCGGCCGTCGCCGCGCCTGCCGCCTGCGCCACGGCGACCGTGGCCGCGGCACTCGACGCCGCGCAGCGACCGCTCGACGGCGCGCGGGTCCTGGTCACCGGTGCCGGCATGCTCGGGATCACCGCCGTCGCGATGGCCGTCGACGCGGGTGCCACGGTGACCGTCTCCGACCCGAACGCCGGCCGACGTGCCCGGGCGGTCTGCTTCGGCGCGGCGCGGGCCGCTGCCCCGGGTGACGCGATCGGGTCCTTCGACGTCGCGGTCGAGCTGTCCGGCCACCCCGACGCGGTCGAGGCGGCGGTGGACTCCCTCGACGTCGACGGTGTCGCCGTGCTCGTCGGAGCGGTCTCGACCAGCCGTCCGGTGACCATCGACCCGGAGCAGATCGTGCGGCGGCTGAACCGGATCGTCGGGGTCCACAACTACGCGCCCCGGCACCTCGCGACCGCGGTGGCCTTCCTCGCGCGCAGCGAGCTGCCCTTCGCGGACCTGGTCGAGCGGCCGGTCGGCCTCGACGCGGTCGGGCACGCCGTCACGACACCGCCGTCGGACGGGTTCCTGCGCCGCGGGGTCGCCCCCGCGGTCGCCGTGGTGTGATGGCTGCGTGACGACCTTCACCGCTGCCCGTGTCCACCGGGGCGACGGCGGGACGCCGGGCTCGTCCTTCGGCGTGCGCGACGGCGTGGTCGTCGACGTGTCGGACGGACCGGTGGTCGACCTCGGCGACGTCGACGTCCTGCCGGGTCTGGTCGACCTGCACGCCGATTCGCTGTCCCGCTTCGAGCAGCCGCGCCCCGGTGTGCCGGTCCCGCTCGCGCACGCGCTCGAGTCCTTCGCGGCCGACGCCCTGCTCGCCGGAGTGACGACCGCGCTGCTGTGCTGCTCGGTGGAGCACGCGACGGCTCCGGCGCGCAGCGCCGAGCACGCCGCCGCCGTCCTCGATGCGGTCGCCGCGTCCGACCTGCCGGTCGACGTCCGCGTGCACCTGCGCGTCGACGTCACCCACGACGACGCCGTGGCGGCGGCCGGGAGGCTCGTGGCGGCCCATCCGGATCGGGTCGCCCTGGTCTCGTACATGGACCACACCCCCGGCCGCGGCCAGTACTCGACCGTCGCCGCGTGGAGACGGGCCTACCGCGCGCTCGACCGCGCCGATGACGAGGAGCTCGACGCCCGCCTGGCGGCGTTCCACGCCGGCAGCGAGGGCATCAGCCGACGACGAGCGGCCGTCGCCGTGCTCGCGGACCGGGCCGGTGTGGTCGTCGCAGCACACGACGACGAGACACCCGAGGCCGTCCTCGAGGCCCGGCGGCTCGGCGCCCGGATCTCGGAGTTCCCGGTCACCGAGCGCGCTGCGGCCGCGGCGATCGACGCCGGGCTCGGGGTCGTCGTCGGTGCGCCGAACCTGTGGCGGGGCGGGTCGCACGGCTCCGGGCTGTCCGCTCGCGCGGCGATCGCGGCCGGTCGGGCCGACGTGGTGGCGTCGGACTACCAGCTCGGGTCGCTGCTGCCGGGGCTGCGAGTGGCCGCCACCGCCGGGGTCGCACCGTTCGCCGAGCTCGTCGCGACGGTCACCCGGAACCCCGCGGAACACGTCGGGCTTCCGGACCGGGGGCTCCTCGCACCGGGTCGCCGTGCGGACTTCGTCGCCGTGCGCGAGGACCGTGTGGTTGGTGTCTGGCGCGCTGGCCGGCAGCGGCTGTTCCGCGCCTGACGGTCTCCCCCGCCGAAGACCACCGGGGTCAGCCGAGAACCGCCGGGGTCAGCCGAGGACCGTCGGCGCGATGCCGAGGCCGGTCGTCATGCCGATGCCCGTGGTGACCGTCACGACGTCGACGCCCGGGACCGGCTGGTCGATGAGGAACTCCCGCCCAGGGGCCGAGGCGTAGACGCCCTGCCACCGGTCGACCACGGAGACCGGCGCACCGAACAGCCGCTCGGTCTCGGTGACGAGCAGCCGGAAGCCGTCCTCGTCCTGGAACGGTGGCGCATCGACCTCGCGCTCGTGTGTGTCCCCGACGATGACGCTGCCGTCCGGCGGTGACGTGTACATCTGGTTGAGGTCCCAGCGGATCCCCTCGGGCAGGTCGGCGGCGAGCCGGTCCCGCAGGGCACCCGCTCCGGGCATCGCGGCGAACCCCGAGTAGCGGAGCAGCGACCACCCGGTCAACAGCGGTGTGGCGAGCGGGAAGGCGAGCGGGATCGTCGCACGCAGCATGTGGAGCCGGCAGCGGACCAGACCGATCGACTCGGCGAGCTCCGGGAAGAGCTGGTCGAGGTCGTGGTTGGTGCAGACGACGATCCGGGTCCCCTCCACGATGCCGCGACCGGTGCGGACGGCGCCGGTGGTGACCTCGAGCGCAGGGGTCCGCCAGTGGAAGGTGACCCCCTGCCCGGCGAGCCAGCGCGCGATCGCGGGTGCCGCCTCCCGGGGGTCGACCTGCAGGTCGTGCGCGAGGTGCGCGCCGCCGAGGGCCGTAACGGGATCGACCGGCACCGCCGCTGTGATCTCGGCCGCGTCGGCCAGCCGCAGGTCCGCGCCGGAGTCGCGGTACTCCTCGAGCACCGCCAGCTCCTCGGGGCGACGGGCGACGACGTGGGCACCCCGTTCGCGCGCCGTGAACCCGGCGAGCTGCGCGAGTGCGAGCCAGCGGCGGCGTGCCTCCTGCGCGTAGCCGGCTGCTTCGCCGGTCTGCGGGGTGACGCAGGCGTGCCCGAAGTTCCGGACACTCGCACCGACGACCGCTGCCGCACGGTCGACCACCGCGACCCGGGCGCCCTGCCGGAGTGCCTCGTAGGCCATGCCGAGCCCGACGATGCCCGCGCCGACCACGACGACGTCGTACCGTTCCGACGCGCTCACCGGAACACCCGCCGCAGCCACATGGCCAGGCCCTCGGTGACGAGCACCGTGACCAGGATGAGCAGGACGATCGCGGTGACCGACGCGTAGTTCGACCCCTGCGCCGCGTTGAGGAGGTAGTAGCCGATGCCGCCGCCTCCGACGATGCCGAGGATCGTCGCCGCACGGATGTTCGTGTCGAGCAGGTAGAAGGAGTGCCCGAGCATCGCGCGGAACCCCTGCGGCACCGTCGCCGAGGCGTAGCGCTGCAGGCGCCCCGCGCCGGTGGCGGTGACGGCGCGCTCGGGCCCGGGAGCGACCTCTTCGAGCGAGTCCGCGATCAGCTTGCCGAGGAGCCCGATGCCACCGAAGGCCAGGGCGAGGGTGCCCGCCTGCGCACCGAGCCCCGTCACGACGATGAGCACGACCGCGAGGATGGTCTCCGGGATCCCGCGGACGACGACGAGCAGCAGCCGTGCGCCGCCCCGGACTCCGCTCCCGGGAGCGACGTTGCGGGCGGCCAGGGACCCGATGACGAGCGAGAGCAGCAGCGCGAGCACGGTCGCGGCGAGGGCGATCGCGACGGTGTCGAACATCGCGCCGAACATGATGCCGGCACCGTAGCTGCCGAAGGACGGCGGCCAGAACTGCACGGCGACGGCGGGGATCTTGCCCCACACGGTGACCAGGTCACCCCAGGCGATGTCGCAGACCACGACACTGCCGACGACGACGGACAGGGCGACCCAGCACCAGATCGCGTTCCGGACCCGGACGGGGGTCCACGGGCGGCGGAGGGTGCCCTCGACCGTCGCGGCGATGGGTCGCCGCGTGGACGGTGCGGACTCGGCTCGCTGCCGGTCCCGCCGACGCATCCACCGACGGGCAGCCGTGGCACCGATGCCGCGCCCGGCCGGGGCCACGCCGAGCATGGCGGCGCGCACCGAGCTGGAGACGATCTCCATCAGGACGCACAGGCCGAAGATGACGATCGCGTACCCGATGCCGAGTGAGTAGTCGAGCGACTTGAACGCGAAGGACATCTCGCGGCCGAGGCCGACGATGCCGACGTACCCGAGGATGACCGACCCGCGCAGGTTGATGTCGTTGCGGTGCAGGATCGTCGCGACCCACGACGGCAGCACCTGCGGGAGCACCCCGGCGGTGAACTGCTGCGCACGGCTCCCTCCGGCTGCCCGGATCGCGTTGCGCGGTCCCTCGTCGATCTGCTCGATGGCGTCGGCGAAGAGCTTCGAGATCATCCCGACGGAGTGGATGCCGATCGCCAGGATCCCGGGCAGCGGACCGATCGTGAAGACCAGGACGAACACCATCGCGAGGATGACGTCCGGCACGGCCCGGGTCAGGACGCTGACGAACCGCGCGGCAGCGACCCACCCGCGGCCCGGGCTGGTGTTCGCCGCCGCCAGGTACGCGACGGGGACGCTCAACGCGGCGGCGAGCAGGGTGCCGAGCAGGACGAGCCCGACGGTGAGCGCGGTCTGCTGCAGCAGGACCGGTGCGGCCGGGAACCGGACGGTCCCCACACGCTGGAAGAAGTGCTCGGCGTTGGACCACGACGCGATGATGTTCGGGATCGAGATGTCGACCCGGGCGACCGCGACGCACGCCAGCACGCCGAGGGCGACGAGGGTCAGCACCGCCGCCGTGCGCTCCGGCGAGACCCGGCGGCGGGGTGCCCGACGGGCCGCGTCCTCGGCGAGCGCCGCCGCGGTTCCGGGTCGGGTGTCGAGCGTCGTCACGAGGTCCGCTCCCCCGCGTCGAGTGCGTGCAGCTCGGCCTCGATGGTGGCGAACTCGTCGGTGCTCGTCGCGACCTGCCCGTAGATCTCCATGACCTCCGCCTTGCCGAGGCCGTCGGTCCTGGTGTCCAGCACGACCTCGCCGTGCCGGAGCCCGATGATCCGGTCCGCCCACGACAGGGCCAGGTCGACCTGGTGCAGGCTGCAGAGCACCGTCAGCCCACGGTCGGCAGCGATCTCGCGGATGAGGCGCATGACCTGCCCGCTGGACTCCGGGTCGAGCGAGGCGACCGGTTCGTCGGCCAGGAGCACCGTCGGGTCCTGCATGAGGGCCCGGGCGATCGCGACGCGCTGCTGCTGCCCGCCCGACAGGGTGTCGGCCCGCTGGTAGGCGCGGTCGAGCAGCCCGACGCGGTCGAGGTGCCCGAGTGCGGTGCGACGGAGGGGGCGCGGGTACGACCAGAGACCGAGCCGCGGGCCGCGGAGGGTCGCGAGCGCTCCGGTGAGCACGTTCTCGAGCACGGTGAGCGCCGGCACGAGTTCGAACTGCTGGAACACGAACCCGACGCGACTCCGCAGTTCGCGCAGACGACGCCCGGTCAGGCGGTGCACCTCGGTCCCGTCCACCCGGACGCTGCCGGACGTCGGGAGCTCGAGCGCGTCGACGTGCCGGAGCAGGGTGCTCTTGCCGGAGCCCGACAGCCCGAGCAGCACGACGACCTCGCCCTGCCCGACGCGCAGCGACACGTCGCGCAACGCCGTCGTGTCGCCGAAGCGCTTCGTCAGGCCGGTGATCTCGACGGCCGGGGTACCGGCCGGTGCGTGGTTCGTCATGGTGCTCCTCGGGCTGCCGTCTCGCGGTCGCCGGGTCAGGCCTGGCAGGTGGTCGACTTCGTCGTCTTGCAGATGTCGCGAATCAGGTCGTAGTACTCGTCGTCGACGGGCTTGGTGCCGTAGAAGACGCTGCGGAAGCCGTCGCTGTCGGCGCTGGTCACACCGGCGTCGATGATCTGGTCGATGGTGACGTCGGACAGTGCCTTCGTCAGCGTCTCCTTCTCGGCCGACGGCAGGGTGTCGGAGACGACGATCGGGGCACCGGGGACCATCGTCTTCGCGACGACGTGCACGTCGTCGTTCTTCTCGACCTCGCTGTCCTCGGCGAACCCGGCGTCGCACTCGGTGCCCGCCGCGACCTTCTGGACGCTGACGTCGTGCTTGCCGGCGAACACCGGCGTGACGTCGGTCTTCGGATCGACGCCCGCCTTGAGCAGGTTGTAGCTCGGGAACAGGTAGCCCGAGGTCGACGACGGGTCGACGAAGCAGACCTTCTTGCCGGCGAAGTCCTTGAGCGAGTCGATGTCGCTGTCCTTCGGCACGATGGCCTCGGAGTAGTACCCGGGCTTCTGGCCCTCGGCGGTGATGATGGAGGAGATCGGGGTGATCTTCGCGCCGTTGTTCTTCGCCGTGACGTAGGTGAACCCGGAGAACGACGCGACGTCGATCTTGCCCGCGACGGACGCCTCGATGAGCGCGGCGTAGTCGGTCGACTCGTGGTACTCGACCTTCTTGCCGGTCTCCTTCGCGATGTAGTCCATCAGCGGCTGGTAGTTCGTCTCGGTGTCCACGGAGTCGGGGACCACGCCGAACACGATGGTGTTCTCGTCCGCGGCGTACTGCACGGCGTCGGAGCCGCCTGCGGGGCTGCCGTCACCGGTCGCGGCGGTGGAGCCTGCGGAGCAGGAGCTGAGCGTGGCGACGAGGGCCAGGGCGCCGGCCAGCGCGACGAGCGACTTGCGTGCGGAGATGGGCATGATGACCTTTCGGGCGGTTCGGGGGGGGGGGCGGGTCCGGTGCGGACGACCGCAACTGTCGCAGCCGACCGGTGGAGCGGAGTTCCGTCCCGGTACACGCGGCGTGGACGGCAGGTGAACTCGGTTGGCACCTGTCCGGACAGGCCGCCGTCGACGCCGCCGTCGACGTCAGAGCGCGAGCAGCGCGATGCCGCCGAGCACGACCACCGCGGCACCGACCCGGGCGAGCGCACGGCCTTCGCGGAGCACCAGCACCCCGAACAGGCTGACGAGCACGACACTCACCTCGCGCATCGGTGCGACGAGCGCCACGGGGGCGATGCCGATCGCGACCAGCACGAGGATGTACGACAGCGGCGACAGCACCCCGAACGCGAGCACACGCGGCCAGTGCTGCCGCAGCACGGGCAGGACCTCGCGCCGCCGCGACCCGAGGGCCAGTCCGAAGAACACGACCTCGACGGCCGTGCACCCGACCATGAACGCGACCGGTGCGACACCGAGGTCACGGACGACGTAGGCGTCCCAGATCGTGTACGCGGCGATGGCCACCCCGGTGAGCAGACCCGCGACGAGCCCGGGGTCGATCCGCCTCCTCGGGAGCTCCGTCGATGTCGTCCCACGGTCGGCGAGCCCGACGGCGACCACACCGACGAGCACCAGGAGCCCGCCGACCAGGGCGACCCAGTGCGGGCGCTCACCCAGGAGCACGATCGCCAGGACGACGCTGATCGTCGGTCCGGTGCCCCGCGCCGTGGCGTACACCGTCGACAGCCGCCCGACCCGGTACCCCCGCTGCAGCACCAGCATGTACAGGACGTGCAGCACCCCGGACGCGGCCACGCCGAGCACGAACCCGCCGGGGTCCGCGTCGCCGAGGCCCCCGGTGAACGGGACCACACCGATCCAGACCACCACGCTCGACACGGCACCGAGCCACAGGAACGGCATCCCGATCCGGCTCACCCCGTGGGCGATGACGTTCCACCCCGCGTGGGCGACTGCGGCGGACAGGACGAGGAGGACGGCGAGCGGTGTCACGGCAGGACCTTCTGCCCGGCGCGCGGCGCGACGGGCGAGGTCCTCCAGGCTTTTGTCCGTTCAGATGACGGCCCGCGTTCGGTGGCGGACCGTGGCGCCGCTCGGACCAGTCGGACGGGGAGTCCCGGAACCCTAGGCGCTGTCGACCGGGACGCTAACACCGCCGAGGCGGCCGCCGCCAACCTGTCCGGACAGGCACTGACCCGAGTTCATGCGCCGTTCGGCGGACGTTCCCCGGCGTCGTCGGGTCGTGTCCGGTCCGAAGGTGGCAGGCGAGCGGACGGGAGGCCCGTGGCGGGCCCGCCACGGGCCTCCCGTCGGTCGCTGGGCACGCTCACGCGCGAGACGGCCGCCCTACGCGGTCTGCCGAGCGCCGTTCCGCACCCGGGTGACCTCCTGTCGGGTGAACGCGATGTGGTCCGGGTCGTCGACATGCGGGAGCGCTTCGGCGAGGTCGTGGATCGCGGTCAGCAGCACGCGGCGTCGTCGGCGCTCCTGCCGGGATCCGGCCGCCTTGACGTACCGCCGTCGCGCCTTCCGACTGCCGACGACGGCCTCGAGTTCGTCCGTCGAGAGCAGCCCCGCCGCCACCTCGGGCGCGAGCACCGTGCGGAGGTCCTCCTGCTCGGGGCGGACGGCGAACCGGAAGACCCGGAACACCACGAACACGACGATCACGGTCAGGATCGCGATGAACACCAGGTTGAAGGCCTGCAAGGGGCCGACGAGTGCGCCGAGGTCGTCCCAGAGGCCGTGCATGGCCATCGCGAGGATCATCAGCCCGACACCCAGCCCGACTCGTCGGCGCTGGACGGGACTGCCGGCGAGCAGGAACAGCCCCGTCGCGAAGATCGCGGAGTACGCGATGTGCCCGGCGACCCCGGTCGCCATCCGCACCACGAGGGTCTCCGCCCCCGCGAGGAACGGGTGCGCGCCGAAGTTCGCGCCGGAGGTCTGCGCGACGTAGAGCACGTCCTCGACGACCTGGAACCCGAGCCCGAGGAATGCGCCGAGGATGAACGCGTCGAACGTGGTCCGGACGATCCGCGGTGCCAGGGTGATCAGGAGCACCAGACCGATGCCCTTCGACACCTCTTCGGTGAAGGGCGCGGTGAGCCCGGCTGCCCAGTCGGCGGCCCAGCGTTGCCCGAAGGTCTTGCCGTACAGACCGAGGATCGCGTCGTTGGCGTAGATCGCCATGAAGAACGTCGCCGCGGTGGCACCCCACAGGAACGCGTGGACCACGAGGCTGATCGGCAGGGTCGAGTACCGGTCCATCGCACGGGTCGCCCACCAGAACAGGGCCGCGTACAGGACCAGGACCAGGCTGTTGGTCGTGACCGCCGAGGCGAACGGCGCAGCCGCGGACTGCAGGATCGTGACCGCGTTCCAGAGGCCGGCGATCACCAGCCCCCAGAACACCCAGAACGCGGCGTTCCGCGGCTGGAAGAGTTCCATCCGCAGGCCCCATCCGGACCGTTCGAAGACCGCCGTTCGCGCTTGCTCCAGCTCGGTCGGCACCGACGAGGCCGTGACCGTCCCCGTGGTGCGCTCGGGATCCCGTCGGAACAGGTTCAGCCTCATGATCCGGCTCCTTCGACGGTGATCGACGACAGGGTCTGTCCGATCAAGGTGGCCGTCCTCGACGGTGTGCTGTTCGGTGTGCTGATGACGACTTCGACACCGACGCCGTCCGCGACGAACGCGGCGATGGCGCCGTCGTTCCGGACGTCACGGAACTCGCTGATCACCCCGCGCACTCCGGACGCCGTCGTGACCGGGGTCACCGTCGATCGGAGGGCCTGGGTACCGGTGGCCGCGTTGGTGGACTCGATCTGCCGCAGCAGTGCGCGCGGCGTGCCCTCGAAGGTGCCGGTCCGGAGCGTGATCGACGTCGTGCCGTCGAACACGGTCGCGGATGCCGGGTAGGTGCCGCCGGCTTCGGCGTCACCGGTGAGGACACCGTCACTGATGCCCCACCCGGCTGGCGGCGTGAACTCGACGTCCTCCTTCAGCGACATCGTGCTCCCCGCCGGGACCGTCTCGGTGAACGGCACCTGGTCGTTCAGCCACGGCACGCCCCAGTGCATGATCGCGGCGGTCGCCAGCACGATCACCGCTGGCAGGACCGTCCGTCGGTCCAGCCCCCACCACCGTCGGTCGGCGGGAACCCACCGGCGTCGACGCCGGGTGGTGTCCACCCGGAGCGTCATGCGACATCCGCCGATCCGGGCTTCGCTGCCCGGACGATCGGGACGGCGAGCATCCACCACCGACGACGTTCCGTGAACGGTGACGGCGCGGTCCACGCCTCGGCTGTCCAACCAACCTGCCGGGTGAGGAGCAGGCCGACCCAGATCGCTCGCCGGATCGTCCGGGTGCTGCGGATGTCGGTCACGGGTCCTGCTCTCGAGTCGGTGGGACTGCGGACGGTCCTCCGTCAGCACCGGAGGACCAGGACGACACCGGCCAGAGCATGACGCCCCCTCAGGTCTCAGGGGAAGTATGCCCGGATGCCGCGTTCTCCGGCCAGAACAGGTGCGGCCGGGCGTGGCGGGCTCAGTCGCGGTCGTTGCCCTGCGGCTTCGGCAGGTACGGCTGGATCGCCGCCGCGAGGGCTGCCGGCGTCATCGACTGCAGCCAGATCCGACCCGGACCGTGCACCTCGGCGAGGAACATCGAGTCACCGAACACCTTGTTCTTGATGCCCTTCACCGTGGCGAACTCGACCGACATGCCCGCGCGGAACATCGCCAGGTGCCCCGGGTGGACCAGCAGCGACTCCCCCGCGGCGAGCTCGACCTCGGTCAGTTCACCGGCGAGCTGCACCCAGGCCGTCCCCGAGCCCGAGAGCGCCTGGAACACCACGCCCGTGCCACCGAAGATCCCGGCTCCCAGACGCTTCTGGAACCCGACGGAAACGTCCACGTCGGCGGTGCTCGCCATCTACGAACCCGACTGCACCAGGAACTGGTCCGCCGGGTCCACCGTGATCTCGCGGATCGTGCCCGGGAGGCTCGCGGCGAAGGTGACCCGCCCGCCCGCGGCCGACGCCGTGTACTCGGTGAGGAACAGCTGCCCGCCGCCGAGCGCTCGCTTGAGGCCCCCGAGGAACCCGCCGCTGCCGCCGTGCGCGGTCGAGGTGTCCATGCCGAACCCGGGGGTCAGCCAGGCGACGTCACCGCCCTCGGCCACGATGCGTTCCCCCGCGTCGAGCGCGAGCGTCAGGACGGGCATGGTCGTTCCGGAGATCTCGCTGCGCATCGTTGCTCTTCCCTCGTGCCGCCGGACCGTCGGTCGGGGTCCCGACCGACGCCGGTGGCGTCGAGCCCAGGATGGCGGACGCGGCGCGACCTGCCAAGGGCGGGTCGGGCACTGATCGCGCCGGGCGGCGGACTGGAGGCCCGTGGCGGTGCCGCCACGGGCCTCCAGTCCGTCTCGTGGTGCGCAGACGGCCGCTACGCGGCCACGAGGTACTCGTCCCACTCCGCCTGCGGGCGCTCGATGCCGCGCACGACCCACGAGGACCCGTGCGGCACCTTCGGCGGGAACCGGAGGCGCCACCCCATCTCCTGCGGGGTGCGGTCGCCCTTGGTGTTGTTGCAGGCCAGGCAGCAGGCGACGAGGTTCTCCCACGAGTCCTGCCCCCCGCGCGACCGTGGCTGCACGTGGTCGATGGTGGTGGCGTGCCGGCCGCAGTAGGCACAGTGGTTGCCGTCCCGACGCAGCACACCGCGACGGGACACCGGCACGAGCCTGGAGTGCGGGATGCGCACGTAGCGGGTGAGGATGATGACGGACGGACGGTCGTAGCTCGACGTCGACCCAGTGACCGGGTGTTCGACGTCGGCGGCGACGATGGCGGCCTTCTGGTTCATGACCAGCACGAGGGCTCGTCGGAACGAGATCACCGCGAGGGGCTCGTAACCGGCGTTGAGGACGAGAGTGCGCATGGGTTCCCTTCCGACGTGCCTGGACGGCTTCCAGGCGCTGCGGGTGCGTCGGACCGACGAGGCGAACGGGTGAGGACGACCTGTTCACACCCCTGGAACCACGAAGAGCACCACCCGGATGGGCAGTGCTCTCGTCATGCAGGGGCGTGCTCGTGCACGCAGGCTGTGCTCGACCATATGTCGACACGCGCGCGCCGACCCATGGTGCGGGTCGTGCGGAACATCGACATGAGGGTCTCCTGTTCGCGCCGGTGCGGACCGGTGCAGCGTCAGGTTAACCCAGAAACCGGCCCGGCACGAGGGTGCGCGGGCCGGTTCCGGTGAAGTTCACACGCCGGAGGGGCAGTGGTCGCTAGATGCCGAAACGGACGATGTGGTAGTCGCTGGTCCAGATCGGGCGGATCTGCACGGTGCCACCGGGCTTCGGGGCGTCCATGATCATGCCGTTCCCCATGTAGAAGCCGTCGTGCGCCTCGTTGTTGAAGATGACGACGTCACCGGGCTGCGCCTCGGACTCGGGGATCGTCGTGCCGGCCTGGTCCTGCAGCGGCACGGAGTGCGCGAGGTTGATGCCGTACTGGGCGTACACGAACATGATGAAGCCCGAGCAGTCGAAGCCCGACGGGTCCGCGCCACCGAAGACGTACGGGGTGCCGATGTACTGCTTGCCCGTGGCGACCACGGCCGGCAGCGAGAACGGGGTGTCGGCGGCGGACGAGCTGGCCGCGTACTCGGCGGCGGTGGGCCCGGTGTACGAGGAGTACTGCTTCGCGGTCGCAGCGCGGGCGGTCTGGGTCTGCTCGGCCCGCTCGGCGGCTTCCTTCGCTGCGGCGGCCTGGTCGGCGGCGGCCTGCTTCGCGGCCTTCTCGGCGTCGAGCGTCGCGGTGGACGTCGCGCCGAAGCCGTCACGGCTCGTGTCGGCGAGCGCCACGGCGTCGGAGACCGACAGCTCCTGGCTCTGCGTGGCCCGCACCTGACGCTGAGCGTCGGCGACGGCGGTCGAGTTGCTCGAGGTCGTCGCAGCGAAGGCCGGGGCGACCGCGACCGTGCCGAACATGCCGGCGGCCACGGTGAGGACGACCGGTGCGAGGAACTTGCGCTTGCGCGACGAGGAGCTGGCCTTCGCGGTGCTCGCGGCTGCCGCGGCCTGCGCGGCACGACGACCACCGGGCAGCGGGGCGGAGCGCACCGGCACGACCTTGCGGACCGGGCGGCCCTCGGTCTCGCGCACGGCCCGCCGGGTGAGCGGGGCGGTGGTGGCGTTCTCGGTGTTCGTCGGGTTCGCGGGCGTCTGGTCGTCCGCGGCGGTACCGGTCTGCGTCAAGAGGTGTGTCTCCAACGTCTCGTCATCACGCCGCCGTGGGTGTCCGGCGGTGTGCAACCCCATCCGTTCGTCATCGTTTCCGATCGAGGCAGGAGACGGGTTCGAGACGTCCTGCCACGGGTCTCCGGCTCAGGGGCAGCGCGGCGACTCGGACGAGTGTACGGAAGCGTCGTTACCGAGTCGAGACCAAACGCCCCGCAGGTAACGAAACGGTAAAGACTCTCAGGAACGACCAGGAACGGTCAGCCGCGTTCGATGTAGACGTGCTGCGCGACCTCGATCGGCAGCTCGATGCCCGAGTCCTCACCCTCGACGCGGACCGCGACGTAGGCGCCAGCGCGCTGCACGCTCGCCACGCGCCCGGGCATGACGCCGGCGGTGCGGAGCTGGTGCAGGAGTTCCGGCTCGAACTGCACGGGCTCGCCCAGGCGACGGACGACCCCGGTCGTGACGGCATCGGTGCCCTCGGTCGCGGCGACGATGTTCTGGACGCCGTCGAGGAACCCGGCGGCCGCTGGGCCACCGATCTCGGCGAGCCCGGGAATGGGGTTGCCGTACGGCGACTCCGTCGGGTTGCCGAGCATCTCGAGCAGGCGGACCTCGACCTGCTCGCTCATGACGTGCTCCCACCGGCAGGCCTCGTCGTGCACGAAGGCCCAGTCGAGTCCGATGACGTCGGCCAGCAGGCGTTCGGCCAGACGGTGCTTGCGCATCACGTGCGTGGCGCGGGAACGGCCCTCGTCGGTGAGCTCCAGGTGCCGGTCGCCGGAGACGACGACCAGGCCGTCGCGCTCCATGCGGGCGATGGTCTGCGAGACCGTCGGGCCCGAGTGTCCGAGGCGCTCGGAGATGCGCGCGCGCAGCGGCACGATCGCCTCTTCCTCGAGGTCGAGGATGGTGCGAAGGTACATCTCCGTGGTGTCGACGAGATCGGTCACGGTCCGCCTCTCATGTCTGGGCCCAGCGCCGACCACACTACTTGTTCGGACCGACGAACACCGACCGGCGCCCGGGTGCACGTGAGAAAGGGTCATCCGACGCGGTGGACAGGTGGGCCGAACCCTCCCCGTCCGGCCGGTACACGGGCTCGGGCAGGCGGATCGTCGTCGGTAGGATCGGTGCATGGCAGACATCGTCATCCCGGCCGAACTCCTCCCCACCGACGGTCGCTTCGGCTGTGGTCCGTCGAAGATCCGCGGCGCCCAGCTCGAGTCCCTCGTGACGCGCGGCGCCACGATCCTCGGCACCTCGCACCGCCAGAAGCCCGTGAAGGACCTGGTCGGCAGCGTCCGCTCCGGCCTCGCCGACCTGTTCCAGATCCCCGAGGGCTACGAGGTCGTCCTCGGCAACGGCGGCTCGACCGCGTTCTGGGACGCCGCCGCCTTCGGCCTCATCGAGCGCCGTGCCGAGAACCTGTCCTTCGGCGAGTTCGGGTCGAAGTTCGCCAAGGCCGCAGCGGCCCCGTGGCTCGAGGCTCCGCACGTCGTCGAGGCGCCGGGTGGCTCCCTCGCCGCACTCGAGCCGGTGGAGGGCGTGGACGTCTACGCCTACCCGCACAACGAGACGTCGACAGGCGTCATGGCCCCGGTCGTCCGCGCGACCGGTGACGCCGGCGCCCTCACCGTCGTCGACGCGACCAGCGCCGCCGGTGGTGCCCTGTTCGACGTCAGCGCCACCGACGTCTACTACTTCGCCCCGCAGAAGAACTTCGCCTCGGACGGCGGGCTCTGGCTCGCGCTGCTCTCCCCCGCCGCGATCGAGCGGATCGAGCGCATCGCCGCCTCCGACCGGTACATCCCGGAGTTCCTGTCGCTCAAGAACGCCGTCGACAACTCGCGCCTGAACCAGACCCTGAACACCCCGGCGATCTCCACGCTGCTGCTCCTCGACGAGCAGGTGCGGTGGATGAACGAGTCCGGCGGCCTGGCGTGGGCGGACCTCCGGACGAAGACCTCGTCGTCGACGATCTACGACTGGGCCGAGGCCAGCGACTCCGCTACCCCGTTCGTCTCCGACCCCGCCGCTCGGTCCCAGGTCGTCGCCACGATCGACCTCGACGACTCGATCGACGCCAAGGCCGTGGCCGCGACCCTGCGCGCGAACGGCATCGTCGACACCGAGCCGTACCGGAAGCTCGGCCGCAACCAGCTGCGCGTCGCGACGTTCACCGCGATCGACCCGGACGACGTCGCGAAGCTCGTGCGCGCGATCGACTTCACGATCGACGCCCTGCGCTGACGTCGGGGACACCCGCCGGAACGAGGACGGGCCCGGCACCACCCGATCGGTGGTGCCGGGCCCGTCCGTCGGTCCGGGTGGGTCAGGCGCGGTGGAAGCCCGGGTCGGCCTCGCCGGCGTCGAGCTGGTCGACCTCGAGATCGGCGTCGGGCTCGAACGGCTGCACGCGACGGGCACGGCGACGACGGGGCGGCTGCGGGGCCTCGTCCTCGGTGTCGCTGTCGGTGTTGCTGTCGGTGTCGCTGTCGGTGTCGCTCACATCGGCGAGCGCATCGACGTCCACGCCTTCGATGTCGTCGTCGTCCGACTCGTCGAGGTCGTCCTCGTCGGCGTCGAACTCGTCGTCATCGTCGTCGTCCGACTCGTCGTCGTCCTCGTCGTCATCCGAGTCGTCGTAGTCGTCGTCCTCGTCCGAGTCCTCGTCGTCCTCGTCCGAGTCCTCGTCGTCCTCGTCCGAGTCCTCGTCGTCGTCCTCATCCGACTCGTCGTCGTAGTCCTCGTCGTCCGACGCGTCCTCGGCGCCGTCCTCGCCCTCGTGCTCCTGCGCGGCCCGGTACTCGGCCAGTCGCTCGGACCACGGCACCCACTCGGGCGCGACGAGCGAGCCGTCCCCGGGCATCAACTCGACCTCGAGCACGGTGGGTTCGTCGTCGCCGATCTTCGCAACGCTGACGGTCCACCGCCACCCGGGGTAGCCGGGCAGCCGGTTGGCGAACAGGACGGACACGACGCCGTCCCCTTCGTCCACCGTGCCGACCGGTGCGCCGACGGTCGACTCCGGGGTGACCTCGAGCAACGCCTCGCGCGCCAGGTCGGTGTAGTCAACGGACGCTACGTCGATGGACGCTGCGTCGATGGACGCTGCGTCGGGAGCCGTCTCGGCCCCTGCTGTCTCGGACTCGGTCATGGGGTCACGCCTCCAACTGGTCTGCGACGTGCCGCAGGATGGCGGCGATGCGATCGCCGTTCTTCGGGTAGCGGCCGTGACGGAGGTCTCCGCTGATCCGGTCGAGTTCCTTCACCAGGTCCTCGACGATCACGGCCATGTCGTCCGCGGAGCGACGGGTCATCCGCGACAGCGACGGCTGGGGCTCGAGCAGCCGTACGGACAACGCCTGCGACCCCTTCTTGCCCTGGACGACGCCGTACTCCAGGCGCGTGCCGGCCTTGACGGTCACGACGCCGTCGGGCAGCGAGGACGCGTGCAGGAACGCCTGGTCGCCGTCGTCTCCGGTGATGAAGCCGAAGCCCTTGTCGTCGTCGTAGAACTTGACCTTGCCGGTGGGCATGCGTGGACTCCTCGAGGTCGTGGTACGGCCGTGGTGCGTCGGATATCCTGGGTCGATGGCCAAGCCGACCCGATCAACCGGGAACCCGCAGGACTCCGCAGAACCCCCGGTGACGTTCAATCGTACCGAACGCGCTCTGGCGTTCATGATCGGTGGGATCATCATCCTCGGCCTGCTCTGCTTCGTCGCGATGATCATCATGTGGCTCACCGCTCCCAGCGCCCAGGGTGCCATGCCGTGGCCGGTGGTCATGGCGATCCCGCTCTACGGCTTCCCGATCGCCATGGTGCTGGTCTTCACGCTCCTCGGCATCACCTGGACACGTCGCGCACGAGCGAACCGGACGGCTCGCTGACGTCCGCCCCGGACGCTGGCACCGGACGATGACGACCACCGCCGACCTCGCCGCCCGACTCCGGGCGATGCCGGACGATGCCCTCGAGCGCCTCGTCGCGGCGAGGCGACTCCCGACCGCTGCACTCGCCGAGACCGGCCCGCAGCGCATCACCGACTTCTTCGACCTCGCCGAGGCGCTCCGGGGCGACGACGCCGTGGACGCCGCCGTCGAGCACCTGCCGCGCGCCACGATCCTGGCGCTGCGCGACGGCGGCGCCGTCGACGCGCTCGGCCCCGCGATCGAGCTCGGCCTCGCCGACGAGGACGGCGCCGTCGACGACGCGGTCGCCGCACGCGTGGCCGCCCACCCCGACCTCACCTCGCTCGACGAGCAGCCGGGAGGCCCGGAGCAGGTCCGCCCCGCTGCTCCCGCCCTCGACGCCGCGGCACTCGAGCGTGCGCGCACCACCGGCGCGGAGCAGGCGTTCGCGACGATGACGGTGCTCGCCGAGCTGCTGCGGGCGGTCGACGCCGGCGCGGTCCGCGAACTCGTCAAGGGCGGGATCGGCATGCCGCTCGCCCGCACCCTCGCCGAGCGCATCGGCACCGATGCCGAGCTCGTCGCCGGTCGTCTGGCGCTGCTCGACGGCATCGGGTACGCCGACCCCGACACCGGACGCTGGATCGTCACCGACGCCGGGCACGCGTGGTTGCTCGCCGGCTGGCCGGAGCGCTGGGTGTCGCTGGTGGCCGCGTGGTCGGACACGCTCCCGCCCGCCGTGCACCAGGTGCTCGAGCTGGCCGACGGGGACCTGCGCGACCTCGTGCCGCTCGGTCGGTGGGCGTACCCGGCGGGGTCCCGCTGGCTCGACGCCCTGCTGCTCGACGTCGCCGGCACCGCGGCGTCGCTCGGCCTGGCGGTCGACGGCATCGTGACGAGCACCGGTCGGGCGCTCCTCGACGGCGACGCCGAGCAGGCCGCCGACGACCTGCCGGGCACCGTCGAGCGGGTCTACCTGCAGCACGACCTCACCGTCATCGCACCGGGGCCGCTCGCGCCGGTGGACGACGACGCCCTGCGCACCGTCGCCGTGCTCGAGGCACCGGGCCTCGCGGCGCGCTACCGCATCTCCGAGGACACCCTGCGCGCGGCGTTCCGGGCCGGACACTCCCGCGACGACCTGCTGTCCCTGCTCGGACGGCTGTCGGCGACCGGGATCCCGCAGCCCCTCGCCTACCTGATCGACCAGGTGGCCGGACGCGACGGCAGCATCGTCGTCGACCGGGGGCCGGGCGGCGTCGGGACCGAGGTCCGCGGCACCGCCGACCAGCTCGACCTCGTCGGGGTGGACGCCGAGCTCCGGCAGCTCGCGTGGGAGCGGCCCGACCTGACGACGCTGACCACTCGCTACCCGCCGCACGTCGTGCACACCGCGCTCGAGGACCAGCGCTACCCGGCCGTCCTGACGACCGCAGCCCGCCCCGAGGCGCACCACGGGCCTCCCGGCCGGCGCAGCCCCACCGGACGCTCGCCGGAGCAGTCGGCGCACGCACTCGTCGAACGGCTCCGCCTGACGACGCAGCGCGGCGACGCGGAGCCGGAGCAGGAGTGGCTCGGTCGGCAGATCGACCTGGCCGTGCGCGGACGCACGCCGATCCGTGTGACCGTCCGGATGCCGGACGGCTCGGAGCGGCCGTTCTCGATCGTGCCGACCTCGGTCGCGGCCGGACGCGTCCGCGGGCGGGACACGGCCGTCGACGTCGAGCGCACCCTGCCGCTGTCACTCGTGGTGTCGGTCGAGAGCGACGCCTGAGCCGCGCGGTCACCCGCACGCAGGTGCCGACGGCTAGGCTGGCAGGTCATGAACGGACCGCTGATCGTGCAGAGCGACCGCACCGTGCTCCTCGAGGTCGCGCACCCCGACGCCGAGGACGCACGCCACGAGCTCGCGGCCTTCGCCGAGCTCGAACGCGCTCCCGAGCACGTGCACACCTACCGGATCACCCGCCTCGGACTCTGGAACGCGCGCGCCGCGGGCCACGACGCCGAGGCGATGATCGACACCCTGGAACGCTTCGCGAAGTTCCCCGTGCCGCAGAGCGTCACGGTCGACATCCGCGACACGGTCTCGCGCTACGGACGGCTCGTGATCCGTCGCGAGGAACGACCCGACGCGCCCGTGATCGCGAACTCCCCCACCGAGGAACTCGAGCGGCTGCCGCTCCTGCTCCTCACCGCCGAGGACCCGTCGGTGCTGGCCGAGGTCATCCGGTCGAAGCGCATCAAGCCGTTGCTCGGTGACATGCGGTCCTCGACCGAGGTCGAGCTGCAGCCGTGGGCGCGGGGGCAGATCAAGCAGGAGCTCGTGAAGCTCGGATGGCCGGCGGAGGACCTGGCGGGCTACACCCCGGGCCAGCCGCACCCGATCGACCTGGACACCGCCGAGTGGCACATGCGGCCGTACCAGGAGCAGGCGGTCGACACGTTCTTCGCCCAGGGCTCCGGCGTCGTCGTGCTGCCCTGTGGCGCGGGCAAGACACTCGTCGGCGCCGGTGCGATGGCGACCGTGAAGGCGACCACGCTCATCCTCGTGACGAACACCGTCTCGGCGCGGCAGTGGCGCACCGAGCTCCTCAAGCGCACGACCCTGACGCCGGAGGACATCGGCGAGTACTCGGGCAGCGTCAAGGAGATCCGGCCGGTCACGATCGCGACGTACCAGATCCTCACGGCCCGTCGGAAGGGCGAGTACACGCACCTGTCGCTCCTCGACGCCCTCGACTGGGGGCTCATCGTCTACGACGAGGTGCACCTGCTGCCCGCGCCGGTGTTCAAGCTGACCGCCGACCTGCAGGCCCGCCGACGCCTGGGCCTGACGGCGACGCTCGTGCGCGAGGACGGCCGCGAGGGCGACGTCTTCTCGCTCATCGGCCCGAAGCGGTACGACGCCCCGTGGAAGGAGATCGAGGCGCAGGGCTACATCTCGCCGGCGTCCTGCTACGAGGTCCGCATCGACCTGCCGCACCAGGACCGCCTGGAGTACGCGGCGTCGAGCGACGACGAGCGCTACCGGCTCGCCGCGACGTCCCCGGCCAAGACCCCGGTGGTGCGGGAACTCATCGAGAAGCACCGCGGCGAGCAGATCCTGGTGATCGGGCAGTACATCGACCAGCTCGACGAACTGGCAGCGTCGCTCGACGCCGCGGAGATCACGGGGGCGACCCCGGTCGACGAACGGGAGCGGCTGTACGACGCGTTCCGGTCCGGCGAGGTCGACGTGCTCGTCGTCTCGAAGGTCGCGAACTTCTCGATCGACCTGCCCGACGCGACTGTCGCCATCCAGGTCTCCGGCTCGTTCGGGTCCCGGCAGGAAGAGGCGCAGCGGCTCGGCCGGCTCCTCCGCCCGAACAAGGACGGCCTGCCCGCGTCGTTCTACACGCTCGTGGCCCGGGACACCGTCGACCAGGACTTCGCGCAGAACCGGCAGCGGTTCCTGGCGGAGCAGGGCTACTCGTACACGATCCTCGACGCCGACCAGGTCCAGACGCCCGTGGGCTGACGCACGAACCGCTCTCAGGAAACCCCGAGGGAACAGCCAGAAGATAAGACCATGAGCGATGGCCCCAAGATCCTGATCGTCGACGACGAGCCGAACATCCGCGACCTCCTGACGACCTCGTTGCGCTTCGCCGGCTTCGCCGTGCGTGCGGTGGGCAACGGAGCACAGGCGATCTCCGCCGTGCTGGAAGAAGAGCCGGACCTCATCATCCTCGACGTGATGCTGCCCGACATGAACGGCTTCGGTGTCACCAAGCGCCTGCGTTCCTCGGGCTACACCTCGCCGATCCTGTTCCTGACGGCGAAGGACGACACCGAGGACAAGATCACCGGCCTCACCGTCGGCGGCGACGACTACGTCACCAAGCCGTTCTCGCTCGACGAGATCGTCGCCCGCATCAAGGCCATCCTCCGTCGCACCATGAACGACGAGGAAGACGCGATCATCCGCGCCGGCGAGCTCACGATGGACCAGGACACGCACGAGGTCACGATCGGCGACGCCCAGATCGAGCTCTCGCCCACCGAGTTCAAGCTGCTCCGCTACCTGATGCTCAACCCGAACCGCGTGCTGTCGAAGGCGCAGATCCTCGACCACGTGTGGGAGTACGACTTCAACGGTGACGCGGGCATCGTCGAGAGCTACATCTCGTACCTGCGCCGCAAGCTCGACCAGTACTCCGCCGAGCCGATCATCCAGACCAAGCGCGGCTTCGGCTACATGCTGAAGGCGTCCAAGGCTTCGTAGGGGGCCGGGGTCCCACGGGGCTCGACTTCACGGCGGTCGTCCGGTTTCACCGGGCGGCCGCTGTCTATCGTTGGGGCAGCATGCACACGCGAATGAACCACTGGTGGGACGGGATCTCCCTGCGCACCAAGATCACCGGGATCACGGTGCTGCTCGTCGCGCTCGGATTGCTCGTCGCCGGACTCGGCACGATGACCGTGCTGTCCACCTACCTCATGCAGCAGCTCGACAACACGGTCAAGCAGACGACCGAGCAGCTCGAGGGCCAGAACATCAGCGACGGCGAGCAGTACTGCAAGCTGTCCGTCGTCGTCTCGCAGAGCGCCTACGTCGCCGCGTACGACGCCGACGGCGACCGGATCTGCCAGACGAAGGCGTCGAGCCGGCCCGACGTCCGCGAAGCCACCCTGGTCGAGGCCTCGCAGGCGAACCAGCGCATCTCGCTCTACGACAGCCAGCACAACCACGAGTGGCGTGCGCAGATCATCCCGGCGTCGCTGCAGAACCAGTCCGACGGCACCACCGAGACCGGCTACGTGCTCATCGCGGTCTCCAGCGCCGGCACCGACGAGACCATCGGCAAGTTCACCGCGATCTTCCTCGGGTTCGGTGCCTCGGTCATCCTGCTCGGCGCCATGCTCACCCGGCTGCTCGTCACCGCGACCTTCGACCCCCTGCGCGACGTCGAGGACACCGCTGCACGGTTCGCCGCGGGTGACTTCAACCAGCGCCTCGAGGCCGACACCCCGAACACCGAGGTCGGCCGCCTCAACCGCTCCCTCAACGTCATGCTCGAACGGATCGACTCCGCGTTCGAGGACCGCGAGCGCACCATCGCCCAGATGCGCCGGTTCGTCGGGGACGCCTCGCACGAGCTCCGCACGCCGCTGGTGTCCCTGCGCGGGTACGCCGAGCTGTACCGGATGGGCGCCCTGCGCAAGGAAGAGGACGTCGCCCAGGCGATGGAGCGCATCGAGAAGGAAGCGCAGCGGATGGGCCTGCTCGTGCAGGACCTGCTGCAGCTCGCCCGCATCGACGAGTCGAAGCCCCTCGAGCTCGGCCCGGTCGACCTCGTCGCCATCGCCCGCGACTCGGCGCTCGACACGATGGCCTCCAACCCCGACCGCGAGATCCAGGTCCTCGTCGAGGACTCCCTGACCGGCGAGAGCGTGTCCCAGGCCGTGCGCCCATCGGCGTCGTCGTCGTCCATCGGCTCTCCGGACTCCGGCGAAGCACCGCCCGTGTCGCCCACCTCGGCGAACACCACCGGGCCGATCGCATTCTCGCGCCAGACCATCGCGCGTCTGCGGGCCCGTCGGACCCGCGCCATGAACATCGACGCCGGTGCCGCGCCGACCGACGAGACCACCCCGCTGCCCACGGTCGTGCTGCCGAAGCGCCCGCCGATCGTCCTGGCGGAGGAGAACAAGATCCGCCAGATCGTCACGAACCTGATGGGCAACGCCATGCGGTTCACGGCGAACGACGACCCGATCGAGATCGGCATCGGCGTGGACGACGAGCGCGCCATGGCACACCTCGACGTGATCGACCACGGTGAGGGCATCCCGCCGCAGCTGCGCGAGAAGATCTTCCAGCGCTTCTGGCGTGCGGACACCTCCCGCGCCCGGGACACCGGCGGCTCGGGCCTCGGGCTCGCCATCGTGTCCGGCATCGTCGCGGCGCACCACGGCTCGGTCGAGGTCTTCGACACCGAGGGCGGCGGCGCCACCTTCCGCGTCTGGCTCCCCCTGCTCCCCCGCGACTTCGCCGCCTGACCCGCGCGCCGGCCGCTGCCCGAGGTAGCGCTAACTGCCGCCCATCCCGCGCTCTCACGGCGCAACGTGCGACCTGGGTGACGAACGCACGGCGTGTTGTGCGACCGCCGCAAGCAAGCGTCGGACCCTTCGGAGGGACAACCCGCCGACGTCACGACGAGCGCGAGACGAAGGCCTGGCGCAGACGCTCGAACAGCACAGCAGGGCGAGCGGCATCAGCCCGCGTCGCATGCAGGACGAGCCAGCCGTTGACAGCCATACCGTTGTCACGCCGCTGGTCGTACTGGAAGACATCCTGCTCGCGGTGGTGATCGCCGTCGTACTCCAACGCGATCCGACGTTCCGGCCAGGCCATGTCCACGCGTCCGAGGAACCGGCCGTGGTGATCCGTCACCTCGACCTGCAGTTCCGGCTCGGGGAAGCCCGCGTCCACCACGGCGAGCCGAAGCCAGGTCTCCATCGGTGACTCGGCACCGACGCGCACCCGCGCGATCGCGGCACGAGCGACCGCGATCCACCGAGATCCGGGCACGATGCTCTTGGCGAGCGTGTCGATCGTGCAGAGTCTGCTCTTGCCCACCAGGAAATCGCCCACCGCGACGAGTTGCTGCACGCTGAGCAGACCGGCGCACTCCCGCCACGCAAGCTCTGGAGTGCTGAGCCGCATCCCCTGCCGCTCGCAGCTGGTAGCTCCGGACCGGCGACGGTGTCCTTTGACCTGTGGACGTCGCATCACCGGGCCGGTTCCGTCGGTCGTGACGTGGACGGGGACTTCGGCACCGTGCGGGAGCGGTGCTCCCCACAGCGCGGCGGCCGTCGTGTGGCTCAGGTACTGGTCCGGACGGAGCACCAGGCCGACTGCCGCGACGATCGACATCGTGGCGTCGGTCGACCGGACGCCATGCACGGGACGGACGAGATCACGTCGACGGAGACGACCCGGATCGACGCCGAACCCGATGGCGTCACGGACCAGGAAGCCGGCGGAGTCGAGCGTCTCAGGGAGCGGACGAGGCTTCGGCATGTCCCGAGTGTCGCGACCCGGCTGCCCACGCGACCCCCTCGGGAGCGCATCTGTGGAGAACGACCGGTGCCGGGCCTCCTGTGCGCTTCATGCTGATCGCGCAACATGCCGTCTCCAGCACGCCGTGGTCGCACAAACTGCCGGGACGGCCTCCGCGAAGCGGCAGTTCGTGCGATCTCGGACCAACCGGCCCGACCCCATACGCAGAAGGGCCCCACACGCGCAGCGTGCGGGGCCCTTCCGTCAGGCGGACTTAGAAGTCCATGCCACCCGTCGGGTCGCCAGCCGGAGCAGCGGGGGTGCGCTCGGGCTTCTCGGCGACGACGGCCTCGGTGGTCAGGAACAGACCGGCGATCGACGCAGCGTTCTGCAGCGCCGAACGCGTGACCTTGGCGGGGTCGATGATGCCGGCGGCGATCAGGTCGACGTACTCGCCGGTCGCGGCGTTGAGGCCCCAACCCGACTCGAGCTCGCGGACCTTGGCGGCGACGACACCCGGCTCGAGACCGGCGTTCAGCGCGATCTGCTTGAGCGGCGCGTCGATGGCCACGCGGACGATGTTCGCACCGGTCGCCTCGTCACCCTCGAGCTCGAGGGCCTCGAGTGCGACGGCACCGGCCTGGATGAGGGCGACGCCACCACCGGCGACGATGCCCTCTTCGACGGCAGCCTTCGCGTTGCGGACGGCGTCCTCGATGCGGTGCTTGCGCTCCTTGAGCTCGACCTCGGTCGCGGCACCCGCCTTGATGACGGCGACGCCACCGGCGAGCTTCGCGAGGCGCTCCTGGAGCTTCTCGCGGTCGTAGTCGGAGTCGGTCGCCTCGATCTCGGCACGGATCTGGCGGACACGACCGGCGATCTGCTCGGCGTCGCCGGCACCCTCGACGATCGTGGTCTCGTCCTTGGTGATGACGACCTTGCGGGCACGACCGAGCAGGTCGAGCGTCGCGTTCTCGAGCTTGAGGCCGACCTCTTCCGAGATGACCTGGCCACCGGTCAGGATCGCGATGTCCTGCAGCATGGCCTTGCGGCGGTCGCCGAAGCCCGGGGCCTTGACGGCGACGGACTTGAAGATGCCGCGGATCTTGTTCACGACGAGCGTGGCCAGTGCCTCGCCGTCGACGTCCTCGGCGATGATCAGAAGCTGCTTGCCCGCCTGGATCACCTTGTCGACGACCGGCAGGAGGTCCTTGATGTTCGAGATCTTCGAGTTGACGATCAGGATGTAGGCGTCCTCGAAGACGGCTTCCTGACGCTCGGGGTCGGTGACGAAGTACTGCGACAGGTAGCCCTTGTCGAAGCGCATGCCCTCGGTGAGCTCGAGCTCGGTGCCGAAGGTGTTCGACTCCTCGACGGTGACGACGCCTTCCTTGCCGACCTTGTCGATGGCCTCGGCGATGAGCGCGCCGATGGTCGGGTCAGCGGCCGAGATCGACGCGGTCGCGGCGATCTGGTCCTTGGTCTCGATGTCCTTCGCGTTGGCGAGGAGCTGGTCGGAGACGGCGGCGACGGCCTTCTCGATGCCGCGCTTGAGCGACACGGGGTCGGCACCGGCGGCGACGTTGCGCAGGCCTTCGCGGACGAGCGCCTGGGCGAGGACGGTCGCGGTGGTCGTTCCGTCACCGGCGACGTCGTCGGTCTTCTTGGCGACCTCCTTGACGAGCTCCGCACCGATCTTCTCGTACGGGTCGTCGAGCTCGATCTCCTTGGCGATGGAGACACCGTCGTTCGTGATCGTGGGGGCGCCCCACTTCTTCTCGAGGACGACGTTGCGGCCGCGCGGGCCGAGCGTCACCTTCACGGCGTCGGCCAGCTGGTTCAGGCCGCGCTCGAGGCCACGGCGGGCCTCCTCGTCGAAAGCAATGATCTTAGCCATGTGGTTTTTCGTCCCTCCCGGACGTCGTCTTGGGGGTCGTGCTGGCACTCAGCGTGAGCGAGTGCCAACGCCGATTCTGGCACTCGCCGGGTGTGAGTGCAACACAGTCGGGAGGCTCGTGACGACTTCCCAGGACACGTCGCGTCCGGTGGACCCCGCACCACCGCCGCGGTCGCGCTCCCCGCGCCGGTCACCGTCCCCGCACACGACGAACGCGCCGCCCCTGACGGGACGGCGCGTTCTGGAAGTGGTCGTGCTCAGGCGGGGCGGACGGACTCTGCCTGCGGGCCCTTCGACCCGGTGCCGACGTCGAACACGACGGCCTGGCCCTCCTCGAGGACCTTGTAACCCGACATGTCGATGGCCGAGTAGTGCACGAACACGTCCTGGCCCCCTCCATCCACGGTGATGAAGCCGAAGCCCTTTTCAGCGTTGAACCACTTCACGGTTCCGTTGGCCATGATCTCTTGCTCCCTGGTACTGCAGTGCGGAACGACGTGATCGTCGTCTGCATGGGACTCTGACCGAACCCGTCCGATCAGGCAAGAGGTGTGACGTTGTTTCACGTCGATTCCGTCAGAAATCAACGTGCTCGAAACACGGCCGTCACACAATGCGCGGAAAACGCGGAGCGACGGCCCGCAGAACGACCGATCAGCCGGTGTAGTCGGCGCCGAGGACGACGCTCACGTCGGCGTTCGGGAACGCCGCCGACTGCTGCACGGCCGTGACGCCGAGCTGCTTCGCGATGCCCTGTGCGACCGCCGCCTGCGACGCCTGCTGGTAGTAGACGATCGTCGACGTGGAGCCCGTCGTACCGGCGTCACCGGTGGAGGCGACCTGCCAGCCGGCGCCGGTCAGCGCCGCACTCGCCCGGCTGGCGAGGCCCGTGGTGGTCGTGCCGTTCAGGACGACGACGGTGGTGGTGCCCTGCTGCGCCGGCGTCGCGGCCGCAGCACTGCCCGACCCCGACCCTGCTGAGCCCGAGCCGGCCGACGAGGACGCGGACGGCTTGGACGTCGCCGAGGGCTTCGCGGTGGCGGACGCCGATGTGGAGGCCGAGGGGGAATCCGAGCTGTTGAAGGAGTAGCTGCCGTTCAGCAGCGCGAGGACGAGCACCCCGATGCCGACGAGCACACCGGTGGCGAGCGCCGCCCAGGCGAAGGCGATCCAGCCACGGCCGCGACGCTGGGCACCGCGGTGCGCACCGACCCGCGGGCCGTCGGCGACGTCGTCGAACCGGTCTCGGGGGAATCTCGTGCTCATCGTTCCTCTTCACGTCCTTCGGGAGCCGCACCGGGCGCGACGAAGCTGCGCGTCGCCCGGGCGCTGGTGCGCGCGTGACGGAGCCGCTGCAGCCGGCTGACGAGCTGCGGGTCGTACGCGAGTGCCGCGGGCGAGTCGATCACGCGGTTCAGCACCTGGTAGTAGCGCGCCGCCGACATCTCGAACTCGACCCGGATCTCCGCTTCCTTCGTGCGGTCGTGCCGTGCCCGGTTCTGCTCGAACGTCAGCACGTGCTTCGCGAGCTCACTGAGCTGGTCAGCACCGAGCTGGTCAGCACCGATCTGGTCAGCACTGAGCTCGTCGACGCTGCGTTCGTCGGTGGGGCTGGTCACTGCGGTTCCGATCACGGTCGGGTAACGGGTCTCGCACATCGTAGGGGTGGAGTCGATCCGGACCCTGGCACGGCGCTGGACTGTCGCGAACACCGGTCACAGGTTCGGCGCGCGGAACCAGCGCACACGCCGACCGAACGGGTCGGAGACGGCCACCGCGACCCCGTCGAGCGAGACCGTCGCGAACGAGTCCGGATCCGCCGCGTCGACGTCGTCGGGCAGCGTCGCCGCCACCCCGCGCAGGATCCCGGTGCGTTCGAGGGCGATCCAGTGCACGCCCCGCGCACGGATCCGGTCGACGAACCGCTGCCGGTCCGCGCCCGGCACGTAGACCAGGGTCCCGGTGGTCAGGACGACCGGTTCGACGTCGTCCGGCAGGGCGTCCAGTGCACGGTCGAGGTCGCCGGGCAGCGCGCCCCGGATCCGGACGGGAGGCACGGTGAGCGTCGCGGACGCCGCCGCGCGCATCAGGGCGGTCCGGTCCGACGCCTCGGGCGGGACGGCTTCGACCAGCCGGTCGAACGCACCGGGGGCCGACAGGTCGATCGGGTTCGGGTCGAGGGCCACCCGGGCGCCGATCCGGATCGGCCTGCTCGCCGGAGCCGGAAGGACCCCGGAGACGTCCGCGACGAGACGGACCGCGGGTTCGTCGACCGCCGTGTGCATCCGGACGAGCTCGCCGCGCGCCCCGCCGTGGTCGTCGCGCCCCGAGGAGTCGGGGCGCGACGAAAGCACCGGGGCGCGTTCCGCCGGCACCCGGGACTCCGACGTCCGGTACTCCAGGGTCACCCGGTCCGGGATCGAGCACAGTCCGGCGGCGGCCCCGGCGTCGACCAGGCCGAGCGGTCGCGCGGACCGTTCGGCGAGTGCCGCGAACAGCGGGACGACCGGGGCGAGCCGCTGCGGGTCGTTGGCCTGCACCGTGGCGGAGGCGAGGGCCGCGACCAGCGCGGGGCGGGCCTCCAGGCCGAGCGCGCGCAGCGCACCCGGGTCCGACGGGTCCGCTCCCAGCCGCCGCGCGACCGCGAAGAACAGTTCCGGCTGCCGCTGCTGCTCGGGGACCTCGGCGAGGAGCGCGACCAGGGAGTCGTCGAGCGACCGTGCCCAGGCCGCGTACGACGGGGAGACCGCCTGGATGCGGTCGGCGTACGCGTCGAACCGGGCGCGGGTGTCCATCAGCGTCCGGGCCGGTGCATGCCGACGTGTCGGATGCCGGCCTCGTCGTACGGCTCTCCGAACCGCACGAAGCCGTACCGCTCGTACAGGGCGGCGACGTACTCCTGGGCGTGCAGGACGAACGGGTCGTGTCCGTGTTCGTCGAGGACGGCGGCGACGAGCCGGCCGGCGATCCCCTGCCCGCGGTGTCCGGGATCGGTGGCGACCCGCCCGATCACCCACGCCGGCGGTGCCGCGCCGTCGGGGTGGACCTCGTCGGCCGCCGGGCGGATGAGCCGCAGGTACCCAACCGCATCGGTGTCCGTGCCGAACCACCAGTGCTCGGTGTCGGGCTCGCGGTCACGGCCGTCGAAGTCCTCGGCGGTGACCCGCTGCTCGAGCGCGAACACGCGGTTGCGCACGACGACGATGCCGTACAGTTCGTCCGTCGTCAGACGGGTCCAGCGGGCGTGGTGCACGGAATGCTCGGACATCGTGGCGAGTTTAGTGAAGTGGTCGGGAGTGCCCGGAAGAGCCCGGCCGGAAGCAGGAGGAACCAATGGCATACAACGTCGACAAGTCCGACGCCCAGTGGCGCGAGGAGCTCTCCCCGGACCAGTACGCCGTCCTCCGCCAGGCGGGGACCGAACGACCGTGGACCGGTGAACTCCTCGACGAGGAGCGCGCCGGCGTCTACACCTGTGCGGCCTGCAACGCGGAGCTGTTCAAGAGCGGCACGAAGTTCGACTCCGGCTGCGGCTGGCCGTCGTTCTACGAGTCGGTGAACCCGGACGCCGTGCAGCTCATCGAGGACAACTCCCTCGGCATGGCCCGCACCGAGGTCCGGTGCGCGAACTGCGGTTCGCACCTGGGCCACGTGTTCCCGGACGGGTTCGGCACCCCCACGGGTGACCGGTACTGCATGAACTCGATCTCGCTGAACTTCTCGGAGAAGTCGGGCGAGTGAGCCCCGGACGCCCTCACCGGTAAGATGAGCGGCGTCAGCCGGCATGGCGCAATTGGTAGCGCACCGTACTTGTAATACGGGGGTTGCGGGTTCAAGTCCCGCTGCCGGCCCCAGACGAAGCGATGCCCCGGGCGAAGTCTCGCCCGGGGCATCGGCACACGGAACGCGGATCAGGGGGCGTTCCGGGCGCTGGACGCGGTAACCAGCCGGTCGTGCGACGAGGATGACACCTCACCGACCCGCGCGTCCACACCCTGACCCCACATCCGCAGAAATCCGCACGATGTGCACGAACGCGCAGGGGTCCTGTCCGCTCAGCGTCCGCCAGCTCGGCACCCGCCGGCTCAGCGCCCGCCGGTGATCTTCCGCTCCCGCTGCGCGACGCCGGCCGTGCCGTAGGGGTAGTCGTCGATGCGGGGAGCGCTGGCGTCGGTCAGTCGGGCGAGCTCGTCGTCGGTGAGCACCAGGTCCGCGGCACCGAGGTTGTCCTCGAGCTGCGACAGGGTGCGGACGCCGAGGATCACGCTCGTGACCGCGGGACGGGCCAGCAGCCAGGCGAGCGCGACCTGCGACTTCGACGCGTCGTGGGCGTCGGCCACCTCGGAGACGGCGTCGAGCACCTCCCACGTGCGCTCGTCACCGTTGCGGGCTTCCCAGGCCTCCATGCCGCGCTGCGGGTTCTCGCCCAGGCGGGTCGCGCCGGTCGGGGCCTCGTCGCGCTGGTACTTGCCGGAGAGCCAGCCGCCGGCCAGGGGCGACCAGGGCAGCAGGCCGATGCCGGCGTCGAGGCAGGCGGGCACGACCTCGTGCTCGATGTCGCGGACGAGCAGGTTGTACTGCGGCTGCAGGGTGACGGGCGGCGCCCAGCCGTGGGCCTTCGCCTCGTAGACGGCCTTGGTGACCTGGTAGCCGAGGTAGTTCGAGAACCCGTAGGAGCCGATCTTGCCGGCGGCCACGGCGTCGTCGAGGAACCGCAGGGTCTCGTCGATGGGGGTCAGGGCGTCCCACGCGTGCATCTGGTACAGGTCGATGTGGTCGACGCCGAGCCGCTCGAGCGAGGCGTCGAGGGCCACGCGAAGGTGTCGTCGTGACAGGCCGAGGTCGTTCGGGCCGTCGCCCTGCGGGAACCGGCCCTTGGTGGCGAGGACGACCTGCGCAGCCTCGGTGGGGTGTGCTGCGAGCCAGCGGCCGATGATCCGCTCGGACTCGTTGCCGGAGTAGACGTCCGCCGTGTCGACGAGCGTGCCACCGGCGGCCACGAAGGCGTCGAGGATGGCGTGTGAGGTGGGTTCGTCGGCTTCGCTGCCGAACGTCATGGTGCCGAGGGTCAGCGTCGACACCGATGTCCCGCTGTTGCCGAGGAGTCTGTAGTCCATGGCGGGGACGGTACGCCCGGTGCCGTCCGACCGAGGGGACCCACGAGTACCCCTCAGCGCGGGGCGGACAGGAACCGCAGCGCTGCTTCGCGGAACGGCCGCGAGGTCGGGGCGTTGAAGTGGTTGCGCCCCGGGATCTCGAAGAAGGTGGCGTCCGGTGCGGCCTCGGCGAGCCGGACCGCGCTGTCGCGGATGCCGTCCTCGCTGCCCGCGGCGATCAGGAGCGGCTGCGCCGGGGCGTTCTCCGGGGTCGGCTCGATGCTGTTCCGCATCCCCTCGACCATGGCCACGAGCGCGCCGAGGTCGTTGCCCTCGACGTTGCCCGCCATCGTCAGGTAGCCGTTCGTGACGCGGTCCTCGATGGGGGTGCCGTCGGCGATGTACGCCTTCGCCTGATCGACGCGGACGCGACGCATCGGGTCGGCGTCCGGGATCCCGCCGAACACCGCACGTGAGATCCGGCCGGGCAGGCGTTCGGCGGTGTGCCAGCCGACGCGGGCACCGAGCGAGTACCCGAGGAACGCGACGTCGTCGAGCAGGTACGTGTCGATGACCGTGGTGACGTCGGCGACGAGCAGGTCCATCGAGTAGGCACCCGGGTCGTGCGGCTTCGCGCTCGCGCCGTGCCCGCGCTGGTCGAGCGCCAGGACCCGGTACCCGGCACGGACCAGGTGCCGCGTCCAGCCCGAGGCGTGCCAGTTGAGCACCGCACCGGAGGCGAAGCCGTGCACCGCGATCACGGCCGGGGCGTCGGGGTCGCCGAAGTCGTAGGTCGCGAGTCGCAGCCCGTCGGGCGACATTACGAACCGGGGGCGGGGCGCTTCGGGGACGAGTGACATGTCCTCTCAAGCGTATCGGGGCAGTGTGGTGGCCATGGACGGCTACGGCGGCGATCAGATCCGGGCGGCGGAACGCCCCCACCTCGACGCGGGGGAACCCCTGATGCAGCGCGCCGCCGACGGGCTCGCGCGCATCGTCGGCGACCTGCTGGACGACCCGGCCGTGCGGCCGGTCGACGGGCCGGGATCCGTCCTCGTGCTCGCCGGCAGCGGCGACAACGGCGGTGACGCCCTGTTCGCGGGCGCTCGCCTGGCAGCGGCCGGGAGGCACGTGGCGGTCCTGCGCGTCGGCTCCCGTGTCCACGAGGCCGGCCTGGCAGCGGCGCTGGACGCCGGCGCGCGTCTGCTGGACGGCCCGTCCGGCGCCTCGGGACCGAATGCGGGCGGAGCGGCCGACATCCTGCGGGCCGCCGGCCGGAGTGACGGCGAACGCCTGGCGGACGTCGCGACCGAGGCGGCACTCGAGGCCGACCTGGTGCTCGACGGCATCCTCGGCATCGGGGTGCACGGCGCGAACGCACTGCGGTCCCCCGCGCGGGAGGTCGTGGACGCCATCCGTGAGCTCGCCCGCGACCAGCGTGCGCCGTTCGTGGTCGCGGTGGACGTGCCGAGCGGCATCGACGTGGACACCGGCGGCGTCGCGGACGACCACGTCCTGCACGCCGACGTCACCGTCACCTTCGGCGGGGTGAAGGCCGGCCTGTTGACCGGACCCGCCGCCACCCTCGCCGGCCGGATCGAACTCGTCGAGGTCGGGATCGGTGCGGACCTGGCGACGATGGAGCCGCTGATCCGCACCTGACCCCTCGAACGTCAGGGCGTCAGTGGTGCTCGTACAGCACGGGCTCCGGCAGACCGTGCTCGGCGCGGACGCTGCGTGCGATGCCCTCGATGGCGATCAGGGCGTCGACCACGAGCTCGGGCGTCACCGGGAACGGCATGTTGTGGATGGTCTCGCCCTCCACCGTCGCGGCCTCGGCCACGGCGCGCAGCACGTCACGGTCGTCCACCGTCAGGCCGATCTCGGTCAGGGTGTTCGGCAGGCCGACCTTCGTGGTGAAGACGACGAAGTCCTCGATCTCCTCGGCCGGGGCGCCCTCGAGCACCAGCTGCGCGATCGTCCCGATGTTCACCTTCTGCCCGTGGGCCAGGCCGTGCGCCTGCGGCGCCGCGGTCAGCCCGTTGTGGATCGCGTGGGCGGCGGCGAGCCCACCGGACTCGAAGCCCAGGCCGGAGAGCAGCGTGTTCGCCTCGACGACCTTCTCGAGCGCCGGGGTGACGACCTTCGCCTTGACGGCCTCGATGGCCTGCAGGGCGTTCTCGTGCAGGAGCTTCCACGACAGCTCGGCGAGCGCGACGCCGGTCTGGGTCTGCAGGCCGCCGGCCATGGTGTCGGCGTTGGCGCGCTTCGCGGCACGGGCCTCGACCCAGGTCGCCAGCGCGTCGCCGATGCCCGCGACCAGGAACTGCACCGGCGCGTTGGCGACGAGCCTGGTGTCGATGAGCACCAGGTCCGGGTTGTGCGGGAAGAAGCGGTACTCGATGAACTCGCCCTCGGCGGTGTAGATGACGGCGAGCGCCGAGGTCGGGGCGTCGGTGGACGCAGCCGTCGGCACGCTGGCCCACCGGATGCCGGCGAGGTGCCCGGCGGCCTTCGCGGCGTCGATCGCGGAGCCACCGCCGAGCCCCACGATGACGTCGGCGTCCTTCGCGCGGATCTGCTCGACGAGCTCGTCGACGGCTTCTGGGGTGGCGAAGCGGCCGAACCCGACACGCTCCACGGCCAGGTCGGCGGACCGGAAGCTCTCGGAGACGGCAGTCTCGACGATGCCCCAGACCACGTCGTCGGCGACGATCAGGGGCCGCTTGCCGATCGGGGCGATGAACTCGCCGACGCGGGTGATCGCGTCCTTGCCCTGGACGTAGCGGGCGGGGCTCATCACGGTGCTGATGGGAGTGGCCATCGTGCGGTTCCTTCCGGTTGTACGACAGGTGTACGACAGGTGTCGGGGTCGCCGACGCCGCCGACGGTACGCGCGGCCGCTGATCGGGAGGTGCTGATCGGTAGGTTCGGGATCATGACGTTCAACGACGACTCGCAACTCCGCGGCGGCAAGGTCAAGCGGCGGGGTCGCACCACGGCGATCGGCGGAGGCGCCGTGGGCGTCGGCGCCATCGTGGTGTTCCTGATCGCGCAGTTCACCGGCTTCGACCTGAGCGGGATCGTCGGCGGCGGCAACGGCCTGACGACGATCCAGCAGGAGGGCGAGTCCGTCGACGCCGCCCCCGAGTGCCGGACCGGGCGCGACGCCAACCTGCGCGTCGAGTGCCGGATGGAGGGCGCGGCCGAGTCGCTCGACACCTACTGGACGTCCGAGGCGCGGTCGCTCGGCATCTCGTACACGGCACCGGAGTTCTTCCTGTTCCAGGACTCCACCGACACCTCGTGCGGGCAGGCCTCGGCCGCGACCGGCCCGTTCTACTGTCCGCCGGACCGTGCGGTCTTCCTGGACACCGCGTTCTACGACGACCTGCAGTCGCAGTACGGCTCGTCCGGTGGTCCACTCGCGCAGATGTACGTCGTCGCGCACGAGTGGGGGCACCACATCCAGCAGCTGCAGGGGTCGTTCGCGAACACCGACCGCTCCGGCACGGGGGCGTCGTCGGGCAGTGTCCGCGTCGAGCTGCAGGCGGACTGCTACGCCGGGGCCTGGGTCGGCGACGCCGCCACGACGAAGGACGCGAACGGCGAGACGTTCTTCGAACCGATCACCCGCTCCCAGATCACCGACGCCCTGTCGGCGGCGAGCGCCGTGGGCGACGACAGCATCCAGGAGCGCGCGACCGGCCGCGTCGACCCGGACTCGTTCACGCACGGGTCGAGCGAGCAGCGACAGCGCTGGTTCCTGCGCGGCTACCAACAGGGCGCGACGAGCTGCGACACCCTGAGCATCCCGGGTTCGGCCCTGTAGCCGCACCGTCGAACCACGGGAGGCCCGGTGCCAGCTGGCACCGGGCCTCCCGTCCGCGGTCAGCGCGTCAGCGCTCGTTCAGACGTCAGCGCTCGTCCGGCCGTCAGCGCTTGGTCGGCGTGGGCGTGGGCGTGGGGGTCGCGCTCGGAGTGGGCGTCGGGGTGGCGTCGGTCGCCCCGGCGGCCGTCACCACGAAGGTGCGGAAGTCGTCGTTCGTGACCGGCGAGGTCAGCTCGTAGCGCTGCCCGTTCACGAGCACGAGCGGCGTGCCGGGGAACTCCTTGAGCGTCGACCCGGGGATCGTGCCGTCGGACACCGCCGTCGTCTGCTCGTCCACCCACTTGGCGTAGTCCTGGTCGGCGATGCAGCTCCGGACGGCGCTGCGTTCCTGCAGCCCCTGCACGCCCGTGACGACGTCGGTGAGCTCCGCGTCGGTCAGACCAGGGGTGCCCTCGTCCGGCTGCTTCGCGAAGAGCGCCTGGTTCACCGCGTAGAACTGGTTCGGGGAGTGCTCGGCGACGCAGGCGGCGGCGTTCGCGGCGCGGAGGGAGTACTTCGTGCCCTGCGAGCGGTTCGACAGGACCGCGACCGGGTGGATGTCCACCGTGGCCGCACCGGAGTCGACGAGGTCCTTGATGTAGTCGCCGTTCGCCTGCTCGAACTGGCCGCAGCCCGGGCAGAGGTAGTCGACGTACAGGGTGATCCGGACGGTGCCGGCGCCGTCGGTCGCGGTGCTGCTCGGCGAAGCGGTAGCCGATCCGGACGCCGACGCCGCGACGGGCTTCAGGTCCTGCCCGATGGTGATGCCACCCTGCGACATGGTCGACGGGCCGGGGCCGGCGGGCTTCACGGAGTCGACCAGCACGAGCGTGACGATCGTCGCGGCGGCGAGGAGCACGACCCCGAGCCCGATCTGCAGGCCGAGCCGGACACCACGCTGGCGTCGCTTCTGCTGGGTCCGGGCACGCTGGGCTCGCTGGCGGGCGGCTTCACGGCGCTCGTTCCGCGCGGCGCGGGCGGCACCCTCGGGGCGGTTGTTCATCGGTGCGTCGTCCTCCTGATCGGTGTCCGCTCGGCGTTCCCCTGCTCGGCGGACGGACCCGGCGATTGTAGTGGGGCGCTCTGGGAAGCCGCCGACCAAGGGGGAAAACACTGGCGCACCCGGGTGAACTCGTGTTGTATGAACCTCGACAGTCGACGGCGACTGTCCGGGGCCCGTACGGGCACACCGCTTCACTCGGATCGTCCGGCACGTACCTGCCGGTGAAGGAAGGACCGAACGCTCATGGCGTCCGTCACCTATGACAAGGCAACCCGTCTCTACCCCGGAGGCAACCGTCCCGCGGTCGACTCCCTCGACCTGGACGTCGCCGACGGCGAGTTCCTCGTCCTCGTCGGCCCCTCGGGCTGCGGCAAGTCCACCTCGCTCCGCATGCTGGCCGGCCTCGAAGAGGTCAACTCCGGTCAGATCCGCATCGGCGACCGCGACGTCACGGACGTCCCGCCGAAGGACCGCGACATCGCGATGGTGTTCCAGAACTACGCGCTGTACCCGCACATGACCGTCGCCGAGAACATGGGCTTCGCGCTCAAGATCGCCGGTGTCGGCAAGGAAGAGCGCGCCACCCGCGTGCAGGAAGCCGCCAAGCTCCTCGACCTCGAGGACTACCTCGGCCGCAAGCCGAAGGCGCTCTCCGGTGGTCAGCGTCAGCGCGTCGCGATGGGCCGTGCGATCGTCCGTCAGCCGCAGGTGTTCCTCATGGACGAGCCGCTGTCGAACCTCGACGCCAAGCTCCGCGTCCAGACCCGCACGCAGATCGCGTCGCTGCAGCGTCGTCTCGGCGTCACCACGGTCTACGTCACGCACGACCAGACCGAGGCCCTCACCATGGGTGACCGCATCGCGGTGCTCAAGGACGGCATCCTGCAGCAGGTCGGCACCCCGCGTGACCTGTACGAGAAGCCGAACAACGTGTTCGTCGCCGGCTTCATCGGTTCGCCGGCCATGAACCTGCTGCCCGCCGACGTCATCGAGGGCGGCATCAAGTTCGGCACGCTCAACCACGCGATCGACCGCGACACGCTGTCGAACGCCCGTGCCGCACAGATCACGGTCGGCATCCGCCCCGAGGACGTCATCGTGTCGCAGACCGGCGAGGGCCTGCCCGTCACGGTCGACGTCGTCGAGGAGCTCGGCGCCGACGGCTACCTCTACGGTCACGCCGACGTGAACGGCCAGCGCGCCGACATCGTCGCCCGTGTCGACGGTCGTGCGCACCCGTCCATCGGTGACACGATCGTCATCACGCCGAAGCAGGGCCACGTCCACGCCTTCGACACCGAGTCGGGCGACCGCCTCGACGACAAGGCCGTCGTCAGCGCGTAACCAGCGCACTCCCCCGAGAGCCCGTGCCCGCCTCACAAGGGCGGACGCGGGCTCTCGGCTGTCCCCGACACCAGAGGAACCACCGTGCCCGACTCGATGTCCATCACCGCCGCCACCGTCGACCCCGGCCTGCTCGACCTGCCGTGGGACCTGCCGCTCGCCGACTGGCCAGACGACACGATCGTCGCGCTGCCGAAGGGCATCTCGCGGCACCTCGTGCGGTTCGTGCACCTGAGCGGGTACGTCGCCGCGGTGAAGGAGACCGGCGAAGAGGTCGCCAGGTCCGAGTACGAGATGCTCCGGACCCTGCAGCGCATGGACGTGCCGTGCGTGGACCCCGTCGCGGTCATCACGAACCGCGTCGACGCCGACGGTGAACCCCTGCACCCCGTGCTCGTGACCCGCCACCTGCGGTTCTCCCTGCCCTACCGCGCGCTCTACTCGCAGACGCTGCGCCCCGAGACCGCCACCCGTCTGGTCGACGCACTTGCGCTGCTGCTCGTCCGCCTGCACGTCATCGGCTTCTACTGGGGCGACGTGTCCCTGTCGAACACGCTGTTCCGTCGCGACGCCGGCGCCTTCGCCGCGTACCTGGTCGACGCCGAGACCGGCAAGCTCTACCCCGGCGGGCTGTCGAACGGTCAGCGCGAGAACGACCTCGAGGTCGCCCGGGTGAACATCGCCGGCGAGCTGCTCGACCTCGAGGCCGGCGGACGGCTCGACGAGAACGCCGACCCCGTGGACGTGTCGAACCGCATCGTCGCCCAGTACCGGACGCTCTGGACCGAGCTCACCGGCACCGAGCAGTTCGACATCAAGGAACGCTGGCGCATCAACGACCGCGTCGAGCGCCTGAACGAGCTCGGCTTCGACATCGAGGAACTGTCGATCCACACGACCGAGGGCGGCTCGCAGGTCCGGATCCAGCCGAAGGTCGTCGATGCCGGGCACCACCAGCGCCGACTGCTGCGACTCACCGGGCTCGACGCCGGCGAGAACCAGGCCCGGCGCCTGCTCAACGACCTCGACTCGTACCGCGCCCGCAACGGCCGTGACGAACTCGACGAGGAGATGGTGGCGCACGAGTGGGTCTCACGGGTCTTCGAGCCCGTCGTCCGCTCGATCCCCCGTGACCTGCGCGGTCGGCTCGAACCCGCCGAGGTGTTCCACGAGCTGCTCGAGCACCGCTGGTTCATGTCCCAGCAAGAGGAACGTTCCGTCTCCCTGCCCGAGGCCACGACCGCCTACATCAACGACGTGCTCCGACACCGTCGCGACGAGCGCCTGCTCATCAACCCGCCGACCTCGTCGATCACCGTGCCGATCCCGGTGCTGGACGACGACGACGCCGACGAGTCCGACGAGTCCGACGACGTCGACGACTGGCGCGCCACGGTCTGACGCGGTCCCCGCTCGGTCACGACACCCCGCCGGGTGGGCGCCGACCGGTCGCAGACCGTCGTCTGCGGCGTCGCGCAGCGACGACTCGTGACCGCACGGCGGGCACCAGCCGACGCGTCCTGACCGTTCGGGGGTCGGCAACGCGACCGCCTGGAGGCCCGGCGCGGGTCCCGGGGACCGGCGCCGGCCCTCCAGACCGTCACGCCCAGCCCCGCTGGTGGTGACGTTGGACGTCGAGCGGTCACGACACCCCGCCTGGTGAACGTCGACCGGTCACGGACCGTCACCTGCCGCGTCGCGCAGCGACGACGCGTGACCGCACGGCAGGCACCAGCCGACGTGTCCTGACCCTTCGAGGCCGACCCCGCCTGCCACCGTGAGCAGGAATGGTCGCC
>NZ_MJGT01000003.1:0-308 GCF_001864975.1 Curtobacterium sp. MMLR14_002
GCGATGGGCAGGTGGTGGGGTGTCGGGGCCTTCTGCAGGCCGATGTACAGGCCGGCAAACGCTCCGGCGACGGTCATCGCGACCAGGATCTGGGTGACGAGGACGGGCAGGACCCGGCGGACCGGGGGGAAGCCGGCGGGCTTCGCAGCGTTGTTAGTAATCGATTCATTACTCATGGAATCGGATGATACCCTCGCGCCATGGAGACAGCAAGGGGTCCGGTCCCGAAGGGTGCGGAGCGCATGGCCGGCAGCCAGCGGCGCGAGGCCACCCTGACCGCCGCGGCCGCCGTGTTCGCCCGGCAGGGG
>NZ_MJGT01000004.1:0-267 GCF_001864975.1 Curtobacterium sp. MMLR14_002
GCACCAGTCGAATGACCCGGATCGGTTCCCCGCCGGATGCGGGCCGTCCGCGGCCGTCGGGGGAGTGTGGACGCGGGGACGTTATCCCTTTTCGAAGAGGGTCAGCACCGCTTCGTCGTCAACGGGTTCCATAGTGATGAAACTGCTCGCCGGGACCGCTTCATCTGCGGGCGAAACGGTCGGCGCACCGGTCAAGGGTGAGGGTGCGCTGTCCGGGTTGTCCACCGCGGGCGTTGGGTTCTGGTCCGGCCGATTCTGTGCGGTGAG
>NZ_MJGT01000005.1:0-249 GCF_001864975.1 Curtobacterium sp. MMLR14_002
ACCAGTGACCGTCCGATAGCCGGTCGACCATCGGACGGTCGCGGCATCGCGAGGAAGTGTGCTCCGATTGCCGCTCGTCGCCGAGCGACCGCACGGTGGTGCCACCGTACGCTCGAGGGGTCGACGACAGGAGTGACGATGGAAGACCTGCATGGAGTCCGCGCCCTCATCACCGGAGGAACCTCGGGTCTCGGACTCGCGATGGCCGGGGGACTCGTTGAGGCTGGTGCCCGTGTCGCGGTCACGGGG
>NZ_MJGT01000006.1:0-328 GCF_001864975.1 Curtobacterium sp. MMLR14_002
AATGAATATCTGCGCGACTACAGGTTTGGTAGTCGCATGAAAACCTTGCTCATAGTGACGTTTGCCGCGGGCGCAGTGCCGTTCGCGGCTGGTGTCATCTATTGCGGGATCAACTTCCGACCGGGTCGGGGATTCCCACCGCGGAAGTGGCCGATTGCCGTGATGGTCGTAGGGTTCTTACTCGCCGCCGCCGCGGTCCTGACCGGAATCGCAACAAGCGGGTCGGGCGTTGCGTAGTAGTCGAAGTACGACGGTGTCCGTTGAGGAGTGCTCGGCAGCGAAGCCTGGCGCAGCGTCGCTCTTCAACTGAGCCCCGCGAGCGCAGAAC
>NZ_MJGT01000007.1:0-259 GCF_001864975.1 Curtobacterium sp. MMLR14_002
GGCGAGGGCCGGTCGCTTCCGGATTCTCTTTGAGAATCTCCCGCATGAAACCTGTGGTTTCTTCGCGATCCAGAACGGTCGCCAGCCCCTGAAGCGCCTGGCGGCTATCCGGGGCGAGCCTGACTGCTGCCCGGAACTGCTTCTGCGCTTCCGCTTGATCGTCTTGAGTCAGCGCCAGTCTACCAAGAGCGATCAGCGGTGCTGATGATTCGGGCGCTGTTTCCCTGGCCTTGTTGAAGTCTGTTTTAGCCGCGTCCAC
>NZ_MJGT01000008.1:0-299 GCF_001864975.1 Curtobacterium sp. MMLR14_002
CTCGTTCTCACCAAAGGTCAGCAGGTAGGGAATATCCAGATGGGAGAGTGTGCCCTGGATGGCCCGGTACTTGTCTTCGCCGCCGCCACTCACCGCGTTACCGGCGGACACCACAAAATCCACGCCGGACTGGTTGAGGGCCGGTATCATGCGTTCCTCGAAAACCCCCACGGAATTATTGATGTTGCCCACAACCGCAAAACTGAAACCGCCATCATCGGAGAGCGTATCTTGGATCTGTGCGACCTGCTCTGTGTCCTCGGCCTCGAACTCCGGCGCGAACAGGTTGAGGTAGGCCT
>NZ_MJGT01000009.1:0-407 GCF_001864975.1 Curtobacterium sp. MMLR14_002
CGGGTGGATCCACGCTCCGCGCCGCCAGGAGTACGACCTGTCGATCTACGGTGCCGGTCCGGCGGGGCTGTCCGCTGCCGTGTACGCCGCGTCCGAAGGGCTCAACGTCGTCCTGCTCGAGCGGGACGCCGTGGGCGGGCAGGCCGGATCGAGCAGCCTCATCGAGAACTACCTGGGGTTCCCCGAGGGCATCGCCGGGGCGGACCTCGCCGAGCGTGCCCGGGAACAAGCGGTCCGGTTCGGCGCCGAACTCCTGGTGATGCGCGAGGGGGTGCGCGGGGTCTTCCACGACGGCCGCATCCACGCCGACCTCGCCGACGGCGGCCACGTCGTCGCCCGTGCGAACATCTGCGCGACCGGTGTCGAGTGGCGTCGGCTCGGGCTGCAGCGCGAGCAGGAGATGCTCG
>NZ_MJGT01000010.1:0-296 GCF_001864975.1 Curtobacterium sp. MMLR14_002
TCGCTGGCGTGATCGGTGAAAACGAACCTCTCGAGCTGGCGGGTCGTCAGGTAGCGGTGAGCGGCAACGATCTCGAGCACCTGGCGGTCGCGCTCCGGCAGGTGGTCGTCCACCCACGCGAGACGGCTCGCGCTCACCCGCTTCGGGTTCGGCTCCGCAGCCGGAGGATGCGGAGTATTCGTCCCCCTTGGCGAATCCGGTTCGCCTCTGATCTGCGAAAAGGACGGATCTGACGGTGAGCCGAGCGGAAGACCGACCGGCAGCCCGTCACCCGGGACGTAGGGCGCGTTCATGAG
>NZ_MJGT01000011.1:0-337 GCF_001864975.1 Curtobacterium sp. MMLR14_002
TGCCGAGAAGGGTGCTCTGCGCATCCATGATGGGTCCTCTCGAAGTCGTGACGAATCTCTTCCGCGTCCGTGGGCGCCGTTGACGTGGCAGCTGCGGACGCGGGTGGGACAGGACGGTGAAGCGTGTACTGGGACGCTAGATCGGGGCGCGTGTGTTGGCAGCGCGCGTCCGTCGAACGTCGTTTCGACAAAGGAAGAGCGGCACAGCCGACGGTTCCTCAGTGGTTCAACTCGCGGCGGCGAGAAGGTCTCGATCTGCCGCGGTGCTGCGGTTAATACGCAGTTGCGTGAACGCGTCCGCTGCTGCTGAACCCTCGGCTGCGTGCCAAACGGTGAC
>NZ_MJGT01000012.1:0-407 GCF_001864975.1 Curtobacterium sp. MMLR14_002
GGGCCTCTTTCAGTTCGGCCACGATATCCACGAGGTCGTCGAACCTCAGCACGGCCAGCGGCTCGTCCTTGAGCTGCACGACCAGCAGGGGAGTGCGGCCCATGCTTGCTCCGGCGACGGTCTGTCCCCAGAACTCGCCGAGTTTGATTGTCTTGTGGTTCTTCGCCTCGATGTCGAACGGGGTGTCCCGGTAGTAGTCGCTGATGTCCATCTTCTGATGGCTGCCCGCTCCGGACTTGCCGTCGCGCTTCACGCGGGCGCCGAGCTTCTTCTGAAGCGTCTTCGCGATGTAGTTCTCCAGGCTCTTGCCCTTCTCGCTGCTCTCGCTCATGACTCGTCGTACTCCGAGCGCAGGGCTCTCACCGCGCGGATCACCGCGTAGTGGCCGAGCACGGTCAAGTGGCGGT
>NZ_MJGT01000013.1:0-9649 GCF_001864975.1 Curtobacterium sp. MMLR14_002
GTGCCAGCTGGCACCGGGCCTCCAGGCCGTCAACCGGTCGCGTCTACCGACCGATGGTCGACATGTCGGGGTAGCGGTCGCCGGTCGGGACCGGCAGCGCCGACAGGCGCGACAGCTGGTCCGCGGTGAGGGTCAGGTCGGCTGCGCCGACGTTCTCCTCGAGGCGGGAGACCCGCTTCGTGCCGGGGATCGGGACGATGTCGTCGCCCTGGGCGAGCAGCCAGGCGAGCGACACCTGCGCCGGGGTGGCGCCGGCCTCGGTCGCGATGTCCTTGACCGCGTCGACGATGCGCATGTTCTGCTCGAACGCCTCCTGCTGGAAGCGCGGGTTCGCCAGGCGGAAGTCGTCGGAGTCCAGGTCGGACGGCTTCGTGATGGCACCCGTCAGGAACCCGCGGCCGAGCGGCGAGTACGGCACCAGGCCGATGCCGAGCTCGCGCAGGGTGTCGAGCACGTCGCCCTCGGGGTCACGCGTCCAGAGCGAGTACTCGCTCTGGAGCGCGGTGATCGGGTGGACGGCGTGGGCCTTGCGGATGGTCTCGGCGCCGGCCTCGGACAGTCCGATGTGCCGGATCTTGCCCTCCTGCACGAAGCCGGCGAGCTGGCCGATGACGTCCTCGATCGGGACGGCGGGGTCGACGCGGTGCTGGTAGTAGAGGTCGATGTGGTCCGTGCCCAGGCGACGGAGGGATCCTTCGAGGGCCTCGCGCACGGACTCGGGCTTGCTGGAGATCCCGCGCTGCTGCGTCGGCGTCTCCTCGCCGGCCTCGTGGTGGTACAGGCCGAACTTGGTCGCGATGACGACGTCGGCGCGGCGCCCCTCGAGCGCGCGGCGCAGGAGTTCCTCGTTCGTGTAGGGGCCGTACGCCTCGGCGGTGTCGAACAGGGTGACGCCGAGGTCGATCGCGCGGTGGATGGTGCGGATCGACTCGTCGTCGTCGGTGCCGGCGCCCGTGTAGAAGGCGCTCATGCCCATGGTTCCGAGGCCGATCGGTCCGACCTCGAGGTCTGCGAGCTTGCGTGTCTGCATGCTGCAGGTCTACTCCCGGTCCCCCTGACGGCGGGAGGTACTGGCTGTACCCGCCTCCGCACCGTTACGCTGCGAGGGACGGGGCAGACGCCCCGGGCTCGGGGGAGTGTCATGGTCGTCATCTGGATCGTCATCGCCGTGGTCGTCGTGCTCGGCGCCCTGCTCGTCGTGCTCGAGGTGCAGAACCGCCGTCGGCGGCGAGCGCTCGCGGACCTCGAGGACTTCTCCGACCCCACGGCCGGGTCACGTGCCATGGTCGAGGCCGACGCCGCTCGATCGACGGCCGAAGGGGTGTCGAGGACCGCGCACCCGGGTGGCAGCGCCTCCAGCGGGATGTTCTCCGGCTGACCCACCCGGCCGCTCCGGCGGTTGTCGGAAGCAGCGGGTCCGCGGTGACCAGGGCTACCGGCGCTTCGTGAGGTTCCTCCAAGGTGCTCGCACGAGTGCTCCGCGCACTGGTGTGATCAATCCGTGAACCTGTACTTCCGACTGTTCCTGCTGCAGCTGCGCACCCGCCTGCGCGCTCGGGTCGGTGGACGCCGTCGGGCGTCGCTCTGGGACGAGGTCCGGACGCCGTTCCGGGTCGCTCCCACCGACCTCGACCCGCTGCGCCACGTCAACAACGGCAAGTACCTGTCGCTGCTCGACCTCGGTCGGCTCGACCTGATGCTCCGCTCCGGGTACTGGGCAGCACTGAGCGAGCACGGCTGGTACCCCGTCGTCTCGGCGCAGACGATCACGTACAAGCGGTCGCTGACGCTCGGGCAGCGGTTCGAGCTCCGCACCCACGTGCTCGGGGTCGACGACCGTGCCGTGTACCTGGAGCAGACGTTCGTGCGGCAGGGTGCCGTGATGGCCCGCGCGGTGGTGCAGGCCCGGTTCCTGCGACGTTCCGGCGGGACGGTGCCGACCGCGGACCTGCTCGAAGCGGCGGGTGGCGCGGACCGCGACCTCACCGTGCCCGACTGGGTGCACGACTGGGCGAGTGCGACCCGGATCAGCAGCGGTGCGGCGTAGACAGGTCCGGTGCCCGAACCAGCAGGATCCCACCGGACGACCGCCACCTCACGCCGCGCGCTGATCGCCGGCGGGGTCGGTCTCGGTGTCGCCGGCATCCTCGCCGCCTGCAGCGGGCCGGGGCCCGAGCCCAGCCGGTCACCGAGCGCCGCCCCGACGCGCTCGCAGACCCCGGACCCTGCGCCGAGCGACTCCCCGGACCGCGGCCCGGACTCGTGGGATGCGCTGGCCGCCACGGTGACCGGCACCGTGCTGCGGTCCGGCGCGGCGGGGTGGGACGACGCCCGTGTGCTCGAGAACCCGCGCTTCGACGACGCCGACCCGCGAGGGATCCTGCGGGCGGCGGACACCACGGACGTGCAGGCCGGCCTCGCCTTCGCCCGGACCACCTCGACGCCGGTGGCGCTCCGGGCCGGCGGGCACTCGTACACGGGGTGGTCGGCCGGCGGGGCGCCCGGCACCGGCGTGCCGCGATCGCTGGTCATCAGCACGCAGGACCTGGACGGCATCGACCTGCGCGACGACGGGACCGTCACGATCGGCCCGGGTGCCCGGCTCGGCGACGTGTACGCCGAGCTCGCGAAGGCCGGACGGGCGATCGGCGCCGGTTCGTGCCCGACGGTCGGCGTCGGCGGACTGACCCTGGGTGGTGGAGTCGGCGTCCTCGTCCGGTCCTTCGGTCTCACCTGCGACCAGCTCACGGGGGCAACCCTCGTCACCCCGGACGGGGTCGTGCACCGGGTGTCGACGTCCAGCGAACCGGACCTGTTCTGGGCCTGCCGCGGTGGGGGCAGTGGAACCGTCGGCGTCGTGACCGCACTGACGTACCGGACGCGGGCCGCGCCTCCCGTCCTGCTCTTCACGATCACGTTCGCGTGGTCGTCCGCCGCTGCCGTGGTGCGTGCCTGGCAAGACTGGGCACCGACCGCCGACCGGGAGCTGTGGTCGTCCCTGAAGCTGCTGAACGGCAGTCGGCACACCGCGCCGACCGTCACCGTGACCGGTGTGTGGACGGGGTCGAAGACCGGGGCCGACACTTCCGTCGACGGTTTCATCGCCGCCACCGGCGCGAAGCCGCTCGCCCACACCGGGCGGGTGCTCACCTACGGCGCCGCGATGTCCGCGTTGGCGGGGAAGCCGCAGCGGGTGTCCGAGGCGGCGACGTCGTCGATCGGTTCGGCGAAGCTCAGCGATGCCCAGATCGACGTGCTCGTCCGGCAGGCGGCCGCGGCGGGTGACGTGACGGGCAACCTCGAGGGTGGGGTGGCGCTCGACGCGCTCGGCGGCGCCGTGGCGGACGTCGGCGCGGGGGACTCGGCCTTCCCCTGGCGGTCGGCGCTGATGACCGTGCAGTACACGGCGGTGTTCGCGGACGGGGCGGATCCCGCGCCGTTCGATGCGTACGTGCGGGGGTTCCGGAAGGCGATGCGACCGGCGTGGGGCGACGCGGCGTACGCGAACTACTGCGATGCATCGATCACCGACCCGTCCGCGTACTTCGGCGACAACACCGCACGTCTGCACCGCATCGCCGAGCAGGCCGACCCCGCGGGCGTGCTCGCGCAGCCGCACTGGGTCTGACGTCGGCCCGGGGACGGTGCGCGCGGTCCGGGTTTCGGCCCCAGCGACACCTCACGCGTCACGCACCCCGTGAACTGTCGCTCAGCGCGAACCTCGACCGAGCACACGGCACACGGCCCGCGGCCGGCCGGTCCTACGATGACCGCATGGACATCGTCGACCTGGTGCTGCCGGACGTCGCCGCGTGGCGTGCCTGGCTCGACGACCACGAGCACGAACCCGACGGCGTGTGGCTCGTCCTCGCCAAGAAGGGCGTCACGGAGCCGACGACCCTGACGTACGACACGGCCCTCGACGAAGCACTGTGCTCCGGGTGGATCGACGGGCAGCGGCGCGGACGCGACGACACCACCTACCGCCAGCGGTTCACCCCGCGTCGGAAGGCCTCGCTGTGGTCGCAGCGGAACCTCGGCCTGGTCGCCGCACTCATCGCCGAGGGGCGGATGCGGGAGCGCGGGCACGCCGAGATCGAGCGCGCCAAGGGCGACGGCCGGTGGGACCGCGCCTACGCCGGCTCGGCAACGGCCACGGTGCCCGAGGACCTGCAGGCCGCGCTCGACGCCGCCCCCGCAGCCGCCGCGCTGTTCGCCGAGCTCGACGCCACCAACCGGTACGCCGTGCTGCACCGCATCACCACCGCCCCGAACGCGACGGTGCGGACGAACCGGCTCACCAAGCTCGTCGGCGGACTCGAACGCGGCGAGACCCCGTACCCGCGGCCCACCCGTCCGTAGACCCTGCGAACCCGGAAAGCGGTCGGGGGACACCGACTCAGGGACCGGCAACGCACCGGGCGTAGACCGGGGACATGACCACAGGCACTGACACCACGAACCGTCCGGCCGCGTCCTCCGGCACCTTCCGCATCGGCGGCGACCTCGAGGTCAACCGGCTCGGCTACGGCACCATGCAGCTCACCGGCCCCGGCGTCTGGGGACCGCCGAAGGACCACGACGAGGCGATCCGCGTCCTCAAGCGCGCAGTCGAGCTCGGCGTGAACTTCTTCGACACCGCCGACTCGTACGGCCCCTACGTCGCCGAGGAGCTCCTCAAGGAGGCCCTGCACCCCTACGGCGACGACGTCGTCATCGCCACGAAGGCCGGCCTCACCCGCACCGGCCCGAACGTCTGGCCGCCCGTCGGCCGCCCCGAGTACCTCCGGCAAGAGGCGGAGATGAGCCTCCGCCGCCTGGGCCTCGAGCGCATCGACCTGTTCCAGCTGCACCGCATCGACCCGAAGGTCCCGCTCGAGGACCAGGTCGGCGAGCTGAAGAAGCTGCAGGACGAGGGCAAGATCCGTCACATCGGCCTGTCCGAGGTCTCCGTCGACGAGGTCAAGGCCGCGCAGGAGATCGCCACGATCGTCTCCGTGCAGAACCTCTATAACCTGCAGAAGCGTGACGCCGAGGAGCTGCTCGACTGGTCCGAGGAGCAGGGCATCGGCTTCATCCCGTGGTTCCCCCTGGCCACGGGTGGCCTGACCGGCGAGGACTCGCCGCTCACCGAGATCGCCGAGCGCAAGGGCGCCACCCCGGCGCAGCTCGCGCTCGCCTGGCTGCTCAAGCGCTCCCCGGTGATGCTGCCGATCCCCGGCACGTCGAGCGTCGCGCACCTGGAGGACAACCTCGCGGGTGCCACGGTCGAGCTGACCGACGACGAGTTCGAGGAGCTGGCGAAGCTGGGTCACTGACCCTCAGGGCGCGACCGCGGGTCGCGAACGACGACCGGTCGGACGGGAGGCGCGGTGCCAGCTGGCACCGCGCCTCCCGTCCGTTTTCCACCCTGTCCAGATCCGTGCTTGCGCACGCATACCGGGTATGTGCATACTCAGTATGGCCACGGTGGCCCGAGACAGGGGAAGTGTCATGAGCGTTCGGATGGGCGTACTCGCGCTGCTGGTGGGGGGACCCGGCTACGGGTACCAGCTCCGGGGGGAGTTCGAGCACCGCACCGGCGGGAGCTGGCCGCTGAACATCGGCCAGGTCTACACGACCCTGGACCGCCTGGAACGCGACGGCCTCGTGGCCCGCGGCGACGCCGACGACGACGGACACGTCGTCTACACGGCGACCGACGCGGGTCGGGCCGAGGTGGCCCGCTGGTTCAGCGAGCCCGTGCCGGCCAAGCGCGGCCGCGACGAGCTGGCGATCAAGTTCGCCCTCGCCGTGACCGTGCCCGGGGTCGACGTCGCCCGGCTGGTGCAGGTGCAGCGCGGTGCCGCGATCCGGAACCTGCAGGACCTGACGCGGCTGAAGCGGACGACCGACCCGTCGACGGACCTGGCGTGGTCGCTCGTGCTCGAGTCGATGGTGTTCCAGGCCGAGGCCGAGGTGCGCTGGCTCGACCACGTGGAGTCGAGTGTCGCGCGGTACCGGCCGGACGAGCACCCGGTGGCGCCTGCCGGTGCCGACGCTGCGGCTTCCGCTGCCGCTGCGGCTTCCGCTCCGCGGAGCGCACGGTGACCGCCGCACCGCTCCTGCAGCTCGATGCCGTGAGCGTGCACTACGGCTCCGGCGCGAAGGCCGTCACCGCCCTGGCCGGCATCGACCTGCGGGTCGAGCGCGGCGAAATGGTGGCCGTGATGGGCACCTCGGGCTCGGGCAAGTCGACGCTGCTCGCCTGCGCCGGCACCCTGCTGCCACCGACGAGCGGTGAGGTGCTGATCGACGGCGCCTTCGTGTCCGACCGTCCCGCCAAGGAGCTCGCAGCGCTGCGGCGCCGGCTCATCGGGTTCGTGTTCCAGGACTTCAACCTGATCCCCTCGCTGACCGCGGTCGAGAACGTGGCACTGCCGCTCGAGCTCGACGGGTGGAAGGCCTCGCAGGCCCGCCGCGCCGCGGAACTCGCGCTGGACAACGTCGAGCTGTCGCACCGATCCGACGCCTACCCGGACGACCTGTCCGGCGGCCAGCAGCAGCGCGTCGCGATCGCCCGCGGCGTGGTCGGCGAGCGCCGGCTCGTGCTCGCCGACGAACCGACCGGGGCCCTCGACTCGCAGACCGGCGAGGTCGTGCTCCGCATGCTCCGTCGGCACGTCGACGCCGGAGCCGGCGCCCTCCTGGTGACCCACGACGCCCGGCACGCGGCCTGGGCGGACCGGATCGTGTTCCTGCGCGACGGTCGGGTGGTCGACGAGACCGTGTACTCGGGCGTCGAGGCCGCGCTGACGGACCGGACCGCCTCGTGAGCCGGGGTCGGCGTGCCGGGACCGGCCGGACGCCGTTCGCCCTGAGACCGGCGCTCCGTCTGGGGCGTCGACTGGCGTTCGCGAAGGCGGGCCGTGCGGCACTGATCATCGCGCTCATCGGGATCCCCACCGCCGGGTTCGCCGCGGTCGCCGTCGTGGTGCAGTCCACACAGGCCACCGCAACCGAGCGGCTCGACTACGACCTCGGCCAGGCATCGGCGCAGATGCGGGTGTCCGGCCCGGACCTGCCCGGCATGGTGCAGGACCCCGTCCAGTGGCAATCCACGGACTCGAAGCGGAACAGCCCCGTCACGAAGTCGGACGAGGACTCCCCCTTCGCGAACGTCCTGGCGCACGTGCCCGACGGCGCCCTGTCGATCCCGGTGGGCAGCACGCCCGTCGTGCTCCAGGGTGCGCACGGCCCGGTCGGACTGACCGCCGTCGAGGGCAGCGTCTGGGACCCGTCGCTCGAGGGCCACTGGCACGTGCTCGACGGTTCCAGGCCGACCACGCGCAGTGAGCTCATGGTCACGCCGGCGACGCTCGACCGCCTCGGGGTGCAGATCGGCGACACGGTGGACCTGACCGACCCGGTCACCAAGCGCTTCACGATCACCGGCACCATGACCGACCTGGGGACGGACCCGGGTTCGCAGGGCGTGTTCCTGCCCTGGGGCACGACGCTCTCGACGACCGACACCACCGACGACGTCGGGCTCACCGACGTCACCGTGTACCTGCCGTCGGACGCCCCGACGTGGTCGGAGATCCGGGAGCTCAACGCGCACGGCATCATCGTGCAGTCACGGCCGGTCGTGCTCGACCCGCCCGACGCCCGGCTCCCCGGTGGGCAGCTGGGCTCGTCGCTCGGCTGGTACCTCGGGGCGATGGGACTGCTCGGCGTCTTCGCGATGTTCGAGGTCGCCCTGCTCGCCGGGGCCGCGTTCCTGGTCGGCACCCGGGCGGACACCCGCTCGTACGCCATCGTCACGAGCGTCGGCGGCGACAAGCGGTTCGTCCGCACGATCGTCGCCGGGTCGGGCCTGGTGCTCGGGCTCGTCGGCGCGGTCCTCGGGGTCGCCGCCGGCACCGGGATCGGTGTGCTCGCCTACCGGCTGATCGACAACGGCAACGTGGCGTCGTTCCCCGGGTTGCACGTGCCGCCGCTCCTGCTGCTGTCCATCGCGGCCGCCGGGGTGCTCGCCGGACTCGTCTCCGCGCTCGTCGCCGCACGGTCGGCGACCCGGATCAACGTGCTCGCGGCACTGCGGGGCTCGCTCCGTCCAGTGCCCGTCAGCCGTCCCGCCCGCCGTCGTCGGCGCATCTGGGGGCCGCTGCTCGTGGTCCTCGGTGCGGTGATGACGCTGGCGTGCGGCGTCGGCGTCCTCATGCTCAACGACCGCCCGGTGCAGCACGACCGGTGGGCCTACGTCGTCGGTGCCGGCGTCGCGATCGGGCCGTGCCTGATGCAGCTCGGCATCGCCATCTGCTCACCGTGGCTGCTCGCCCTGATCACCCGGCTCACCTCGCGGGCCGGTCTGTCCGCCCGGCTCGCCGCCCGCGACGCCCGCCGCAACCCGGTCCGCACGGTGCCGGTGCTGGCGAGCGTGATGAGCGTCGTGTTCGTGGCCTCCGTCGTGATCACGTGGAGTGCGTCGAGCCACGCCCAGTACGTCCGTGGGTACGAGTACTCGACGGCGGTCGGGGTCGCGACGGCCGAGGTGCAGACCGAGACGAAGGACGGCGGCAGCACCGGTCGCCACGACGCGGAACTGACGGCCCACGCCGCGAAGGTGGTGTCCGGGGTCTTCGACCAGGACCGCATCCGGGTGCTCGGTGTCGCGCAGGAGCAGCCGGGCGACACCCCCTCGACCGTCACGATCCCGCACCGCTGGAGCGCGTACGACTGCCCGGTGAACGACACCAGGAGCTGCTCCTACTACCTGGACACGGCGAGCGTGTCGAGCCCGCACATCTGGACGGGGACCGTCGACGACTACGCCGTGCTCACCGGGCACCGGCCGTCCGCCGCCGTGCGGGACGCGCTCGAGGGCGGCGAGGCCGTGTCGCTCTGGCCCGAGTACGCCCACGACGGTGCGGTCCGCGTCGACACCTTCCACGACCGGACGTGGGAGAGCGACCCCATCACCGAGCGCAGCCGACCGGCGGCCAGCGTCTCGATCCCCGCGGTACTCGACGTGCAGACCCCGCGGATCCAGGTCGGCGTCTTCATGACGAAGGCGACCGCCGAACGGTACGGCGTGCCCGTGGTCGACGGCATGCTCGTCACGACGCTGCCCCACGACCTCGACCCGGCCCAGGCGGACGAGCTGAGCTCGGCGTGGCAGAGCTTCGGCGGCGACGACCGTGCACGGTGGAGCGGCCCGTCGTTCATGTACGAAGCCGGCCCCACCGACAACGAGGCGATCATCCGGGCGATCGTGCTCGCACTGGCCGCGGCCGTCACGATCGGTGCGACGGCGGTGGCGATCGGACTCGCACGGTCCGACGGCCGACGGGACGACGAGGTGCTCGACGCCATCGGTGCCGCACCACGCCTGCGCCGAGGGGTGTCGACGTGGCAGGCGGCGATCCTGGCCACGGTCGGCTCGGTGATCGGGACGCTCCTCGGACTCCTGCCGATCCGCGCCCTGACCCTGCGGTTCACCGAGAGTCCGGTCGGGGTGAACCACATGCCGTTCGTGCCGGACTGGCCGGTGCTGGCGCTGCTCGCGATCGGCCTGCCCCTCGTGGTGACGGCCGGGGCCTGGCTGACCTCGCGGGGTCGGCGGCGGGTGGCGGTGCGACGGGCGCACTGACGGACGGGAGGCCCG
>NZ_MJGT01000013.1:10334-81482 GCF_001864975.1 Curtobacterium sp. MMLR14_002
AGGCCCGTGGCGGCGTCGCCACGGGCCTCCCGTCCGTCACATGGTGAGCAGGAATGGTCGGGTCGCTGTGCCGGACCCGACCATTCCTGCTCACGAAACGGCGAGCGCCGCGGTCACGCGAGCTCGGGCAGCGCCTCCGCGTAGGTGCGGAAGTCGCCGCGGTCCGTGTGGATCGCCCACAGGCGGTCGGCGATGGATTCCCCGGAGTGCTCGGGCTGCCCGTCGTCGATGCCGAACGGGATGATGAGCTGGCCGACGTGGACGTCCTCGTCGCGGACGGCGTCGTGCAGCAGCTGCGCGTAGGCGCTCTCGGCGGCGAAGGCGACGGACGTGCCGGTGACGCGGGCGCCCGGTCGGACCGCGCTGCCGCCGTTGACGAACAGGATCGTGCCGTGGCCGATGGCGCGCATGCCGGGCAGCACCTGGCGCACGGCGTTGACCGAGCCGTAGACCGAGAACTCGATCGGGCCGACCAGGTCGTCCGCCGTGGTCTCGAGCACGGGGCGCATGTACTCCTTGGCGGGGAGTGGGCTGTACTGCAGCACCTCGATGGGGCCGAGCTGCTCCGTGGCGCGCTCGAGTGCGGTGCGCAGGGAGTCCCCGTCACGGACGTTCGCGGCGAACCCGGCTGCGGTGTGGCCGCGCTCGCGCAGTTCCGCGGCGAGGCCGTCCAGGCGGTCCTGGTTGCGGGAGATCAGGGCGACGGCGAAGCCCTCACGGGCGAAGCGCTCGGCGACGGCGAGGCCGAGGCCCTTGCCGGCCCCGACGATGGCGATGGTGGTCATGCGGTGTACTCCTCGTCGCTCACGTGCTCGAGCCAGGTGGTGGTCGTCGCCGGGTCGTCGGCGGCCTCGAGCATCGCGAGGTGTTCCATGTAGTCGGTGGGGGTCGCGCCGTGCCAGTGTTCCTCGCCGGCGGGCGTGTAGACGGTCTGTCCAGCCTGCACCTCGATGACGCGGCCGTCCCGGGTGCCCATCCGCGCGACGCCCTCGGTGACGTGCAGGGTCTGCCCCTTGGCGTGCGAGTGCCAGGCGGTGCGGGCGCCGGGCACGAACCGGACCTTGGCGACGGTCATCGTCTGACCGGGCTCCTTCGGCGAGGCGATGGCGTCGAGGTACACGTCGCCGGTGAACTGCTCGGGCGGGTTCTTGACGGTCGGCTGCTTCGGTTCGATCTGCATGCCGACGACGGTAGGCCGCCGTGCGCACCGTCGGGAGGTGCCGACAGACCCCCTCAGGGGTTTCCCGAACGCAGCGTGTGTGATCGACCCACGACCCCGGGAGGATCATCGTGGACACACCCGCCGGAACGCCCCGCAGCCGCCGCCTCTGGTCGGTGGCCGGCCTCGCCGCCGTCGCAGCGCTCGCCCTCACCGCCTGCACGAGCGGCGACGGAGCAGAGCGGGACGGATCCGACCGAGGCGGCTCGCCGTCGGCGCGCGCGACTGCGCCCGCCGACCTGTCGGCCGGTCAGGTGGCGCTCGACGGTGACACCACCGACGTGGTCACCGGCCTGGAGGCTCCCTGGTCGGTGGTCCTGACGGGTGACGACGGCGACGCACTGGTCAGCGAGCGCGACTCGGCCCGGGTGCTCGAGCTGCGGTCCGACGGCACCACCCGTCAGGTCGGCACCGTCGACGGAGTCAGCCACGGCGGCGAGGGCGGACTGCTCGGGCTCGCGCTGCACGACGACGACCTGTTCGTGTACTCCACGGCCGACGACGGCAACCGGATCCAGCGGTACGAGCTGACGGGGAGCACCGGGTCGTGGGGGCTCGGCGAGGCGACGACGATCATCGACGGCCTGCCGAAGAACACGTTCCACGACGGCGGGCGGATCGCGTTCGGGCCCGACGACATGCTCTACGCGAGCGTCGGGGACGCCGGCGCGAGCACGGACGCGCAGGACGAGGAGTCACTCGCGGGCAAGATCCTGCGGCTCACCCCGGACGGCGACGTCCCCGCCGACAACCCGGTCGACGGGTCGCCGGTGTGGAGCCTCGGGCACCGCAACGTGCAGGGCATGGGGTGGTCGTCGGACGGCACGATGTTCGCGTCGGAGTTCGGTGAGAACACCCACGACGAGCTCAACGTGATCGAGCCCGGGTCGAACTACGGCTGGCCCGAGGTCGAGGGCACCGGTGGCGAGGACCAGGGCTTCGTCGACCCCGTGCAGCAGTGGTCCACCGACGAGGCGTCCCCCAGCGGCCTCGCCGTCGTCGACGACACGGTGTTCGTCGCGAACCTGCGGGGCGAGGTGCTCCGGGCGATCCCGGCCGACGACCCCGGCACGGCGACCGAGTACTTCGCGGGCGACTTCGGCCGCATCCGGACGGTGCTCGAGGGCCCGTCGGACACGCTCTGGTTCGTCACGAACAACACCGACGGCCGCGGGACGCCGTCGAGCGGGGACGACCGGATCGTCTCCGTCCCGTTCACGCGCACGTGAAAGGGGTTCCCGCAGCCCCTCGCTCGCGCCGGACGGGGCGAAGTACCGTGACGGCATGAACCACCGCGGCGAAGCGCGCGACTTCCTCTCCAGCCGTCGCGCCCGCATCACCCCCGAGCAGGCCGGCGTCGAGACCTTCGGCACGCGGCGTCGCGTCACCGGGCTGCGTCGCGAAGAGGTCGCGCGCCTGGCCGGCGTCAGCATCGACTACTACACGCGGCTCGAGCGCGGCAACCTGCAGGGGGTCTCGGACAGCGTGCTCGACGCCATCGGCCGGGCCCTGCAGCTCGACCCCGCCGAGCAGGAGCACCTGCGCGACCTGTCGCAGCACCAGAACGAGACCCCGCGTCGCGCCGGTCGTGTCGTGCCCGTCGCTGCCGTCCGACCGGAGCTGCAGTACCTGCTCGACGTCGTCACGGACGCCCCGGCGATGATCATCAACAACCGGCAGGACATCGTCGCCGCGAACGCGCTCGGCTTCGCGATGCACTCGGACCTGGTCGCGGCACCGGCGCGGCCGATGAACTTCTCGCGCTTCATCTTCCTCGACCCCCAAGCGCGGAACTTCTACCAGGACTGGCAGCGGGCCGCGCACACGAACGTCGCGATCCTGCGCCGCGAAGCGGGCCGGACCCCGAACGACAAGGACCTCGCCGCGCTGATCGGCGAGCTGTCGATGCGGAGCGACGACTTCCGCGAGCTCTGGGCAGCGCACGACGTCCGCCGCCACTACGCCGGCGTGAAGTCGTTCCGGCACAGCGTCGTGGGGCCGCTCGAACTGCACTTCCAGACGCTCGAACTCGCCGAGGACCCGGGGCTCTCGCTCACGATCTATCCGGCGACCCCGGGCAGCCCCACGGCCGACGCCCTGCGGGTGCTGGCGTCGTGGGCGGCGACCGAGGGCATCGCGGAGCGGGCGCGCCAGCTCGCCTGATGCGGTGGTCGCGACCACCGCATGGTCGGGCGCGGCCCGCTCAGCGGTGACGCGCCAGCGTCACGCGGGCCGCGCCGACCGAGCCTGCGAGGGAGGACGGGGCGGGCCCGCACCGCGCCTCCAGGCCGCCCGTGGTCGCGTCAGACCTCCGGGATCACCCGGTCGAACCGGCTCGTGTCCGTCCCGTCCGGGTCCGGGCCGTTGCGACGGCCGGTGTCCAGGGCGTCGAGCCGCGCGAGCTCGTCGTCCGTCAGCGCGAAGTCGAAGACGGCGAAGTTCTCGGCGATGCGACCGGGGTTCGTCGACTTCGGGATCGCGTTCCGCCCCTGCTGCACGTGCCAGCGGAGCATCACCTGCGCCGGCGTCCTGCCGTGCGCCTCGGCGATCGACCGGATCGTCGGGTCGTCCATCACGCTGACCCGCTCGTCGCCCCAGCCGGGGTAGAACGTGATGCCACCGATGGGGGACCACGCCTGGTCGAGGATGCCGTGCTCGGCGTCGGCGCGCTGGACGTCCGGCTGGGTGAAGTACGGGTGCAGCTCGACCTGGTTGAGCGCCGGGATGACGTCGGACTGCTCGAGCAAGGAGCGCAGGTGGTGGGGCATGAAGTTGCTCACACCGATCGCGCGGACCCTGCCGTCGGCGTACAGGCGCTCGAGGGCCCGGTACGCCTGCACGGTCTGCTCGAAGCGGTCCGGTGCGGGCTGGTGCAGGATCAGCACGTCGATCATGTCGAAGCCGAGCTTGCCGGTGGCCTTGTCGAAGGCGTGCAGGGTCTCGTCGAAGCCGTAGTCCGAGACCCAGATCTTGGTCTCGACGACGATGTCGTCGCGGTCGACGCCCGAGGCGCGGATGCCCTCGCCGACCTCGCGCTCGTTGCCGTACGCGGCGGCGGTGTCGATGTGGCGGTACCCGGTCTCCAGGGCCGTGCGGACGGCGTCCACGGTCTCCTCCGGGGCGCTCTGGAACACGCCGAAACCGATGGCGGGGATCTCGAGTCCGTTGTTCAGGGTGACTGTCTCCATGCCGACGACGCTACGACCGCCGACCCTCGGCTGACGGGTACCACCAACCCCTGCTTCCGGCACCCGGCCGGCCGTACCGTGGACGCATGGACACCAGAAGCGAAGTGCGCGACTTCCTCCGCACACGCCGCGAGCGCGTCACGCCGCAACAGGTCGGTCTGCCCGACTTCGGTGGGGTCCGCCGCGTCAAGGGGCTGCGGCGCGAAGAGCTCGCGCTGGTCGCGGGGATGAGCGTCGACTACTACGTCCGCCTCGAGCGCGGGAACCTGACCGGGGTCTCCGAGAGCGTCCTCGAGTCGTTGTCCCGTGCGCTGCGTCTCGACGATGCCGAGCACGCGCACCTGTTCGACCTGGCCCGTCTGCAGAACGCTTCGGGTGCCTCGCGCCGGACGACCCCGACGTCGAAGGTCCGGCCGAACGTGCAGCGGGTGCTCGACTCGATCAGCGCCCCGGCCTGGGTCCGCAACGGCCGGTTCGACTTCCTCGCCGGCAACGCGCTCGCCCGAGCGGTGTACTCGCCGCTGTTCCTGTCGCGCTCCGGCACCCCGAACACCGCGCGTTTCGCGTTCCTCGACCCGCGCGGTCAGCAGTTCTGGCGAGACTGGGACTCGGTCGCCGGCGACGTGGTCGCCGCCCTGCGCGCCGAGGCGGCCCGCTCGCCGTACGACAAGGGACTGACCGACCTGATCGGGGAGCTCTCCACCCGCAGTGACGAGTTCCGGCGGCGCTGGGCCGCTCACGACGTGATGCGGCACCGGAGCGGTGTGAAGCGCGTGCACCACCCGGACGTGGGCGACATCGACATGAGCTACGAGACGATGGAGCTCGTCACGGACTCGGGGCTGACCATGGTCGTGTACGGCACCGAGCCCGGGTCGGCGTCCGAGGAACGGCTGCAGCTGCTGGCGAACCTCGCGGCGACGAGCGCGACCGGTGCGACGAGTGCGGCGGCTGTGTCGACCGCTTCCGTCGCTGGTGCTGCTGCTGCCGGGGAGGACGCGTGAACGAGACCGAGTCCGTCGAGACCGTCGTGCCGGCTCCGCCGACCGGGTTCCTCGGCCGACTGCGGTTCCGGTGGCGTGCCGAGCAGGAGATCCACGAGCTCACCCGCGACCGTGAACTCGAGGAACGGGTCCGAGCCGAGGCAGCGGTGCGGCTCGCGCCCGGGCCGTGGCACCTGGGGGAGCTGTTCCGGCGACGGTGACGGCTGAGGGGGGAGGACAGCACCTGTCACGGTCCTGCGGTCGGCCCTAGCGTCGAGGACATGACCTTCGCCGACACCGACCCCGAGTTCGCCCGGTACCACGCCGACTTCGTGGACGAGACCCTGCGGAACGCATCACTCAGCGAGCACGACCGCGTGGTCGTCCAGCTCGGTGCGACGATCGCGGCCGGGGCGCCGACGGCGTTCCGCGACCTGCTGGACGAGGCCCTCGACGGCCCGCTCTCGCCCACCGAGGCGAAGGAGATCGTCTACCAGGCCGTGGCCTACGTCGGTTCCGCACGCGTCGGCGACTTCCTGACGATCACCAACGCCGTACTGGTCGCCCGCGGGGTCACCCTGCCGTTGGCCGGACAGTCGACGACGACCCCGGCGGACCGACTCGAGCGCGGCCGAGCGGTGCAGGGCTCCGTCGTCGGTGCGGACCGCATCGACGCGATGTACGAGAACGCCGCCGCGGACGCCGTGCACTTCCAGCGGTTCCTGTCCGGCAACTGCTTCGGGGACACCGTCGGCCGGGACGGGCTGTCGCTGCCCACCCGTGAACTCCTGACCTTCGCGCTGCTCGCGGCGCTCGGCGGGGCCGACGCCCAGGTGCAGGGGCACGTGGCCGGCAACCTGAACGTCGGGAACACCCGCCAGCAGATGCTGGACGTCCTGACCGTGCTCGTCCCGCTCATCGGTTACCCGCGCACGTTGAACGCCCTGGCCGCCGTGAACGAGGGAGCACCCGCAGCATGACCACCGACCACTCGATGTCGACGGGCCGGACCCTGCTGTTCGCCGTCGCCGGGGGAGCAGCGGTCGGCAACCTGTACTGGTCGCAGCCACTGCTCGACGACATCGCATCGTCGCTCGGCACCTCGGCGTCGCTCGCCGGGCTGCTCGTCACGCTAACCCAGGTCGGCTACGCCCTCGGCATCCTGCTCGTCGTGCCGCTCGGGGACGTCCTCGACCGCCGGCACCTCATCCCCTGGGTGCTCGTCGCCTCCGCCGTCGCGCTGCTGCTCGCCGCGATCGCTCCGACCTTCGCGACGCTCCTGGTCGCCCTGGCACTGGTCGGGCTGACCACGGTCGCCGGGCAGCTCCTCATCCCGCTTGCCGGGGACCTCGCGGACCCCGCGCAGCGCGGACGCGTCGTCGGCACGATCGCCTCCGGGGTGCTCACCGGCATCCTGGTGTCGCGGACGATCAGCGGCCTGGTCGCGGACGCGTTCGGGTGGCGTGCGATCTACGTGCTCGCCGCCGTCGTCGCGGTGGTCCTCGCCCTGTTGCTGCGGCGCGCCATCCCGGAGCTCGAGGCCCGCGGCGGGGTGCCGTACCCGCAGCTCATCCTGTCTGTGTTCCGTGCCGTCCGGACCCACCGGACCGTCCAGGTCACGCTCGTGATCAGCTCGTCGGTGTTCGCCGTGTTCACGATGTTCTGGACCGCGCTGACGTTCCTGCTGAGCAGCGACCCCTACGACTTCTCCACCAGCAGCATCGGGTTGGTGGGCCTGGTGGGGCTCGCGGGCGCCGTGGCGGCGCAGCGGGTCGGGCGACTGCACGACCGGGGACTGTCGGTACCCGTCACCGGGGGAGCGATCGTGCTCCTGCTCGTCTCCCTGGTCGTCGCCGGGATCGGTGCGCACTCGATCGTCGTGGTGCTGCTCGCCGTGCTGCTGCTCGACGTCGCCGTGCAGGCCGCGAACGTGCTCAACCAGACCCGGCTCTTCTCGGTGGACCCGGCCGCGCGGAGCCGGCTCAACACGGCGTTCGTCACCTCGAACTTCATCGGCGGTGCGATCGGCTCCGCGCTGGCGTCGGTGCTGTGGAACGCCGGGGGCTGGACGGCGGTCACGATCGGCGCCGCGGTGCTGGCCGGATTCGCCGCGACGGTCTGGGTCGTGCACCGGAACCGTGGGCTCGTGGTCGAGCCGGAGCGGGCCTGACCACGGGGCTCAGCGGACCAGGGGGTTCGCGACCTCGAGCTCACCGTGGTCGACGAGCCAGCGCACGGCGTCCAGCACGGTCTCCTCGGCGGTGAACGCCGGCGCGTAGCCGAGCAGACGACGCGCCTTCTCGGTGCTGAAGACCTGGCTGCGGGACAGGTGCTCCCAGCTGGCGTCAGCGTGCTCTGGAGCCGTGGTCTCGCGGAACCGGTCCCACGTGACGGACTCGAGCCGGGCCTCCTGGCCGAACCACGACGCTGCCAGGTGGGCGTACCCGCGCGCAGTGAGCGCCGTCGGAGCCGTGACGAAGAAGTCCTCGCCCGCCGCCGCATCGCGGTGCTCGACCGCGAGCTGGAACGCCTGCGCGACGTCGTCGGCGTGCACGTGTGCCATCGTCTCGGCGCCGAGACCGGGGACCTCGAGCGGTTCGCCGGCGGACAGCTTCGTCAGCACCGAGGTGTCGAGGTTGCCGAGCGGACCGATCGGCGTCCAGCCCGGACCGCTGATGTGACCGGGGTGCAGCGACGTCGTGACCAAACCGCCTGATGCGGTTTCTTCCTTGAGCATCCGGGCGATGGCGTCCTTCTGAACGCCGTAGTCGCCGAACGGCGGGGTCGCGTTCTGCTCGGTGACCGGCAGCACGTGCGACGTCCCCGCACGCCAGATCGAGCCGCAGTGCACCAGGTGCGTGCCGGTACCACGGAGCGCGTCGACCAGCGCTGCGGCGGAGGACTCGGTGAAGCAGACGAGGTCGACGACGGCGTCGGCACCGAGCGCGGCGATGCGGCTGCCGAAGGTGCCGTCGCGGTCCTCCTGCTCGCGGTCGGCGGTGATCCGCTCGACCTGCTGCCACTCCGGGGCGTCGGCGTACGGGGTGCTCGTGCCGCGGGTGACGGCGACGACCCGGTGACCCGAGCGGACGAGACGGGGGACGAGGAACGAGCCGATGTGGCCGGTGGCTCCGATGACGACGATGTGCATGGGGGCCACCGTAGGCCGAGGCGTGCGGATCGTGAGCAGGAATGGTCGGGTGCGGCGGTGCGACCCGACCGTTCCTGCTCACGAAACGCGCCCGCGGCGAGCGCGGCGCCCGCGGCGAGCAAGCGCAGCGCGCCCGCCGCGCACGAGCGGCACGCTCAGTCGGCGGTGATGACCTTCACGGAGCCGGCGATGGTCGCGGCGTCCTCGGCGAGCGCGACGACGGGGTCGGGCAGGCCCGCACCCCCGAGGGCCTTGCGCGCACCCCAGCCGACGACGCTGCCGACGAGGGCACCGACGCCACCGAGGATCGCGCCCTCGATGCGCAGGTCGCGCTTGCCCGTGGTGCCGAGGGCGGCACCGGCGAGGGCACCGGACGCGATCCGTCCGAGCAGTGCGGACGGGGCGATGCGGTTCGGGGTCTTCGGCAGCTTGTCGCCGATGAGCTCACCGATGGCGGAGGCCACGAGCAGCCCGCGGCCGACCGGGGTGCTGAAGACCTTCCACTGCTGCCACGAACCCTTCAGCGAAGACCGGTCGTGGTTCAGTGCGAGGACGGCGAGCGGGGTGGCGCTCCGGCCGCCGCTCATGATGCCGAGGACCAGGGTGCGGACCAGGGTGTGCTGCTCGTGCTGCTTGCTCATCGTGACTCCTGTCGTGTTGCCCCCGACGGTACGCACGGTGACCTCGGGTGTTCCGAGCATCGCGGGCGACAGGCGGACGTCGGGCGGACGCCGAGCGGACATCGAGCGTTCCCCGGGCACGGAGCCGCCCCGAGTAGCGTCCGGCCCATGAGCAACGTCATCGTCTTCGGCGGCCACGGCAAGGTCGCACTCCTCGCCACCCGCATCCTGTCCGAGCGCGGACACACGGTCACCTCCGTCATCCGGAACGCCGACCAGTCCGATGAGATCCGAGCACACGGCGGCGAACCGCTCGTCGCGGACATCCAGCAGCAGTCCCTGAACGACTTCGCCGAACTCGTCCGCGGGCACGACGCCGTGGTGTGGTCGGCCGGTGCCGGTGGCGGGTCCGTCGACCGGACCTGGGCGATCGACCGCGACGCTGCGGTGCTGTCGATCCAGGGGGCGAAGCAGGCCGGCGTCGACCGGTACGTGATGGTGTCGTTCTCGGGCTCGCAGCTCGACCACGGCGTCCCGCAGGACCAGGACTTCTTCGCGTACGCGCAGTCGAAGATGATCGCCGACGCCGTGCTCCGCGACTCGGGGCTGCAGTGGACGATCGTCGCCCCGAGCACCCTGACCGACGACGAGCCGACCGGCTCCGTCGACTGGGACGGCTCGTCGACCCAGGTGCCGCGCGGTGACGTGGCGCACGTGGTCGCCGACGTGGTCGAGAACCCCGGCACGGCCGGCAACACGTTCCGCTTCAACACCGGGTCGACGCCGGTGGCGGAGTTCCTGCGCGCCGACGCGGTCTGACCAAGACCGACCGCGCCGACGCGGTCCGACCAAGACCGACTGCGCCGACGCGGCCTGACCGAGACCCACAGACGGATAGGGTCGCGGCGGTTCTCCGCCACGACCCCGTCCGACTCTCTGCAGATCGTCGAGCTCAGTAGAGCGTCGAGATACCCGTCATGTCGCCACGGCCCAGCGTGCGGCCGTCGAGCTCGCAGTAGCCGCCGGACGGCTCCATGACCTGGCCGGTGCCGGTCTTCACGTGGTCGAGGCCGTACAGGTGACCCCACTCGTGGGTCGCGACGACCTGGGTGTCGAAGCGCGCGCCCGAGCAGGTGGCCGTCGAGCTCCACTTGAAGCCGGTGGCGTAGCGCTGGTCGGCCTCGCGGGCGTTGCCGTTGCCGTCGAACCAGACGCACGTGACACCGAGGGTGCCGGTCGGGAGCTTGCCCCAGCCCATCACGTTGTAGCCGTTGTTCTGCGAGCAGCCGCCGTCCTTGGTGAGGTTGGGCTTCTGGGTCGCGAGACGCAGGTAGTCGTTCTTTGCCGTCGACGTGACGGTGCGGTCACACGCCGAGATCGTGCCGTTCCAGGCGTTCGCCCCCTTGCGCAGGGCGTCCTTGGCGTACGTCGACTTCTGGTCGGTCTGGTTGTAGTACCACTTGACCGTGCTCGGCCAGGTGTAGCCGGACGCCTTGTACGCCGTGCTCGTGCACTTCGTGGTCGCAGCGGTCGTCGCGGCGGGACCGGCCTGTGCCGTCGCGGCCTGGCTCTGCGCACGCTCCTGCTGGACGGCGGGGGCCGAACCGGTCCAGGCCTCGTCGACGCGGACGGCGACACCGGCGGAGCCGTTGTTCGCGATGAGGACGTCGGCGAGTTCGGGCGCCCCGGGGGCGGCCGAGCTGCTCGCCATGACGCTCTCACCCGGCGCGGGGAGCGCGAAGGTGCGGCCGTCGGGCGTCACGACCGTGCCGGACGTCGCCGTGCAGCCGCTCTCGAGCGTCTGCACCGACAGCGTCCCGGGGGCGCAGCTCGCGCCGGCCCCCGGGGTCGCCGCCTGGGCGGGTGCTGCGGTGATGGTGAGACCGGCGAGGATCGCGACGATCGCCCCGGTGCTCAGCGCGTTCCTGACAGGACGCATGGTTCCCTTCCAGCGGCAGGCGACGTGCCCCCCGCTCCTGATCGGGGTCCATGCTCGCCGATGACCACGCAGCGGGTCCAGGACTGCGCTGCGGGGACACGCCCCCAGTCAGGGGCGGCGGCTCAGGCCATCTGCGCGTAGAAGGGCTCCGGTGCATCGGCGAGCGACGCCTTCACCATCCGGCTCCAGTCGTCGACGAGCACCTCGGCCACGCCACGCTCCACACCGTCGAGTGCCGCACGGGCCACGTCCGTCGGGTCCGTCTTCGGGCCGTCGTAGTCGCCCATCATGTCGGTGTCGGCCGCACCGAGGTGGAGTCCCTGCACGCTGATGCCCCGGTCGGCGAGCTCCAGGCGGACGGCGTTCGTCATGTTCCACTCGGCCGCCTTCGCCGCGGCGTAGCCACCCGCGCCGGGCGCCGCGAACCACGACAGGGCCGACAGCACATTGACGATCGCGCCGCCGCCGTTCCGCTCGATCACCGGTGCGAAGGCGCGGATCATCGACAGGCTGCCCCAGAAGTGCGTGTCCATGGCCTTCCGGACGATGGTCAGGTCGTCGGTCACCAGGGAGCCCTGCGTCGAGATGCCGGCGTTGTTCACGAGCAGCGTCACGTCCCCCGCGGCGGCTGCCACCGCGTCGACCGAGGCCTGGTCGGTGATGTCGAGGGGCAGCGCGACGACGCCCTCGACGTCGACGAGTTCGGGTCGGCGTGCGGTCGCGTAGACCTTCGACGCTCCGCGCTCCAGCAGCTCCAGGGCGAAGCGGCGTCCGATGCCCCGGTTCGAGCCGGTGACGAGTGCAACCGATCCAGCGATGTCCATGGTGTCTCCTCCTGCCGCGCGGGTGTCTCCCGCAGCGGCTCGGCTACGCTAAGACCTCACATCCATGTCAGGGGCAAGCCCCGGATCGGAGCACCATGCGCATCGGTGACCTCGCTGCGGAGACCGGCGTCAGCGTCCGCTCGCTGCGGTACTACGAGGAGCAGGGGCTGCTCACCGCGTCGCGCACCGCGAGCGGGCAGCGGGTCTACACGGACGCAGCCGTCGAGCGGGTCCAGCTCGTGCAGCAGCTGTTCGCCGCCGGGCTCGCGAGCCGCACGATCGTGCAGCTGCTGCCCTGCGTCGACCGTGGGGAGTCGACGCCGGAGTCGTTCGCGCTGCTCATCGCGGAGCGGGACCGGATCACCGCGCAGCTGGCCGAGCTCGAGGCGGTCCGGGGGCGCCTCGACCAGGTCATCGCGATCACCGAGCACCCCACCGCCGAGCACTGCCCGGCACTGCGTGACCGACCTGCGGAGCCGGTCGCGGCCTGAGACGCGGCACCAGGACGGACGGGAGGCCCGTGGCGGGTCCGCCACGGGCCTCCCGTCCGCATCCTGGTCACGACCAGGGCCGCGGGTGCGGCGTCAGGGCTGGAACACCTGGATCTGGTCCAGCTCGGCGAACCCTGTCCCCTTGGTGAAGGTGAGCGTGTTCGCGCCGGCCTTCAGCGTGACCGTCTTCTGTGCCCATCCGAACCGGCCCCAGTTGACGGTCGGCGCGTAGCTGACCGACCCGGCCGAGGCGCCGTTGACCGCGAGCGCGTGCGTGCTCGTCGCACCCGTGCCGTTGTCGTACCGGACGTTCACCGTGTACGTCCCCGCGGTCGCGGCCTGCACCGTGAACTGCACGGAACTCGTCGCGTTGTTGATGTTGCCGACCTTCGCGCCGCCGACCGCGTCGGCCTGGGTGACGGTGCTCGTGTCGTTCCGGACCGCGGACTCGGCCTCGTACCGCTGCGCGTTGATCGGGATCGACCCGACCCGCACGTCGTTGTACGTGGTGGTGAGGTTCTCGACGTTCGTCGCCTGGTACAGCGTCTTGCCGTCGGCGCTCGAGTCGAAGCCCTGGGCGAAGCCGCTGAACGTCCCGCCCTCGGCGTCTCGCGCGTCGTACGTCACCGCGTACGGCAGCTGCTCCCACGAGCCCGTGCCCTGGTTGCGGTTCACGACGAAGTTCTGGCCGCCGTCGATGTTGCCCGCGCTGTCGAGGGACCACTTGGACGAGACGACGATCATGCCGTTGGCGTTGCCGGCGGTCGGCACCCAGCGCACCTCGGGCGACGACCCGACGCCACGGCCGTCCGGCAGCGCGATCTTGGTGCCGATGCTCGTCTCGGGGCTCCAGTTCAGACCGTCCGGTGAGGTCTTGAAGTACACCGGCGCCGTGTTGTTCGTCTGGCTCGGCCGGTTCACGACCTCGAACGTCGCCACGTAGTTGCCGTTCGGGATCCTCGTCACCGTGATCATGCCCGGACGGTCGCTCTTGTTGGTCGGTGCGGACACGTTGACCAGGCCGCCCCAGGTCAGGCCACCGTCCGTCGAGCGCCGGTAGCTGACGGCCTGCAGGACGTTGTTCGCCTTCTGCCGCTCGTCCGAGAAGTAGGTGACCAGCCCGCCGTTCGCGTCGACGGCGACGGACGGCTCCCACACCGTCGAGGTCGTCGAGCTCGGGCTCGGGTCGTAGGTGGCCGGGCCGCCGGTGTCGACGGTGCTCACGAAGGACCAGGTCAGCCCGTGGTCGAGGCTCTTGTACATGACCAGTCGGCTGCTCGAGCGGTCGGTGGGCATGATCATGCCGCTCAGCAGCAGCGTGCCGGCCGGCATCGTGCCGAGCTGGACCGGGGTCTCGTACAGCGAGGGCTGCGCGGTGCGGGTGAGCGTCGGGAACTGGGTGCTCGGCTTGACCGTGGCGACGCGGCTCCACGAGGTGCCGTTGTCCGTGCTCCGGTAGATCGGGTAGACCTGCACGCCGTTCTCGAGCACGAGCTGGTCGAAGGTGACGAACTGCTGGCCGTTGGCCGATCCGCTGTTCTTCAGGACGATGTTCTTCGCGTAGGTGGTGCCGGCAGCGCGGCCGCCCTCGGGGTTGAACGAGGAACCCGCTGCCGGCGAGTACACGAGGGCTCCGTTGCCGGTCGTGACCGCCTGGGCGGGGAGGGGGCCGGTGACACCGGCGACGAGGGCTGCCGCGGCGGCGGCAGCGGTGAGGACGAGCGCGAGCGTTCGGCGTCGACGAGGCGCCGGAGCGGCGCCGAGGCGGAGGGACATGGTGCTCCGTTCGGTTGGTGGTGCAGTGGTGGTGCGCGGAGACGGACTGGAGGCGCGGGACCGACCCGACCCGCGCCTCCAGACCCTCAGGTGGTCGCCGACAGGGCCGCTGCCACGGCCCGTTCCTCTCGCGTGTGCGCAGCGAACGCGTCGGCGACCGGGTTGCGGCGACGGTCGAGGCCGCCGGCGCCGTCCTCGACGAGGTCGAAGAGGCCCATCGTGAGCAGGTGCTCCTGGCGTGGGGCGTCCGTGTGCCGCCAGGTCCACTCGTACATGTCGAACAGCGGCCACCAGGTGTAGCCGACGACCGGCACGCCCTCGTCACGGAGCTCCCGCACGGCCGTGACCGAGGCGTCCAGCCAGCCGATGCGCTCCTCGACCGAACCGGTGACGCACGTCTCCGTGAGCATGACCGGGGCGCCGTAGCGCTCGGCGTAGGTGGTGAGCACGTCGCGGAGCCCCTCGACGCCGGTGTCCTCGTAGGGCCGCGGGTCGGCGAACCCGCCGCCGTGGTGAACCCCCGCCTCGAAGACCTCGGTGGAGTGCAGCGGGTAGTAGTTGACGCCCATCACGTCGGGCCGGACGGCGTGCTGCCGGAACCAGTCGAGGTCGGCGTCGGTGACACCCCCGGAGCGCAGCCGACCGACCAGGGGGTGCGCGTCGTCGACGCCACCGGTGACCAGGTCCTCGACCAGGAACGTCTGGGCGCGCAGGCGGGCGACCGTGTCGCGGTGTTCCGGGGCGTCGACATCGCCCACGTACCGGATGCCGGCGTCCACGTGCACGAAGGTGGCGGCGTCTCCGAGCTCGCGGGTGATCGCGTGCTGCGTCGAGACGAACCCCTTGGCCAGGGCGGACGCGATCCGGGCCGACCCCTCCGCGCCGGTCAGGTACGGGGGCCAGTACCCGTACTCACCCGAGAACAGGGCGTGGATGACGGGCTCGTTGACCGGCGTGTAGTCGGTGGCGACGTCGCCGTACCGCGCCGCGAACCGGGCGGCGTACTCGGTGACGTGCGCCGGGTAGTCGGGGTGGGCGAACTGCCCGTCGAGCCAGAGCGGTGTGCCGTAGTGCAGCAGGTCGACCACGGGGCGCAGGCCGGTCTCGCGGAACCGCGCCATGACGCCGTCCACCCACGACCAGTCCCAGACGCCCGGCTCGGGGGCGACCCGGTACCAGGGCACGCCCCAGCGGAGCAGCTCGGCGCCGACGTCCACCGCCAGCCCGAGGTCGGCCGCGTACTGCCGGTAGTGGTCGGTCAGCTCGTACTCGTCGATGGGCCGTTCACCCGGTCGGGCCTGCGGGACGAAGGTGTCCTCGATGCCCAGGGCGAAGTGCAGCCTGCCGTCGTCGGACCAGTGCATGGTGTCTCGTTTCGTGGTGGGCACGGCCGCTCCGGGCTCGTGCGGTGTCGTCGTCACTTGAGCCCGGTGCTGGCGACGCTCTCGATGAAGCGGCGTTGCACGAGCAGGAACATGACGGCGAGGGGCAGCACGGCGATCAGGGCGCCGGCCATCATCACGCCCTGCGGGATGATCCCGCCGGGTCCGGTCAGCAGGGTGAGGCCGGACGTGATGGTCCCCATGTCCTGGTCGGTGGTGAACACCAGCGGCCAGAGCAGGTCGTTCCAGTTGTTGACGAAGGTGAAGATGCCGAGGGTGAGCAGGGCGGGGACGGCGTTCGGCAGGACGACGCTCCGGAAGATCCGCCACTCCGAGGCCCCGTCGATCCGCGCCGCGTTGTCCAGGTCGCGGGGGAGCGACACGAAGAACTGCCGCAGGAAGAAGATCCCGAAGGCGTCGGCCGCGCGCGGCGCGATCAGCCCCGCGAACGTGTTCACCCACCCGAGGTCGGACACCAGTTGGTAGATCGGGATGAGCGTCGCCTGGAACGGGATCATCAGGCTGGCGACGATCACGATGAGCAGCACCTTGCTGCCCCGGAAGTCGAGCCGTGCCAGGGCGTAGGCGGCGAGCGCGTCGAACGCCAGCGCGAACACCGTCACACCGCCGGCGAAGGCGAAGCTGTTCAGGATGAGCCGCCCGAACGGCAGCTGCGTGAAGATCGCCCGGAAGTTGTCGAGCGTCCAGGTGTGCGGGAACAGCGTCGGCGGGTAGGCGTTGACCTCGCTCGCCGGTTTGAACGCTGTGAACACGATCACGAGCACGGGGAGCAGCACCGCCAGGGTCACGACGGCCACGGCTGCGAAGCCGAGCCACCGCATCGACGGCTGGCGACGGGCCACCGTGCTGCGTCGGACGACGGTCGCGGGACGGGGGAGCGCGGTCATGATGCGGTGTCCTCTCCGCGCTTCCCGAAGAACAGGAACTGCACGAGGCTGAGCAGCAGGGTCGCGATGAGGAGCACGTACGCCAGGGCGCTCGCGAACCCGAGGTCGAGGTCCTTGAAGCCGGACTGGTAGATCTGCATGACGATCGTCTCGGTCGACCGGTACGGACCACCGCCGGTCAGGACGTAGATCTGGTCGAACGCCTGCAGTGCAGCGATGAGGGCGACGATCACGACGAACGCCATCGTGTTGCTCAGCATCGGGAAGGTGACGTTCGCGAACCGCTGGCGGCCGTTCGCGCCGTCGAGCTGCGCTGCCTCGTACAGACTCGTGGGGATCTCCTGCAGCCCGGCCAGGAAGATCACCATGTAGAAGCCGAAGTTCTTCCACACGGCCACGAGCACCACGGTGGGCATCGCGAGCGTCGGGTCCTGCAGCACGTTGCCGAGCCGGATGCCGACGAGCTGCAGCCAGTGGTTCAGCAGGCCGATCTGCGGGTCGAGCAGGTACGACCACGCGAACGCGGCGACGGCCAGGGACACGATGAACGGCAGGAACAGCGCCGACCGGAAGAACCCGCGGAACGGCAGGGCCGGGTGGTTCAGCACGAGGGCGAGCACCAGGGCGACGACGATCGCGACGGGGGTGAAGAGCACCGAGTAGAGCGCGGTGTTGCCGATGGACCGCAGGACGTCGGGGTCGGTGAAGACCCGGACGTAGTTCGCGAAGCCGATGAACGACGGGTCGCCGAACCCGCTGGCGTCGGTGAACGACAGCCGGAGCGCCGAGAGCATCGGCCAGAGCACGAACGCCCCGAGGATGACGATCGCGGGTGCGAGGAACCCGACGATGGTGGCGCGGCGGCGGAACGTGCCGTTCAGGGGCGATCGTCCGCCGAGCTGGCCCGGTGGTCGGTACCGACGGCGTCGGCCGAGTTGCTGCGTGGTCACGAGGGTCCTCCGAGGGCCGCTGCTGCTACTTCAGGGCCGACTGCACGTCGGCGTCGGCGGTGGCGAGGAGCGATCCGGGGTCCCCGCCCGCCATCGCCTTCTGGGTCGCGGTGTCCACGGCGGTGAGCACGTCAGCGCTGTCGACCACGCCGGGCAGGAGCGGGATCGTGGTGCCCGGCAGCCCGGTGAGCGTCGCGACGGTCGGGTTCTCGTCGACGTCCGCGGCGGTGACGTCGGTGCGGAGCGGCGGCCAGCCGGACCCGAGGGCCCACTTCGTCGCGACGGACTGCTCGTTGAAGTAGCGCAGGAACCGCTCGGCTGCGGCCTGCTTCGCGTCGTCGGTCTGGGCCGTCACACCGAGCGAGATGCCGATGGCCGAGGCCACCTGCGCTTCGGGGCCCGCCGGGATCGCCGCGATGCCGTAGTCGATGTCCGACGCCTCGGCGACGCCGGCCATCCAGGGGCCGCCGATCTCCATGGCGGTCTTGCCGGCCGTGAAGAGCTTGTCCGCGGCGATGCCGTCGACACCGGTCGGCGAGATCTTGTCGTCGCGCACCGCCTTCGCCCAGTACTCGAGCGTCTCGGCGTTCGCGGCGGAGTCGATGGTGGACTTCGTGCCCGCCTCGTTCGTGATCGATCCGCCGTTGCCGGCGAACAGGCTCGGCCAGATGCCGTTGCCGACGGTCTGGTGGTCCGGCAGCACGAGCCCGTACTGCTCGGGGGTGCCGTCGCCGTTCTCGTCCTTCGTGAGCTTCTTCGCGTCGGCGACCCACTCATCCCAGGTGGTCGGGAAGGAGTCGATGCCGGCCGCTGCGAACAGCTTCTTGTTGTAGATCACGGAGAGCGGGACGAACCCGCTCGGCACCCCGTACTCCTTGCCGTCGACCCGCTCCATCGCGACGGCCTGTTCCTTCAGGTCCCCGGTGTTGTTGGCGTCGTCGGCGTAGAAGTCGCTGAGGTCGACCAGCGCCTTCTTCTGCGCGTAGACCGGCAGCCGGTCGGAGGTCATCGCGACGAGGTCCGGGCCCTTCTTCGCGGACAGGGCGGGGAGCATCGTGTCGTCGATCACGGCCCAGGTCTTCGTCTGGGTCGTGATGGTGACCTTGTCCTGCGAGGCGTTGAAGTCCTTGACGATGCCGTCCAGGACCTTGCCGTCGGCCTCGGTGTAGCCGTGCCAGAACGTCAGGTCGACGTGGCCGCCGTCACCCGACGACCCGGGGGAGCCGGCGCACCCGGCGAGGGAGAGCGACGCCGCTGCTGCGAGCGCGACGACCGCGATGTGCTTCTTCATCGAAAACCTGCCATCCGTCCGGCACGTCGGTGTGCGGACCTCGTCCATCCCGGATTTACACCGGTGTAAATGTGGACAGTAGCCGGTGCTCGACCGCCCGGTCAAGGGGTCGGGGAGCACCCGTGGTCACCGGGTCAGGCAGCAACCGAACGCAACGGACCGGACGACGCCCGGACGACGAGGGCGTGCGGGGAGCGCAGCACCCCCGGTGTCGCCGGGGCACCCTCCTCCAGCTGGGCGACGAGCACCCCGACCGCCGTCGCCGCGACCCGGTCCAGGTCGGCCGACACCGTCGTCAGCGCCGGGGTCGAGTACGCCGACTCCTCGATGTCGTCGAACCCGACGACCGCGACGTCGTCCGGCACGGTCCGGCCCGCGAGCTGCAGGGCACTCATCGCCCCGAGCGCGAGCGCGTCGTTGCAGCAGACGATCCCGTCGACCGGCACGCCGGCGTCGAGGAGCTGCCGTGCAGCCGCCGCGCCCTCGGCACGGTGCCACAGCGCGGTCGGCACGACCCGCTCGGGCGCGAACGGCACACCGTGGTCGTCGAGCGCCTCGCGGTAGCCCCGCAGTCGCTCCTGCGCCGTGCGCACGGGTCCCGACGGGTCGGAGCCGATGAACGCGATCGACCGGCGACCGGCGTCGAGCAGGTGGGCGGTCGCGTCCCGCAGCGCGTCGGCGTTCGACATGGCGATGAACGGCACGGGGGCGTCCGGGATCGGCTCACCGAGCACGACGAGGGGGAACTTCACCTCGAGTGCGGCGGCGTCGCTCGGCCGGACGGTCAGGGGGCTGTAGATGATGCCGTCGATCGAGTGCTCGCGCATCCGGGTGATCGCGTCCGCCTCACGCACGCCGCTCGCGGTCTGCTCGATGAGCACCGTGTAGCCCACGGCTCCGGCAGCGCGGATGACGGCGTCGGCGAGTTCGGCGAAGTACGCCTGCCGCAGTTCCGGCACCGCGAGCCCGAGCACCTTGGAGCGTCCGGCGCGGAAGTTCCGGGCCGAGACGTTGAGTTCGTAGCCGAGCTCGTCGACGGCGGCCATCACACGGTCGCGCGTGCGGACGGAGACGTGTTCGTAGCCGGACAGCACGTTCGAGACGGTCTTCTTCGAGACACCCGCCACGGCGGCGACGTCGCTCATCGTGGGCGGAGAGCGGTGCCCCTGCGCCATCGGGCGCCCCCTCTCACGTGCGGACTGCGTTCGGCAGGAACCTACCGCACCAGCGTGGTCCGGACCGGACGGGAGGCCCGTGGCGGGTCCGCCACGGGCCTCCCGTCCGGTCTCGGCCGCGCTCAGGCGCCGGTCTGCTCCCTCGGCGCGGCCACGGGCTTCGACTGGCTCGACCCTCGTTGCCGCAGGGACACGGTGGCGATCACCATCACCGAGATGACCAGGAACTCCGACTGCCAGTTCTGCATCGACTCGAACCAGAACTGGCTCGTGCCGAGGTAGCCCCACGCCGAGACCACGCTGTCGCCGTGCTCGAGCTGCTCCTCGTTGTAGGCCGCAGCGCCTCCGATCACGTGCCCGACGACACTGCCGAGGAACAGCACCGCGAACAGGATCAGCAGGGAGTTCTCGTACAGCACGAGCACGATCCCGCCCCGGCGCACCGGCCACGGGGCCTTCGGGTCGTCGGCGTGCTCCCGGGGGTCCTCGTCCTGCGGGCTCTGTTCGTCCAGGGGCTCGGACTCGCTCGACCCCTTCTGGAACAGGAACACCGTGAACACGATGTACGCGCCCATCTGCAGGAACTCGCTCTCCCAGTTCTCGAAGGTGGCCTCGGCGAAGTCGCCGCTCGTCAGGAAGCCCCAGAGCGACACGGCCGCCTCGCCGTGCTGGAGTGCGTCCGCCGCGGACACTCGCCACCCGGCGAACACCATGCCGACGAAGCACACGACGAAGACGGCGACGTTCGCGAGGAGCAGGCCGTGCCGTCGCACGCGCTGCCACCCACTCGATCCGTTGTGCAGGCCGAGGGTCACCGGGTCCTCCGTTCGTCGTCTCGTGCCCATCGTGGTCCGGACACCACGAACGCCTTCGCAGGAGCACCCGACCGGTCGCGGCGGTTCCGTCAGCGACTCAGAGCGTGATGCCGGTGGCCTCGGCGAGCGCGTCGAGCAGGTCGGTGCGGAACCGCTGGTCGGCCACCGCCGGGTGCGGTTCCTGCCGATCCCCGTGGAACCAGTAACCGCCTGTCACGGTTTGGTCCGGGTCGGTCGCGAGCGTCTCCTGCGTGCGGTGTCCGAGCTCGAAGTCGTCCGGAGCGCCGGCCCCGCCCATCTTGGTCGCCACCCAGCCCGGGTCGACGGCGTTGCTCAGCACGCCCGGGCGTCGGAGCGGCACCTCGGCGGCGAGCGCCGTCACGAACAGCTTCGTGTCGGAGTACGAGTTCGTCTCGGAAGCGCCGGTCCAGTCGACGGTGTCCAGGCGCGGACGGCCACCCCGGTGCATCCCGCTGCTCAGGTACACGTGCCGCCCCGGCGAGCGCAGCAACGCGGTGAACAGGTAGGGCGCAACGACGTTGACGGGCACCAGGGAACGGCCCGAGATCACGCCGGCGTTGTGCACGACGGCGTCGAGCGGGGTGCCGGCGTCGAGCTCGCGAGCGGTGGCGATCACGGCGTCGCGGTCCGCCAGGTCGGCGACGACGAGTTCGGCGCCGCGCTCCACCAGGTCGGCGACCGCCTCGGCGCGGGCCCGGTTGCGCGCGTGGACGACGACGTCGTGCCCGCTGCGGAGCAGCGAGTCGGCGGTTCCCCGCCCGAGGCCGTCGGTGGATCCGGTGACGAGGATGCGTGCCATCCGCCCATCATGCGCCCGACCGCTGCGGCGGGTCCGGCAGATGGACCGGGACCGGGCGGACGGGAGGCACGGTGCGGGCCCGCCACGGGCCTCCCGGCCGTTCACGGGCCGGCCACAGGGCCGCGGTACGGTCGCTGCATGAGCAGCTTCCTCGAGCCCGTCGACGCCGTCGGCGTCGGTGACGCGACGATCGTGCCGGACGCCACGCGACCGGTCGCGGCGGTCGTCACGGGCGACGACGTGCGGTGGGTGACGTGGCCGGACGCCCCGTTGCCGGACGGTGCGGTCGACGAGGTCGGGGTCCTCGCGACCGACGGGGGCGCCTGGGTCGTCTACGGATCGCGCGAGGAGGTGGGCGACGACCTCGACGAGATGTCCCGGACCGCCGTGCACGTCACGCCGACCGGGGTGACGTGCGCGGTCGACCTCGGGGATCGACGGGTGCTCGGGGCGGACGTCGAGGGGCTGTGGATCGGCGACCCGCGTGACGCGTCGATGTGGATGGGTGAGGACGAGGACGAGGGCCTCGAGGATCCGGAGGACGACGACGAGGACTCGGACGACCCGCTCGACGGCGTCGACCCGGAGACCCTGCCGTGGGCGCCGTCGGAGCCGTTCTGGCCGTCGCCGGAGGAGTGGGCGGCGACGCTGGCGGCCGGCGAGGAGCCGGAGGACGACGACCCCGAGCTGCCGGACGACGACGATCACGACGTCCGCCCCCGCTACTTCTGGAGTGCCGGACCCGACGCCGACGACGACGAGGACGACTTCCCTCGTCGGTCGGGACCACCGGCCGATCCCGCGCCACCCCTGCCGACCCCGCCGACCGAGCTCGTGCTCGTCCGGACCGACGGCAGCCGGACGACGATCGCCGTCGACCACCTGGTCGAGGACGTCCGCCGTACCGGCTCGGTCCTCACCATCCGGTACATGCCCACCGGACCCCGGCGCACGCCCGATCCGACGGGCGGATTGACCTACCACTACGACGCTCGGGAGGTCGACCTCGACGTCGCTGTCGGCCTGCCCAGCGTCGTCACCACCGATGACCTGCCGTCCCGTGCCGCGAGCGACGAGGACGAGACGTCGTGGGAGGACGAACAGGAGCGTCTGGAAGCAGCCCGCGCTCCGTGGACGGAGCAGTTCGACCTGACCGACGTCGAGGGCGCGCACTGGCCGCTGCACGACCTGGACGCTGCCGCACGGGAGCGCGCGGTCGCGGACCTCGTGGACGTGTTCGAGGCCCTCGACCAGCCCGGCATCCTGTGGACACGCGACCACCCGGAGCCCCGCCGGTCGGCGAGTGACTACCGGGCGGTCGAGGTCACCGTCGAGGGCGAGTGGCCGGCGACCGAGCTCGTGGTGTCGTTCGAGCACCGCGCCGTGCCGTACCTGCGGCTCCGTCGGCGCTACCGGGTGTTCGACGATGCCGGGCACATGGAGGACTGGACCTACGTCGGCGTGCACCTGGACGAGGACATCGACAGCGGGCACATCGCCGACCGAGCGGACGCGGTGGACGGGGTGCTCGACATCTGACGGGTGCGGTCCTGCATGATCCCACCGCCCCGTGCGGCCCCCTGGTCCTGTACGTTTCCTGTGTAGACATCCCCCTGACCAGAGAGGACGCGGCGCCATGAGTGACGGCACGCCCCAGTACAACCAGCAGAACCCGAACCCCTACGCCGCCGGCGGGCAGCCCTACGGCGCTCCGATGCAGCCGTCGTCCGACCGCTTCAACGTCATGGCGATCGTCGGGTTCGTCCTGGCCTTCGTGGTGAACATCGCCGGCCTCGTGGTGTCGATCATCGCGCTCTCGCAGATCAAGAAGACCGGGGAGCGCGGCCGCGGCCTGGCCCTCGCCGGCATCATCATCAGCGCCCTGTCGCTCGTGTTCGGCATCATCTGGATCATCTTCGTGATCGCTGTCGTCGCGAACGCTCCGGCGGGCAGCCTGGGCAGTTACTGACGCTCACCAGCACCAGACGGGAGGCCCGTGGCAGTTCGCCACGGGCCTCCCGTCTGTCCGGTGTCGGTTCCGACCGTGGCCTCAGCCGATGACGCCGGTGTGCTCCAGCACGATGTTCAGGCCGATCAGGATCAGGACGACGCCACCCGCGATCTCCGCCGGCTTGCCGAAGCGGGCACCGACACGGCGACCGACCAGGACCCCGACGAACGACAGCACCGCGGTGGTGATCCCGATGAGCAGCACCGCGCCGCCGATCGAGACGGGCAGGAACGCCAGGGTGACGCCTACCGCCAGGGCGTCGATGCTGGTCGCGACCGCCAGTACGAGGAGCTCGCGGACCGGCAGCCGATCGGTGTCCTGCTCGGTGTCCTCGTGCTTCGAGAACGCTTCCCACAGCATCTTCCCGCCGATCAGCGCAAGCAGCCCGAACGCGACCCAGTGGTCGAAGGCCGCGATGTACTGCGCGAACGCGGACCCGAGCAGCCAGCCGAGCAACGGCATCACCGCCTGGAACACCCCGAACGTCAGCGCGATCACGATCGCGTGCCGCACGTCGAAGCGCTTCATGTGCAGGCCCTTGCCGAGGGCGACGGCGAAGGCGTCCGCGGAGACGCCGAGCGCGATGAGGAAGAGGGCCCAGAAGGACATGGGGGTGGCGCCTTTCGAGACGGTCGGATGGAGACTCCGACGTCTCAGGACCTGACGATCCTGGCACGGCCCACGGCACGAAAAGGCCTGATCAGCGGGATTCGTCGCCCCGAATCCGCGGGTTGGTGGGCCCGGTCCGCAAACCCGGCCCACGTTCTCGACGTGACCAGGGGACGGACTGGAGGCTCGTGGCGGGCACGGCCACGAGCCTCCAGTCCGGCAGTCAGTGCGTCAGGAACCGGCGGCCGCGTGCGCGGCCACCTGGCTGGCCGTCAGTTCGGTGCCGTAGACGGCGGCGTACCGCATCGACCCGGTGAAGTACGGGTTGTTCGTGGAACCCGGCCACCCGCTGACGACGTCGTAGCCGACGCGGAAGTACCCGGTGAAGTTCTCGGGGCTCTTGAAGGCCGCGTTCGACGCGACGAGCGTGCCGTCGACGTACAGGCGCATGCCGTTGGTGGGCGACATCGTCGCCACCGTGTGGTGCCAGGAGCCGTCGTTCACAGCCGTCGGCGACGTGATGACCTGGGTGGCGCCGTTGTAGGAACCGAACGCGAGCTGGCCGGTCGTGGTCAGGTAGAGCTTCCGGTCGTGCTGGCTCGACGCTCCGGTCTGGCTGCTGCCGAAGCCGATGAGCATGCCGCCGGCGACCGTGGTGCGGAACCAGACCTCCTCGCTGAAGGTCGTGGGGTTGGCGTACGAGCGCGGGGTGGAGACGTAGCTCGTGGAGCCGTTGAGCGCGTAGGCGCTGCCGCTGTCACGCGGGCAGGCGTTCGGGCTCGGCGTGGTCGCGGTCATGGTGCCCTGGTAGGTGCCGTTCGCGCCGCGACCCGACCAGTCGGTGGCCGTCTTCGAACCCGAGGCCTCGGTCAGGCGGTAGGCGAACAGGGCGTTCGCGGTGTCCGCGCCGACGGCACCCGTGCACGTGAAGTACGGGGCGGTCGCGGCCGTGTTCGCACTGTTGGTCACGCGTGCGGTGTAGGCCGAGCGGGTCGGGGCGAACTGGTTCAGCAGGACGACGACGGCCAGGGCGACCACGAGGAGGACGGCGACGACGCGACCGTCGCGCAGGCGACGAAGGATCACGAGGGACGCACCGCCTCGACGCGGCCGACCGCCAGGCACGCCACGAGCGGCACGAGGCACACGGCGAACAGGGCGACCCAACCCAGGGGGTCGAGGTCGATGTTCGACATGAGCTGGTAGTGCCCGTTCTTCGTCAGCTCGTGGATGACGACCTTGCCCATCTCGCCGTCGACCAGGTGGACGCTGTTGCCGCCGTGGGCGTCGACGCGGACCGGGAAGATCCCCGACGAGATCACGGTGGCCTCGACCCCGGTCGGGCTCGAGGTGTTCGTGATCGTCGTCACGTTGACGAACGGCTTGAACACGAATGCCGCGTACGAGACGGTGAGGGCGCTGCCCGCGATCCGCAGGCACGTGCGGGTCACCCGGTCGGTGAACGCGCTGGTCAGGGTCAGGATGATCAGCGTGCCGATGAGCAGGATCGGGGCGGCACGGAGCAGCCAGCCGATGCGCGGGACCAGGAGCGCGGGGGTGCCGATCACGTCGGCCTGGGTGAGCGTCCACGGGTCGGTCGCGCCGTTGACGTCACCGCGGGTGTGGATGCCGCCGTCCGCGTCGATCGAGACGATGCGGTGCGTGTAGACGACGTCCGGGTTGGCGGAGGTCTCGAACGAGACGATGTCGCCGACGCTGAGCGTGGCGACGTCCACCGGCAGGTCGAGCACGAGGGTGCCGACCGGGGCGGCTTCGCCCATCGAGGGGGTCTCGACGACGAACCAGCGGCCGCCGGCGGAGAGGAACAGGACGGCGGCGGTGAGGAGCAGTGCAGCGATCGCGGCGACCGACCAGGCGAGGACCGTCTCGGAGCGGGTGACCTGACGGCCGCGGAGGACGGGGCGGTCGAGCATGCCGCTGAGCGGGATCGCTGCGGTCTGGCTCATGGGCTCTGCTCCGGGGATTCAGGGGAATGGCGACGCTCGACCGGAGGGGGGTCGGCCGAGCGTCGCCGGTCTGGGGGAGGGGTGATGGGGGGGGTCGGATCAGGCCGGATCAGGCTGGATCAGGCTGGATCAGGCCGTGAAGGTCCAGGTCATCGGGACCGAGGCGGCGAGGCCCTGGTAGGTGTTGCCGGCCGAGGAGTCGAGGGTCACCGCGAAGTTGAACGGGACGCTCGCACCGGCGGCCGGGGCCTGCGGCATCGTGAAGGCCGACGCCGCCGCACCCTTGAAGCTGGCGAGGGTGCCGCTGAACACGGTGGTCGAACCGGAGGTGACGACGAGGTTCATCTTGGCGCAGAGATCGGTCGCGGTGCCGTTGGCCGAGCCGTTCGCCGACTGGGTGCACGTGGCGCCCGGGTTCAGCGTGAAGGTGCTGGCGTTCGCGGTGCCGGTGTTCTTGATCGAGATCGCGGTGTTGACCGTGTTGCCCGGGGTCATCGTCGTGCTGCCGCCGAACTTGTTGATCGTCGAGCAGGTCGCCGAATTCGTCGAGACCGAGCCGCCGTCGGTGCTGAGGCAGGTGACGGTCGCGCCGGCGTTCTGCTCCTGCATGATCAGCGTGCCGCTGCCGGCGGTGTTGCTGCTGTTGGTGATGCTCGCGGCGAACCCGGAGAGGGTGCCGGTGAGCGAGAGGGAGAGCAGGACGGCGGCGAAGATACCCGCGAGGAGCGCCACGGGGGCGAAGCGGATCCGCTTCAGTGCGGAGGTGCGGAGCTTGGTGGACACGGGGTACCTCTTCGTTCGGTGGTGGTTGCAGGAAGTTGGGGGAAGCAAGGCATTCGGGCTGTTTTGCTTCAATGGTTAAGATAGTCACTGATTCACCAAGTTGACCACTCGTATACTTACCCCAGTGCGGGGGACGCCCCTTGTCCCCCGGTTCCCGACACGGAAGAAGGCCCTCGTGGCAGCAGCACCGAACGACGACGACGCGGCCGATCTCATGGCCGCGTTCACCGCCGTCGTGCGTGCGAACGCGAGCCTGGTGAGTCAGCTCAGCGCCCGGGCGGGCGTGCATGAGAACGCCCTCCGCGCCCTGGTCCTCATCAGTGACACCGGGTACTCCACGCCGACCGAGGTCGCCGGGTACCTGGGGCTGACCTCGGGCGCGGTGACGAACATGATCGACCGGATGAGCACCGCCGGCCTGCTCGAGCGCGCACCGAACCCGGCCGATCGCCGAGGCTCACTGCTGCGGTTGCTGCCTCCGGGCGATGTCGTCGTGTCGGACTACCAGGAGCGGTACGCAGCGATGCTCCGGGCCGTCGACGGGGCGCACAAGGGCGAACTGCACGAGGTGCTCAACGACCTCGCGACGAGTCTGTACGAACAGGCTGCCGCCGCGTCCTGATCTCGCTCGCGGGGACCGCGCGTCTACCTGGTGAGGATCGCCCGTTCCGCTGTCGAGGTGAGGCCAGCACGGCGTTCCCGATCCGTCCCGCGGGCACGCTCGTCCTCGAGCACGCGCACGACGGTGTCTCGGAGGGGTCCGGTCACTCCGCCGGCGTCCGTGAACGCCACCGCGGAGCGCTGCGCGAACCCGCCCTCCGACACCGGGATCCACAGGGGGAGTGATCGGGGGCCGGCCCAGTAGGCCACGTCGTTTGCAAGCAGGACGTCGTCGCCGACCGTGACCAGCTCGTCGTCGAACCCGGTGACCTCGGCCACGCACCGGAAGAAGTCCTGCATCGGCACCGGAGCGCCCACGGCGTTGACCGTGCCGACGAACCCGTCGCGCCCGGCCCGGACGAGCCAGGCGGCGAGGTCTGCGACGTCGATCACCTGGACGAACCGCTCCGCCGTCGTCGGCACCAGCACCGGCCCACCGCGGTCGAGGCGTGCCGGCCAGTACCCGAACCGGTCACTCGGGTCGCCGGGGCCGACGATCAGCCCCGGACGTGCGATGAGCAGCCGAGACCCGAGCCGGAGCCGCGTCATGCGCTCGGCGAGGACCTTCGCGTCGGCGTACTCGGACGGGTCCTTCGGCTCCACCAGCCGGGCGGACTCGTCGGCGCCCGGTTCGTCGTTGTCCGCGTACACCGAGACCGTGGACACCAGGGTCCAGTGCGCGGCCCGGTCGGCGAGGGCGTCGAGCGCCGGGGCGACGAGTTCGGGGGCGCTGGCGAGCTCGATGACCTCGTCCCAGTTCCCGGTGGCCTGTTTGTACGCGCCGGCCAGGGCTCGATCCGCCTGGACGAAGCGCGCTCCCTCCGGAACGTTGCCGGTCGTGCCGCGGGCGAGGCAGGTGACGTCGGCGCCCTCGGCCAACAGCTCGTCGACGATCGTTCGCCCGAGCCAACCGGTTCCGCCGAGTACCAGGACGCGTCGCACGCGCTGCTTCATCAGACGGGCTGGAGGGGTCGTCGTTCACCGTCGGGGAGCTCGACCCGGATGCGATCGCCCGGCCGGACCGTGCCACCGGTGAGCACGACGCTCATCACCCCGCCCTTGCGCTCGACCGTGCCGTCCTCGGCACGCCCCAACACGGCACGGAGGAGCCCCGGCTCGAAGCCGTTGATCTGCTGGCACGGGTTCCGCAGGCCCGTGACCTGCACGGAGGCGTCGTCGCCGAGGTGCAGCACTGCTCCCTTGGGCAGCCCGAGCAGGTCGATGCCACTGGTCGTGACGTTCTCGCCCATCTGTCCCGGTTCGACGCTGAACCCGGCGTCGGCGACCTCGTCGAACAGCTCGGCGTGCAGCAGGTGGACCTGGCGCAGGTTCGGCTGGGAGGGGTCACGCGCGACCCGGGAACGGTGCTGCACGGTCGTGCCGGCGTGGGCATCACCCTCGATGCCCCACCCAGCAACGAGCGTCACCGCGTCGACCAACGGCTTGCTGAACCGGTGCTCGTCGTCCTTGCTCACCGCGACCACGCGCGGCTGGTCCATGTCGTCCCCGCTCATGGGGCCGATTCTGCCCCATGGTCGCGGTCGCGCGAGTGCAGCGCCGGTCAGCGGCGCTCGCGCACGCCGGTTCAGCGGCGCTTGCGCAGCGCGTTCGTCGCCCACAGCGAGACGGCGATGAGCACGGGCTGGAACAGCAGGCGGACGAAGCGCTTGGTGTCGGTGTCCAGGCCGAACCCGTCGCGGTGGTGCATCCACTGCGCGATGTTGCCGGGGAAGACCGCCAGGAAGAACACCGCGACGACCCACCCGACCGTCACCTGACGCCGAGCCAGGAGCATCAGCGCAGCCCCGAGGGAGATCTCCACCACACCGGAGGCGATCACCGTGACGTCGGTCGGCAGCGGCACGAACTTCGGCACCTGCGCCTGGAACTCCTCGCGGGCCACGGTCAGGTGGCTGATGCCGGCCCAGGTGAGCAGCGCGCCGAAAAGGATGCGGACGATGGTCCGGGGGCGGGTGGAGCGGACTGCGGGGGTGCGGGTTGCCATCGGGGTGGTGCCTTTCACGGTCGTGGTGGGGTTCGGTGGAGTGGGGGGCCGAGGTCAGCGGCTGCTGAGGACGCGGCGTCGGCGTCCGGCCTCGAACGTGATCGCGGCAGCGGCGGAACCGAGCGTGAGGATCCGGGCGACCGGACGGCCGCGGGTCGAGGTGAGCAGCCGCAGCACGCCGGCGAGTGTGAGTGCGGCAGCACCGCCGGTCGTGCTCGTCACCGAGCCGTCTTCGCGGTCGATCACGAGCCGGGTCCCACCGAGGGCCGTCGCCGCGACGGCGGAGCCAGTGCCGTCCAGGTCGCTCCCCGGGGCACGGCGGACCGCTGCGGTGGCGAGTCCGAGCCCGGACAGGACTTCCAGGGTTGGGATGCCGAGTGCGTGTGGGACGCCCGGCTCGAATCCACGTCGCTGCATCTGCTGGGCTCGAGCACGCAGCGGGGTGCGGCGAACCGTGGCGATGCCGTGCCCGGCGAGCAGGCCACCGGTGACGAGGTCGATCCAGTTGGCGAGTTTCACGTTGTGCTCCATTAGGTTGTGCACAACCTAACACGTGGAGGTATCCGCCGGTCAAGATCCCGGGGTCCTACCGGTGCCGCCGCCCGCGGAGGGCGATCACGACGAAGACCACGAGCACCGTGACGACCACGGCCGCTGCGATCACCACGGCAGGCAGCACGTCGACGGACGCGGCCATCGTGTCGTCGCAGTCCGGAGCGGACACTGCACAGGATGCTGACGCTGATGCTTCGACGAGACCCATGAGCGCAGTGAACCCGAGAAGCCGGACGAGGACAAGCGATGACGGTCGAAGGGCCAGTAGGTTCGTCTGGTGCCATCACGAGTGTCCGGGTTCGCCGGCGACCTCCGCCTCCGCCTGACGATCGCTTCCCTCGTCGTGATCGCCGCGCTCTACCAGTGCTTCTGGAACCTAGCCGGCTCGAACATCACCGGTGACGAGAACATCTACCTGCGGAGCGGGTGGCAGTACGTCCACGGCGACTTCACCGCGAACCGCGAACACCCGCCGACGGCCAAGTACCTGTTCGGGCTCGTGCAGCTCCTCACCGGCCAGGGTCCGATCGGCCCGCGGGTCCTCGTCGGCGTGCTCACCTTCGCGGTCGGCGTGGTCCTGTACCTGTGGCTGCGTCGCGAGATCGGGTACTGGGGTGCCCTGCTGGCGGCGTCGCTGTGGTGGCTGACTCCGCGTGGTGGTGCGGGTGCCCGGGTCGACCGGCTCGCCCTGCTCGACCCGGTGATGACGGCCTTCGCCGTGTTCGCGATCGTCGCCGCGTGGTGGTGGATCCGCAGCGAACGGGCCTGGTGGCTCGCTCCCGTGTCCGGCGTGCTCATGGCTGCCTCGGTCACGTCCAAGCTGTCGACCGTCGTGCTGCTCCCGGCGTTCCTGCTGCTCCCGGTCGTGTTCAAGGCATGGCGGAAGGGCCTCGTCGGTGGCGTGCTCTGGGTCGCCGCCTTCACGGTGACGTTCGTCGCCCTGTACGTCCCGATGGGCATCCGTTCCGCGATCCAGTACATGGTCGCGTTCCAGGAGGGGCAGAACACCAACGGGCACCCGATCACGATCGACGGGCAGATCTACACATTCGCACCGTGGTGGGCGAGCTTCCGGTTCTTGCTCGACGGCACCGGCAAGGGGATGCTCGTCGTCCTCGCGATCGGTGTGCTCGCTGCCCTGGTGGTGCGGGCGGACCGCCTGGTCGCGTACGTCGGCGCATCCCTGGTGCTGCTCGTCGGGTTCTACGTCGTCGTCGCCAAGATCGCGCTGCCGACCTACTACACCGCGTGGATGCCGTTCCTGCTGGTCCTCGCCGCCATCGGCTTCGCGCGACTCGCCACCGTCCCCCCGAGGGCCCTGACCGTCCCGGTCGTGCTGGTCCTCGTCGCGACGCTCGTCGTCCCGTCGTTCCGGGTGAGCCAGGCCGTCGCGCGGGCGCACCCGACCGGGATCGCTCTGTTGCCCGGGTACCTCGAAGACCACGATGTGCCCGACGGTCGGATCCTGTTCGTGTCGGCGACTCCCACGCTCTTCCAGCCGTACGTCGGCGACCACGGCACCAACCGACTCGACCGCGGCCCCTACGTCGCCATCGTCGTCGGACGCGACCAGCGGCTCCCCGCACCGGAGGCCGTGACCAACCTGCTGCAGGACGACGCCTCGTCCTTCACCACGGGCAGGCTCGACGGCCTGCGCGTGTGGGTGCCGAAGGACGGCCGCATCCGCGAGGACAACGGGGCCCTCACGATCGCCCGCTAGTCGATGCGACGTTGGCGAGGCGTCGCGCGCCCACGCTGTCGACGGACTCACTCCTCGTCGCCAACTCGGCTCACGAGTCTCGGCGACGCCGCCCGTGTCTCTCGATCTGACCGAACATCTTGTCGCGGTTTCGACGGTTCCACGGCGGTCTCGGGAGCCGATCCCTCACCGAGAGAGCTGCAGGACCGCGGCGCCCACCACCATCGCCAATACTGCGAGCCCGACGATGGTCAGGCGTTGCTTGCGGCTCGGCGCGGGGCGGGTTCGCGCGCGCTTGACGACCGTGGGTACACACGCCAGCGGGAGCCGTCCGGTAGCCGATCAGCTACCGGTGCGCGTCGAGGACCAGCTGCACCGCTTGCCTGGCCGCGTCCGGCACCAGCGGTATCTGCGCGAGCGAACTCACTTCCACCCACCTCGGCTCGTACTGGTTCAGTTCTGATGCTCGTTCGATCTCTGGGCCACCCAGCACCAACGGACCAGGACGCACTTGCGCCACGAAGTAAGCCGCGGGAACGGCTATCCACTGGTACGTCGAGCAGGTCGCCGATGCTCGCATCAAGGCCCATCTCCTCACGCAGCTCGCGCTGACACGCTTCGCGGAGGCTCTCGCCTTCCTCGACCCCGCCACCAGGGAGCACACAGTAGTGACGATCGTTCTTCAACCGATCGATGACGAGCAGGCTCTCGTCTCGGACGACGACGGCCGCTGACCTGATGCGCATCCGGCTAGCTCACCACAAAACGCCTGGCCGAGTGTCACCGTCCGGCATCAAGGTGCCTCGATTGACGATCCCCTACCGGTCGTTGCGACGCGCCAGAGTCAGAGAAGGGCGCCGGGCCGGTTGGCCACGACTCTAGATGCGATGTGGAGATCGTTCATCGAGCCAGCGGGCATCGGTAGGCGGAACGTGTTGACCTCCGTGCGTTCTCCGGTGTCGATGTGGAACGCATGGAAGGTGATGGTGCGCTGGTGCCTCGTGTAGAGCAAGACGTGATCGTCGTCGAGCCACCCGACGCATGGGGCGTCAGCCCGTTGGTAGTCGTCAGAATCGATCGGGATGGGCGTCGTATCTCGCCGCTCGAGGTCGAATACCTCCACGCGGTACTCGAACGACCGGCCGATGGAGATGGTCCGTCCGAGGAGCTTCTGACCGTTCGGGCTCCACACTCCGGACCCCTCGGTGACGAACCCGTACCGCTGATGGATGAGCCCGGCTGTCCGGTCGAACACTTGGATCGCACCCACCGGATGACCCCACCAGTCGCAGTTGATCACGAGTCGGTGTCCGTCGGGTGAGAACTGCAACGCGTCACCCCCGAAATTGCTCCCCAGCGTGAATCGCGACGGAAGTTCAATCCACCCGTCCTCCAGCGTGGTCAACGGAAGCTGTGACCACATCTGGTCCCCTGCGTCGTTGCGAAGCCGGTAGATCGATTGGGTTGGGTGGTGGTTCACCCAGTCGACCCACTCGACGCGGCACTCGTCGGCGGGGCTGCTGTAGAAGATCCGCGCGTTGCTCGGCCACGCTGGTTCCTTGGTCTCGACCCCAGACAGTAGGTCCAACGAAAATCGTCGATCTGGGAGTGTCGGGGATCCGCCGTAGCCGTACCGTAACGTCGTGCCGTCGGCCGAGAGTTGAAGGTCGCGGGGGTTCTCTCGGAACGGCGCGGTGAGCTTAATGAGGCCTCGTCCCGGTTCCCATACCCACACCGCTTCCGGGCTGCTGACGAAGAACGACACGGACTCACGAGCAACCTTCGGCTGCGGCATCTCACTCCTGACGCTCACGGACGGTAACCAGACTGCCCTCGTTGAGCTTGGCAGCAAGCACGTTTCCCATCCGACGACCACACCGATATGTGTCTCAATAGCCGATCGGCTACCGGGCAGTGGCAACCAGGACCAAGACTTGGGACGAGTCGGTCAACGCACCGCACCGCCAGTCGCCGTACACCGCCTCGGCTCGGAAGCCTGCGTGCTCGAGCTGATGCTCGAGCTCGACTCGCGAAAGAACAGGTCCTCTGGGTATGAGAGCTGTTCGCCTGTGTCGGTGAGGGTGTTGTGAGCGACCAGGCGGACGACTCCGGGCGAGATCTCCCGAGCTTCCGACCACTCTTCCAAAGAACCGCTCGTGGTCTCGCGGATGGTGTGCTCCGGCGCGGACCAAGCGCGCCACGCTTCGGCGGCGGGATTCCGACTCTCGAACGCGAGGGTCCCGCCGGGGCGGAGTGCACGGTGAAGATCGGCGAGCGTCCGCTGCCAGTCCCCATCGGGTATGTGCTGCGCGACGTTGCCGGTCATCACGGCGTAGTCGGCGCCGACGTTCGGGAGGTCGCGACTATCCCCCAGTACCCACGTCACGCCGTCAGCGCCGGGCCGGCGCTTGGCGTAGTCGAGCATCGTCGTTGAGGGATCGACCCCGACTGCAGACATCCCGGCGTCGGCCATGCTCACGGTGAGTGAGCCGGTTCCGCACCCAAGGTCGATTACGGATCGCGCGGCCATCGACATGCCGAGCGTTCGGTAGAAGTCACTGTCGGCACCGTCAGGGTTGTCTTCGTCGTACAACGCGACGAGACGAGCATCGAGATCCACCATCGGACGAGGCTAAACCAGTCCCGATAGCCGATCCGCTGCCGGACAGTGGCGAGGGCAGGAACCTGATCACCTCCATCCGTCGGGAGGAGCAACCGTAGAGGTGATGGTCTACCCGGCGTCGTTTTCGGTCGACTCGTCTGCACTGTCGATGACACCAGGCGTTGACCCGCCGGGCTCGACCGCATGGCTGGCCTCCCGCGCTTCGGCTTCCTTAGGGCGCTCGCGACGACTGATCTCGCGGGGATTCCGTCCACGGACGGACGCGATGATCTTCCTGGTGAGCATGCCGGCTGCCAGGCATCCGGCTCCTATGAGTCCGGTGATGAGGGGGGCCCAGTTTTGGCTCAAGACGCGCTTCCTCCTGCCTCGACCTCAACGATAACAATGGTGCCCGGTAGCCGATCGGCCACCGGCTCCTACCTCAGGCGCTTTCGCCTGATCCAAGTGCCGAGCCCTTGCGCGAACACGACGACCCCACACACGACGAGAACACCGACCAGCACCGGCGTCGGAATCATGTTCAGAGGCCCTTGATTCACGCGATCTTCCGGAACCGCAACCATCGGTCCGACGACGACGCCCATGATGACGAAAACCGCCCCGAGCCCCATCTCTGCGACTGGATGAGGCGAGTTGAAGAACTTAGCCATCCGATGCGTTCCTATCCTCGAACTTCGCGCCCGTGCGAGCGCACGACTGATCGAACCATGGAGTCCCGGTAGCCGGTCGTCCACCGGCACACCGCTGGCGGCGACAACCACGACAACTTCCCCGTGTCTTGTCTGACCTGGGGATTCCCGCATGACTGTCCCGCGAAAATGCCCGGTGAAGGGGCGCTAAACGCAACACCGTTCACGCGCCCGCGGAAGGGCGCGGCACTTCCAGTCGGGTGACGCCAGCGCGGAGGCCAGATCGCTGCGCGTCCCGCTCGAGCACGACCCCGCAGAACCCCATGTCCACGCGACAACAACCTAGCGCGCACGGCACGCTGCTCCTGACGACCCCTGACTGAGGCAGCACCGAGGAACGCGCTCCGGCGACAAGTTGTGCGCGAAGGAGACAAGTTGTGTGCGCGGCGACACACGCGCCTACTGCGGCATGTCGACGAACCGCGAAAACATCCCGTGGAACGCCACGGTGATGGTGTCCGTCGGTCCGTTACGGTGCTTCGCCACGATCAGGTCCGCCTCACCCTGACGCGGGTTGTCCTTCTCGTACGCCGACTCGCGGTGCAGCAGGATGACCATGTCGGCGTCCTGCTCGATGGAGCCGGACTCACGGAGGTCGGAGATCGCCGGCTTCTTGTCGGCACGCTGCTCCGGGCCACGGTTCAGCTGCGACAGGGCGATGACGGGGACCTGGAGCTCCTTGGCCATCAGCTTCAGGGCACGCGAGAACTCGGAGACCTCTTGCTGGCGGCTCTCGACCTTCTTGCCCGAGGTCATCAGCTGCAGGTAGTCGATGACCACGAGCTTCAGGTTGTGCTGCTGCTTGAGTCGACGGCACTTGGCGCGGATCTCGACGAGCGTCATGTTGGGGGAGTCGTCGATGAAGAACGGGGCGTCGTTGATGCGACCGCGGGTCTGCGCGATGGTGGTCCAGTCGCGGGAGTCCACGGTGCCCTTGCGCATGTTCTGCAGCGGCACGCTGGTCTCGGCGGAGAGCAGACGCATCGCGATCTCGGCACGACCCATCTCGAGCGAGAAGAACGCGGCGGTCTGGTCGTGCTTGATCGCGGCGGCGCGGCACAGGTCGAGCGCCAGCGTCGACTTACCGAGGGCGGGTCGGGCGGCGACGATGATGAGCTGTCCGGGGTGGAAGCCGTTCGTCAGGCCGTCGAGCTGCGCGAACCCGGTCGGCACCCCGGTCATCTGGCCGTCGCGGCCCTTGGCGGCCTCGATCTCGTCGAGCGCGGCCGAGATGGCGTCGGTCAGCGGGACGTAGTCCTCGGTTTGCACACCACCGGCGACGTTGTAGACCTCGGCCTGCGCGCTGTTGACGAGGTCGGTGACCTCACCCTCGGACGCGTACCCCATCTGGACGATGCGGGTGCCGGCGTCCACCAGGCGGCGGAGCACCGCCTTCTCGGCGACGATGCCGGCGTAGTAGCCGGCGTTCGCGGCGGTCGGCACCATGCTCGTGACGCTGTGCAGGTACTCGGCGCCGCCGGCGCGGGACAGCAGCCCGGTCTTGGTCAGCTCGTCGGTGACGGCGATGACGTCGGTGGGCTCACCGTGCGAGTAGAGCGACAGGATCGCGTCGAAGATGACCTCGTGCTTGGGGACGTAGAAGTCCACGCCACGGGCGGTCTCGATGACGTCGGCGACGGCGTCCTTCGACAGGAGCATGCCACCGATGGTCGACTGCTCCGCGAGCATGTCGTGCGGCGGGGTGCGTTCCATACCGCGCTCCGCGTAGTCCTGCGGTGCGGGCTCAAGATGTGCGATCGACACACGCTCTCCTCTGTTGACGACACGGACCTGGACCGGCGGGACAGCACCCACCGGCCGGAACCCGCACCCCTGTTTCTACCCCCGGCAACCGACATCCCCGAGTCGCTGGGCCAACGTACGGCCCCAGAGTTATCCCCAACAAACGGCCCTGTGGATAACTCTGTGGAGAGCCTGCGGAACACGCCGGAGCGCTGTGTGGAGAACGGTGGACGGGCCTGTGGAAAAAGACCCGTACGAACACACTTTCGACCATTTGACCTGGGGTTTTCTGTTGCACACGGTGTGTGGAAAAGTGGGGTTCAAGTACCCCTTGAAGGTTCCGATTTGACACGTTTCCACTGTGTAAAACGACTTGACAAGGACCCCTCCTGTGGGAAGAGTTCTCGGCCTGTTCCCAGCCAGCGCGACCCCGTCTGAACCGTAACCAGCCAGCCCGAGTCGAGCCGCGCCTCCAGGCCCGTGACCATGTCGGCGACAGCCGTGGGACAAGCCGCGCGACCGCCCCCGGAACGCAACGACGGGCGGGCCTCCCGGAGGAGACCCGCCCGTCGTGGAGCGGAACGTCAGTGCTACTTGGCAGCGACGACCTTGAGCGAGATCACGGCAGTGATGTCCTCGCGCAGGCGCACGGTGGCCTCGTGGTCACCGACGGTCTTGATGGTCGCGGGGACCTCGACCTTGCGCTTGTCGAGCGAGCCGACGCCCTGCGCCTGGACGGCGTCAGCGACGTCGCCCGGACGGACGGAGCCGAACAGACGACCGTCCTTGCCGGCCTTGACCGACAGGGTGATGGTCGCGTTCTCGAGCTTCATCTTGAGGTCCTGTGCCTCTTCGATGGTGGCGAGCTCGCGCGCGGTACGCGCGGCACGGATCGACTCGACCTGCTTCTCGCCGCCCTTGGACCACGCGACAGCGAAGCCCTGGGGGATGAGGTAGTTGCGGGCGTAGCCGTTCTTGACGTCGACGACGTCGCCAGCGGAACCGAGGCCGGAGACCTCGTGGGTGAGGATGAGCTTCGACATGTGTCGACCTCCGATCAGCGGCCGGAGCCGGCGTAGGGGAGGAGCGCCATCTCACGGGCGTTCTTCACGGCACGGGCGATGAGGCGCTGCTCCTGGACGGAGACGCCGGTGATGCGACGGGCGCGGATCTTTCCACGCTCCGAGATGAACTTGCGAAGGGTCGCAACGTCCTTGTAGTCGATGACGCCGACCTTGATCGACTTCGCGGGAGCAGCGTTCTTGCCGCCCTTGCCGCGAGGCTTCCGGCGGTCGCCGGTGCTCTTTCCAGCCATAGTGATTTGTCCTTAGAAGAAAAGTTGTGTGTCCGTCGGAACGCTGAGGATCAGAACGGGGTCTCGTCGTCGAAGTTGCCGCCGGGGGTGCTCCACACGTCGTTCGACTGTGCGTTGCCGCCACCCTGCTGGCCGCCCTGGGGAGACCAGGGCGCGTCCGACTGACCGCCACCGTTGTTGTTCCAGTTGCCGCCGCCGTTGCCCGCGGGGGCGCTGCCGCCGCCGCTGACCTGGCCACGACCGCCGCCACTGCCACCCGCTGCGCGGGTGATCTGTGCGGTCGCGTAGCGGAGCGACGGGCCGATCTCGTCGACCTCGAGCTCGATGCTCGTGCGCTGCTGGCCCTCACGGTCCTGGTAGGAACGCTGACGCAGACGACCCTGCGCGATGACGCGCGAGCCCTTCGTCAGCGACCCCGCCACGTGCTCGGCGAACTCGCGCCACACACTCGCGCGGAGGAACAGCGCATCGCCGTCCTTCCACTCGTTCGCCTGACGGTCGAACGTGCGAGGGGTCGACGCGATGGTGAAGTTCGCCACGGCGAGCCCGTTCTGCGTGTAGCGCAGCTCGGGGTCCGCGGTGAGGTTGCCCACCACCGTGATGACGGTTTCGCCGGCCACGGGTTACTCGGCGCTCGCGGTCGCGGTTGCGGAGGCGTTGGCGGCCTTGCGGGCCGCGCGAGCCTCGTCACGCTGCTTCTGGGCGGCGACCTGCGCGATGCCCTCTTCAGCGCGGAGGACCTTCGTGCGGAGCACGGCCTCGGAGAGACCGAGCTGACGGTCGAGCTCCTTGGCGGCCTCGGGCGACGACGTGAAGTCGACGACGGCGTAGATGCCCTCGGACTTCTTCGCGATCTCGTAAGCGAGCCGGCGACGGCCCCAGACGTCCACGTTGTCGACGGTGCCACCCGCGTTGCGGATCACGGCCAGGAACTTGTCCAGGCTGGGAGCGACGGTGCGCTCATCGATCTCGGGGTCGAGGATCGCCATCAGTTCGTACTGGTGCATGCGGAACCCACCTCCTCTGGTCTCAGCGGCCCCGGGCGGTTCCCGGGGCAGGAGGGTTGATGCATGTGCCCCAGACCACGCAGGTGCGCGAGGGGCAACCTGGGTAGCCTACCGGACTGCCTGGAGGCGCGCCACCGGCCTGTGGAGAGCGGTCCCGCCCGACAGACGGTCGCGTCTCAGGCGTCGGGTCGCCTCGGGCGCTGGTGTCGCCTCAGGCGTCGGCGTCGCCTCGGGTGCTCCACCACTCGCGCAGGCGCTCCTCGGCCGTCTCCGGTCCGAGGGGTCCTTCGTCCATCCGGGCCTCGAGCAGGAACCGGTAGGCCTCGCCCACGGCACGCCCCGGCGGGATGTCGAGGATCCGCATGATGTCGTCACCGGTCAGGTCCGGACGGATCGACTCGAGCTCCTCCTGCTTGGACAGCACCTTGATGCGGTCCTCGAGGTCGTCGTAGGCGAACGCCAGCCGGTCGGCCTTGCGGCGGTTGCGGGTGGTGACGTCCGAACGGGTGAGCTCGTGCAGCCGTTCGAGCTGCGGTCCGGCGTCGCGGACGTAGCGGCGGACGGCGGAGTCGGTCCAGGCGCCCTCGGTGTACCCGAAGAAACGCAGGTGCAGCTCGATCAGGCGGGACACCGCGGCGATGGTGTCGTTGTCGAAGCGGAGCGCGCGGAGTCGCTTCTTCGCCATCTTCGAACCGACCAGGTCGTGGTGGTGGAAGCTCACGGCGCCGCCGGGCTCGAGCTTGCGCGTCGCGGGCTTGCCGATGTCGTGCAGCAGCGCCGCGAGCCGGAGCACGGTGTCCGGGGGATCGCCGGCGTGCCGCTCGGCCTCGTACCCGATGGCCTGCTCGAGCACGGTGAGCGAGTGCTCGTAGACGTCCTTGTGGTGGTGGTGCTCATCGACCTCGAGCCGCATCTCGGGCAGCTCGGGCAGGAACCGCTCGGCGAGCCCGGTGTCGACGAGCAGCCGGAGGCCGGGGACCGGGTCGTCCGTGTTGAGCAGCTTGACGAGTTCGTCGCGTACCCGTTCGGCGGACACGATGTCGATCGATGCGACGAGGTCCTGCATCGCGGCCCGCACGTCGTCGTCGACGGTGAAGCCCAGTTGGGACGTGAACCGTGCGGCGCGCATCATCCGCAGGGGGTCGTCGCGGAACGAGACGACCGCGGTCTGGGGCGTCCGGAGCCGTGCGGCGAGCAGGTCCTCGACGCCGCCGTGCACGTCGACGAGCTCGCGGTCCGGCAGCCGCAGGGCCATCGCGTTGACGGTGAAGTCGCGACGGAGCAGGTCGTCCTCGATGGTGTCGCCGAACGCGACCTCGGGCTTGCGGGTCTCGCCGTCGTAGATGTCGCTGCGGTACGTGGTGATCTCGACCTGCTCACCGGCGACCCGTGCGGCGATGGTGCCGAACTGGCGACCGACGTCCCAGGTGGCACTCGCGATGGGTTCGACGATCCGCAGGATCTCGTCCGGCCGGGCGTCGGTGGTGAAGTCCAGATCGGTCACCGGACGGCCGAGGAACGCGTCACGGACGGGGCCGCCGACGAGGGCGAGTTCGTGTCCGGCGTCGGCGAAGGCCCGAGCGAGGAGGTCGACGGGCTCGGTGGTGGCGAGTGCGTCGAGTCGTTCGACGGCCTGGGCAACGGACTGCATGACGGTGCTCATCCTCCCAGATCGAGGCCCCGAGTTCTCCACAAGCCGCGCGCGCACGGGACCTGTTCATGGTCGCGCCTCATACACTCGTGCTCGGCCCGAACCGACCCCGTGGCCCGCTCCCCGTATGCAGATGCTCCGCACCACGCTCGCCGCAGCCGCGTCGACCCTCGTCGCGCTCGGCCTGGTCGTCGCGCCCGTCGCCACCGATCACGCCTCGGCCGCCACGGTGTCCGCAGCCAAGAGCCACGTCGCCGATCCGGCCGCCGCAGACGCGGGCAAGGCGACCATCTCGATCGCCCCCGCGAACCGTGGCGTCGTCCAGCGCGACCAGGACCTCACCCTGTCGGTCACCGTCACGAACGACACCGACGCGGCGCTGCCGGCCGGCACCGCGGAGTTCGACATCTTCCGCTCGGTGAGCACGCGCGACGTCCTGGCGAGCTGGCTCAGCGACACCACCACAACCGGTTACCTCGGCGCCCCGATGGACTCCGTGGACATCCCGGCGATCCCGGCGCACCGTTCGATCACCATCGACTCGGTCGAGATCGTCTCCGGCAACGTGGCGCTCGGCGGGTACTCCTCGTTCGGCGCCCGCCGCATCGCGGCCGAGTACACGGCGGGCGACGCCTTCGCCGTCGACCGCTCCGCCATCACCTGGTACCCGGACTTCGAACAGGCCCCGGTCAGCGTCTCGGTCGCGATGCCGATCACCGTGCCGAAGTCGACCGACGGCATCCTCACCGCCCCCGTGCTGGCCGCCGCGACCTCGGTCGACGGCACGCTCACGCAGCAGCTCGACGCAGCCGAGGACCACAACGTCGCCGTGGCGGTGGACCCGCGGATCATCGCCTCGATCCGGATCCTCGGCGACAACGCCCCGTCGAGTGCGATCACCTGGCTGCAGCGTCTCGAAGCACTGCGCAACGAGACCTTCGCGCTGCCCTACGCCGACGCCGACGTCACCGGCCTGCGCCAGGCCGGGTCCGACGGCATCCTGGCGCCGATCTCCCTCGACCAGTCCGTCAAGTCCGAGAACTTCCCCGGTGCCGAGACCCCGGCACCGACTCCGACGGCCACACCGGGGCAGACCTCGTCGCCGGCCCCCACCGAGGCCTCGAGCGACGGCACCACGACCGACGACGGTGCCGACCAGGCGCAGGAGACGCTGCCGACCACGGAGTCCCTGCTCGACTTCCCGTACTCGATGGACTCGATCGCCTGGCCGACCGAGGGCACGGTGTCCTCCGCCGACCTGCCCGCCCTCGAGCGTGCTGGCACGAAGACCACCATCGTCTCGAGCGGCAACACCTCGGCCGGCGCGGACACCACCATCACCGCATCCGAGAAGATCGGCGACGACCATGTACTCGTCTCCGACCAGTCGATGTCGTCGATGCTCCGCCGAGCCGCCGCCGCCACCGACCGGCAGACCTGGTCGTCGACGATGTCCGAGCTCACCGCGACGCTGGCCACTTCGGCCCGTGCCGCCACCGCCACGGGGCCGATCCTGCTGACCCTCGGGCGCGAGTGGCCGTCCGACTCCACCCGGCTCAGCCAGGCGCTGGACGCCCTCGAGAGCACCGCCTGGGTCGCCCCGGCCGACCTCTCCACCGCCTCGAAGGCCGTCGCCGGGTCGCTCACGCTCGCCAGCGCGTCCACCGGCGAGGCCCGCATCGACCAGCTGCAGCGACTCGTGCGGGGGGAACAGGGGCTCTCCGCGTTCGCGACGATCCTCGGCGACCCGAACCAGCTGACCGCCCCGGCTCGGCTCCGTCTGCTCGCGCTCGCCTCGAACGCGTGGCGCGACGACGACCAGGGCCTCGCCGCCGCGGTGGAGGCCCGCACGGCCGCCTGGGCGAAGAGCACCACCGAGGTCGGCATCGTCGACTCGAGCAGCCTCACCCTGCTCGGCGACCGGTCGTCCCTGCCGGTGTCGATCCGCAACAGCTCCGCCTACCCGGTCACGGTGCACCTGTCCGTGCAGCCGTCCAACTCGGCGCTGCGGGTCGTCCGCAACGACATCGTCGTCGAGATCCAGCCCGATTCCTCCACCCGTGCGACCGTCCCCGTGCAGTCGGTCGCGAACGGCAAGGTCGAGTTGACGATGTCGCTCTCGAGCCCGACCGGCGTCGCCGTGGCCCAGCCCGCGACCGTCGAGCTGAACGTGCAGGCGCAGTGGGAGACGGTCATCACCGCGGCCGCCGCGATCGCCCTGATCGGCATCTTCGGCTTCGGCATCTTCCGCAGCATCCGCAAGCGCATCCGCCGCCGCAACGGCGAGCTCGACGACGAGGACGACGACGACCCGAACCGCCCCCTGGCGGTCCAGCCGACGGTCGGGGGCGCGCAGGCGTCCACCACCCGGCCTGGAGGCACGGATCACCGCTCCGGAGCGGCCCCCGCCCCCAGCGTGGCCGCGTCCACGGCCGGCACGGCCACCGGAGCGGCGACCGCGGCGGTGGACCAAGGCCCCCTGCAGGACGCCATCGCGCGCGCCGGAGCCGAGCCGAGCCTCCCGTCCGACGCCGCACGCAACACCGTCGCGGACGACCGCGACCCCGAGGAGCCGACCATCAGCACCAGCCAGCCCCAGCCCGACGTCGACGCCGAGCCGGTCGCCGAGCGCAGCCTCGGCCGGGCGAGCGCGATGCTGGCCGCCGGCACGATGGTGAGCCGCATCCTCGGTTTCGCGAAGACCTTCGTCCTGGCGTACGCGATCGGGCAGAACGCGAGCCCCTCGGCCAACGCCTTCGCCGTTGCGAACCAGCTGCCGAACAACATCTACGCGCTGATCGCGGGCGGCCTGTTGTCCGCCGTGCTCATCCCGCAGATCGTCCGGGCGATGAAGACCGGTACGGACGGCGGGCAGGCGTACGTCAACAAGATCGTGACGCTCGGTGGCTCCGTCTTCATCGTCATCGCGATCGTGGCGACGGTGTTCGCACCGCTGCTGGTCCGGTTCTACACGAGCTCATCGGTCGGCTCCGGGCCCGAGGCGACCGACCTCGCCGTCGCCTTCGCGTTCTGGTGCCTGCCGCAGATCCTCTTCTACGCGATGTACTCGCTGCTCGGCGAGGTCCTCAACGCGAAGCAGGTCTTCGGGCCGTTCACGTGGGCGCCGCTGCTCAACAACGTCATCGCCATTGGTGGCCTCGTCGTGTTCATCGCCCTGTACGGCACCAGCGGCAGCCAGCTCGACCAGTGGACGCCGGCGAAGATCGCACTCCTGGCCGGCAGCGCATCGCTCGGCGTCTTCGCCCAGGCTGCGTTCCTCCCGTTCTTCTGGAAGCGCGCCGGCCTGTCGTTCCGCCCCGACTTCCGGTGGCGCGGCGTCGGCCTCAAGTCCACCGGCACCGCCGCCGGCTGGCTCTTCGCGATGATCCTCGTCACCCAGATCGCCGGCATCGTGCAGTCACAGGTCGCATGGCTCGGCCGGGACGACGGTCCGGGCAACGCCGTGCTCGGCAACGCGTGGCTGATCTTCATGCTCCCGCACTCGATCATCACGGTGTCCATCGCGACGGCGTACTTCACCCGCATGAGCCACGACGCCGAACGCGGCGACCTCGACGCGGTCCGCCGCAACCTGTCGCTGTCACTGCGCATCGTCGGGCTCTTCACTGTCTTCGCCTCGGTCGCGCTGATCGTCGTCGCCGTCCCGTTCGGCCGCCTGTACGAGGGCACGTTCGAGAGCGCCCTGCAGGTCGGTGCCGTGCTCGTCGCCTACATGCCTGGTCTCGTCCTGTTCAGCATGCTGTTCGTCATCCAGCGCGTCTTCTGGGCGATGCACGACCACCGCACCCCGTTCCTCATGCAGTGCATCCAGTCGGTGCTCTTCGTCATCGGGGCCCTGGCGGTCTCGACGTTCCCCACCTCGGTCATCGGCATCGGGGTCGCCGCCTGCACCACCATCGCGGGGTCGGCGCAGACGATCGTCGCACTCGTGCTCGTCCGCAAGCGGCTCGGGAGCATCGAGGGTCCGGTCATCACCCGGTCGCACGTCCAGTTCGTGATCGCCGCGCTGATCTCCGGCGTCGTCGGGCTCCTCGTCGTGAACTTCTTCGGCGCGTTCTCGGAGGCCGGGTTCGCGATGTCCGACCGCACCGGTGCCCTCATCACGATCATCCTCACCGGCGCCGCGATGGTCGCCGTGTACTTCGGAGCCCTCGTCGTCGCGAAGAACGGCGAGATCGGCAACGCCGTCCGGATGCTCCGCAGCAAGCTCGGCCGCTGATCCCTGCCAGGCACCGCACGCTCACGGGGCGTGTGGAATGCCTCGCCGGTACGATGGGTTGACCCGGTCAGACGCAACGGAAGGGCAATCAGGCATGCGCCAGCTCATCATCATCGGTTCCGGCCCGGCCGGGTTCACCGCCGGCATCTACGCAGCGCGCGCAGAGCTCAAGCCGCTCATCGTCGCCTCCAGTGTCGAGACGGGCGGTGAACTCACCAAGACGACCGAGGTCGAGAACTTCCCGGGCTTCCCCGAAGGGATCCAGGGCCCCGACCTCATGATCAAGATGCAGGAACAGGCCGAGAAGTTCGGTGCCGAGGTCCTGTACGACGACGCCGTCTCCGTCGACCTCACCGGCAAGGTCAAGAAGGTCACCGTCGGCTCCGGCGAGACGTACGAGGCCCTCGCGGTCATCTACGCCACCGGCTCGGCCTACCGTCACCTCGGGCTCCCCGACGAAGAGCGCCTGTCCGGCCACGGTGTCTCGTGGTGCGCGACCTGCGACGGCTTCTTCTTCCGACAGAAGAACATCGCCGTCGTCGGTGGTGGCGACTCCGCGATGGAAGAGGCAACGTTCCTCACCCGCTTCGCCGACAAGGTCACGGTCATCCACCGCAAGGACTCCCTGCGTGCGTCGAAGATCATGCAGGACCGCGCGATGAACGACCCGAAGATCGAGTTCGCCTGGAACAAGGAGGTCACCGGCATCACGGGTGACTCCGCGGTCGAGGGCGTCACGCTCAAGGACACCGTGACGGGCGAGGAGTCCGAGCTCGCGCTGGACGGCCTGTTCATCGCGATCGGCAACGACCCGCGCACGCACCTGATCCACGGCCAGATCGACATCGCGCCCGAGGGCACGATCGCCGTCCAGGGCCGTTCGTCGAAGACCAACCTGCCGGGTGTCTTCGCCGCCGGTGACGTCATCGACCCGTCCTACCGTCAGGCCATCACGGCGGCTGGTTCGGGCACGGTCGCCGCGCTCGACGCCGAGAAGTACCTCGCCGAGCTCGACGACGCACTGACGGACGAGGCCGAGGGCGTCGCCCCGACCGAGCCCGCCATGGTCGACGTCATCGCCGCACGGGCCTGACCCGCCTCGGAATACCACGACGGCATCGCCGTTGTACCCCCTGAACGACTTCTCGAAGGAGCACACATGTCCAACGCCAAGGCTGTCACCGACGCCACCTTCTCGGACGAGGTCCTCAAGTCCGACAAGACGATCCTCGTCGACTTCTGGGCCGAGTGGTGTGGCCCGTGTCGCGCGGTCTCGCCGATCCTCGACCAGATCGCCGAAGAGCACGCCGGCAAGATCGAGATCGTGAAGCTCAACGTGGACGACAACCCCCAGTCGGCCATGAACTACCAGATCACGTCGATCCCGGCGATGAAGGTCTTCAAGGGCGGCGAGGTCGTCAAGACCGTCATCGGTGCCAAGCCGAAGCCCGCGCTCGAGGCCGACCTCGCCGAGTTCCTCGCGTAGGTCGCACCAGCACCACCGAACGCCCCGCCCTCCGTTGCATCGGAGGGCGGGGCGTTTTCTTCGTCCAAGCGTGTTCGGCCGTCGAAGCGGGCTGGTGGTTTCTTACCTACCCGTCAGCAGGACACCCAACCGAAGCCGTAACTTGTCGTTGCATTTCGCATACTGGTCTTCGCGCCCGGATTCAAGGTCACACAACTCCCGTTCTGATCCCAACCGATCAGACCAACGACGTTGTGAATCCTCATCGCGACACGCTTCTTGGAGGAGAAGCAGTTTTGGATGGTCGATGTGCCCCCGTTGATCCCACTATTGGAGAACTTGATGGCTTGAGGCGAGTTACAAGGACCGAGCGCAGCTCGCGGGTCGCCGGGGGAGGCTTGGGCCGCTGTAGCTCCGAAGAAGAAGGTACTGACCAAGGCCGTTGTTACCAAGATCAAGGATGACTTTTTGAACCTCATTGTCTGTCTGCCTTCCGATACACCTGGGCTGGATCGCGCCAGCCCCCGCTGAGACCATTTGGCCTCGAATTGACGGTAACGGTCATATACGAGGTTTCACACGCAATGTTATAGTCCTGTTACGTGCGGGTGAGTGGCGCGTCGCCAATCTCTCTGGGCGAGGCCTTCGCAGGGCACCGGATCACGATCGGCCCCGTCGTGGAACCCTGGTTCCCCGGGCCGATGTCGTAGTGTGGCGGGAATGTCCCACTGAACGGAGCACTCGATGACGAACGGCAACAGCCTCGACCCCTGGTACGACTCCTACGCCCAGCGCACCGCCGGGCTGAGCGCCTCCGAGGTTCGAGCCCTGTTCGCCGTCGCCTCGCGCCCCGAAGTGGTCTCGTTGGCTGGCGGCATGCCGTTCGTCTCCGCGCTGCCCAGAGAGCTCGTCACGGGCTCCCTGGACCGTGTCATGAACGAGCACTCTGCCATGGCGCTCCAGTACGGCGGCGGACAGGGCCTGCGATCCCTCCGTGAGCACATCGTGGACGTCATGAGCCTCGAGGGCATCCGTGCCAGCGCCGAGGACGTCGTGGTCACCACGGGCTCGCAGCACGCCCTCGACCTCGTCACACGACTGTTCATCGACCCGGGTGACGTCGTGCTCGCCGAGTCACCGTCGTACGTCGGCGCGATCGGGGTCTTCCGGTCGTACCAGGCCGAGACGGTGCACGTCACGACGGACGAACTCGGTCTCGTCCCCGAGGCGCTGCGCGAGGCGATCGCGAACCTCCGCACCCAGGGCAAGCGGATCAAGTTCCTCTACACGATCCCGAACTTCCACAACCCCGCCGGCGTCACCATGAGCCGCGAGCGCCGCATCGAGGTGCTCGACATCTGCCGGTCGAACAACATCCTCGTGCTCGAGGACAACCCGTACGGGCTCCTCTGGTTCGACGAGCCCGCGCCGCAGGCGATCCGATCGATCGACGAAGAGGGCGTGGTGTACCTCGGCTCCTTCTCGAAGACCCTCGCACCGGGCTTCCGCGTCGGCTGGGCACTCGCACCGCACGCCATCCGCGAGAAGCTCGTGCTCGCCAACGAATCAGCTGTCCTCGCGCCGAACTCCTTCGGCCAGTACGTCGTGAACGCGTACCTCGACGCCGCGGACTGGAAGGGTCAGGTCGACACCTTCCGGGGCATCTACGCCGAGCGTCGTGACGCCATGCTGTCCGCACTGGGGGAGTTCCTGCCCGACCTGTCCTGGACGAAGCCGAACGGCGGCTTCTTCGTGTGGCTGACCCTGCCCGAGTCACTCGACTCCAAGGGCATGCTGCCGCGCGCGGTCAAGGAGCTCGTGGCCTACACGCCCGGCACGGCCTTCTACGCCGACGGACGCGGAGGCGGCCACATCCGTCTGTCGTTCTGCTACCCGACCCCGGAGCAGATCCGGGTGGGCGTCAAGCGACTCGCCAACGTCGTCAACGACGAACTCGAACTCATCGAGACGTTCGGCCCGACCACCCGCCCGAACACGGTGGTCCGCGAGACGTCGTCCGTCAGTGCACCGCCCCCGAACATCTCCTGATCAGCGCTTTTCCTCGGTACTGATCGCACAGCACCGCAGTTCCACACCGGAGGACCCCGCATGGCCGAGCTCACCCGTCGTCACGTCGTCGTCGTCGCCGGAGGCATCTCGCACGAACGCGATGTCTCCCTCCGCTCCGGTCGTCGGGTCGCCGACTCACTGACCGGCTACGGCTGGCAGGTCGACCTGCGCGACGCCGACGCGATGCTCCTGCCGGCTCTCACCGAATCACGCCCGGACGTCGTGTGGCCGGCCCTGCACGGCGCCTCCGGTGAGGACGGTGCCCTGCGGGGCATCCTGGAGGCCGTGGACATCCCGTTCGTCGGCTCACGTTCGACGTCGGCCCGGTTGGCATGGGACAAGCCCACGGCGTCAGCACTGGTCGCCCGCGCCGGCGTCCGTACCCCTCGTTCGGTGACGCTCTCCCACGACGTGTTCCGCGAGCTCGGCGCTGTCGGTGTCCTCGAGGCCATCGCGACCGAGCACCCGGTACCGCTCGCCGTGAAGCCGGCGCGCGGCGGAAGTGCGCAGGGCGTGACCCTCGTCGATGACGTCAAGGACCTGCCCCGGGCCATGGTGACGGCGTACACGTACTGCGACGACGTCGTGGTCGAGCAGCTCATCCGTGGCACCGAGGTCGCCGTGGGGATCATCGACACCGGCGACGGCCCCGTGGCGCTCTCCGCCGTGGAGATCGTGCCGCGCAACGGTATCTACGGCTTCGAAGCGCGCTACAACGCGGGGGAGACGACCTTCTACACCCCCGCACGACTGTCCGATGAGTTCGCCGGAGCAGCCGCGGAGGCTGCGGTGGCCGCGCACGTAGCTCTGGGACTCCGGCATCTGTCCCGCGTCGACCTGATCATCGACGGGGCCGGCACACCCTGGTTCCTTGAGGCGAACGTGCTCCCCGGGCTCACCGAGACGTCACTGCTGCCGCAGGCGCTGTCCGCGTCCGGTTTCGACCTCGGCTGGACCTACGCCGAGCTCGCAGAGCAGGCCATCCGGGACCACCGCGCCTGACCCTGCAGCCGATGTTCCACGTGGAACACCGGCACATCGTGTCCCGCTGCTCTGCGGCCGAGCCTCGATGTTCCACGTGGAACGTCGCTTCACTGGCCGAAGCAGAGTGTATCGAGCAGACGGACGCTCGGCGCTTCCGCCATGTTCCACCGGAACAGCACCAGGTGCCAGTGGCCCGGGCTCTTTCGCAATAGCGCGATCAAACTGTTCGCACCGACGTCTATGAGGCGGTCACGCACCATCCAGGACCGCGGTGCCCCCCAGCCTCGGCGATGGCCTGACGGCGATGCCGGACGCCTCGACGTCGACCGCGACGATGTCCAGCGAATCAGGCCGGGCTTCATTGTGGGCGATCATCGCGGCACGCACCCCGTCAACTGAAGAGCTGAGGTACAGCGTTGTCTCGTCCGCTCTGGAGTAGCGGCCGGCGGAACGCGATCCCGCGAGAGCGAACTCACGAAACCTCGGGTCGACCGCGCGGAGGAACCTCCCTCGAACCGCCGGCATGAAGGGCGAGCCGATGGTGGTCACGTCACCACCATCTCACCTGAGGCCCACCACCCTCACTGCTGGAGCAGCCGCTCGGCACGCTGCGTTGCCACCAGGGCTGCCGAAATGAGCCGCAGGTGCGCCAACCCCAGCCCGGGCGCCCCAGGGCGTCACAGCGCCGCACAGAGCTGCGCGAAGCTGGTTCAGCCCTCGAGGTCCTCTACCCCGAGCTCACCGAGGATCCGGTTCAGGTCGTCGCCGTTTGCGAAGTCGATCGTGACGGAACTCTTGCGAGCACCGACTGCGATCTTCACCCGCGTGTTCAAGCGGTCGCCGAGCCGCTCAGCGAGGTCGTTGAAGTGCGCCTGACGCTTCGACGGTTCGGTCTTCGGCTTCGCCGGCGGCGTCTTCGCGGAGAGCTGCTGCGCGATCGCCTCAGCAGCACGGACGGACAGGTCCTCGTTGACGATCTTCTCGGCCAGGTACTCCATCGCCTCGGCGTCCGGAGCGGCGAGGATGGCACGAGCATGTCCGGCAGAGAGCACGCCTGCGGCCACTCGCCGCTGCACGGGGGAGGGGAGCCGCAGGAGTCGGATCGTGTTCGTGATCTGCGGGCGCGATCGACCGATCCGCTGCCCGAGCTGCTCCTGGGTGATCCCGAAGTCTGCGAGGAGCTGCTGGTACGCCGATGCCTCTTCCAAGGGGTTGAGCTGCGCCCGGTGGAGGTTCTCCAGCAGCGCGTCCCGCAGCATTGCGTCATCGGGGGTGTCCTTCACGATCGCCGGGATCGTGCTCAGGCCGAGTTCCTTCGTGGCCCGCAGACGGCGCTCACCCATGATGAGCTCGTACTGGGGCTCGGTGCCCGTCGCGCCGGGGATCGGCCGGACGACGATGGGCTGCAGAACACCGATCTCGCGGATCGAGTGCACGAGCTCCTGGAGCTCCTCCTCGCGGAACTCCTTCCGCGGCTGTTGCGCGTTCGGGATCACGTCCAGCGGATTGACGTTCGCGAGTCGGGCTCCCGGCACGGCCACCAGCTCGTCTGCCGTCGGAGCGGATGCCGGCGAGCCCCCGGTCGGGAAGAACACGTCGACGGGACGGTCCTGCTGATCGGTCGCCGTTGGGATCAGGGCGCCGATGCCTCGGCCGAGTCCGGTTCGCTTCGGTGCCATCAGTGCTTCGCTCCTCGTGCTGCGATCTCGGCGGCCGCTTCCAGGTAGGACAGCGACCCGGTGGAGTTCACGTCGTACGCGACGACGCTCTGGCCGTAGCTCGGTGCTTCGCTCACGCGGACGGAGCGGGGGATCATCGCCTTGAGGACCTGGTCACCGAAGTGCTCCCGGACGTCGTTCGCCACCTGGTTCGCCAGGTTCGTGCGGCCGTCGTACATGGTCAGCAGGATCGTGGAGACCCGGAGGTTCGGGTTCAAGTGTCGCTCGATCAACTCGATGTTCCGCAGCAGCTGGCTCAGTCCTTCGAGCGCGTAGTACTCGCACTGGATCGGGATCAGTACCTCTTGCGCGGCAACGAAGGCGTTGATCGTCAACAGGCCCAGCGACGGCGGGCAGTCGATGAAGACGTAGTGGTACGGCTCGTCCAGCGACTGCAGGTACATGTCGAGCGCGGTCCGGAGACGCTGCTCACGTGCCACCAGTGACACGAGCTCGATCTCGGCGCCGGCGAGGTGAATGGTGGCCGGCACACACCAGAGGGTGTCCGACTCAGGGGAGGCCTGCACAGTGTCGGCCATCGGTGCCTCGTCGACGATCACGTCGTAGATGCTCGCGACCTCCGCCTGGTGATCGACGCCAAGCGCGGTTGATGCGTTGCCCTGCGGATCCAGGTCGATGACCAGGACACGAGCGCCGCCATGGGCGAGGCCCGCTGCCAGGTTGACGGTCGTCGTCGTCTTGCCGACGCCACCCTTCTGGTTCGAGACGGTGATGATCCGTGTCTCAGAAGGGAGCGGGAACTGCTGCGTGGCGATCGCGCGGCGGCGACGGTTCAAGTCGGCGATCTCGCGAGCGAGCGGTGTCGACGCGTCGTAGTCGGTCGATGAACTCAACGAGTGCCTCTTCCCCGGTTCGATGTTTCACGTGGAACGCGGAGCCACTGGCGGCCGGATGACCCGGCCCGAGCCGCAGCGTCAGTCAACTGTAGCCCGGAAGACGCGGGTGGTCTCGTCGACCACACCTTCTCCGAGCTCGAGCACCTCGACATCCGAGAGGCGCTTCCGAAGGATGACCTTCCGGGCCTTCTCGATCTCTTCGTCGACCCGCGCACCCTTCATCAGGATGAGCTGGCCGCCGGAGCGGACCAGCGGCACCGTGAGGGGGATGAGCTTCGACAGGGCGCTGACGGCGCGTGCGGTGACCTGGTCGACCACGACGTCGTCCGCTACGTCCTCAGCACGGCCGCGGAGCACCGTGACGTTCTGCAAGCCGAGCCGATCAGACTCACTGCGAAGCCAATCCGTCCGGCGCTCCATCGGCTCGATGAGGACGAACTCGACGTCCGGACGGGCGATCGCGAGCACGAGACCCGGCAATCCTGCTCCTGAACCGACGTCGGCAACGCGACCCCGGGCCTCCAGGAGGGGTGCGAGCAACGCGGAATTGAGGATATGTCGCGTCCAGAGGCGGGGCAATTCGAGCGGGCCGATCAGGCCCAGCTCCTCACCCCGCCGCGCGAGCTCGTTGGTGAACGAGCGCGCAACCTCGATTTGGTCACCGAAGAGTGCTGCAGCCGCCGCGGGCTCAGCCTCGAGCACCGGTGCTGCCTCGGTCGGGACGGGTGCGTCCGTCATCGGGTGACGACCGTGTGGCGGTCCCGACCCTCACCCTCGGACTCCGAGTGGAAGCCCTTCTCAGCGACCAGGTCGTGGACGAGCTTGCGCTCGTACGACGACATCGGGGGGAGCGCAGCCGACGACGACCCGGCTTCGATGCGCTCGACAGCGGTGTCCACGAGCCGCTGCAGCTCGTCAGCACGGGCATCCCGCGAGCCACCGACGTCGAGGATGAGCCGGCTGAACTCGCCGGTCTCGGCCTGCACGGCGATCCGGGTGAGCTCCTGCAGCGCCGTCACGGTGTCGGGCTTCGACAGCACGCGGAGTGCCTCGCCGTCATCGGTGACGGACAGGTACACCCGACCGGCGCGTTCCTCGATCTCGATGTCGCCGTCGAGGTCGCAGATGTCGAGGAGTTCCTCGATGTAGTCCGCTGCGATGTCCGCTTCGTCGCGGACGTCCTCGGTCTCGGTCTCCGTCGTCTCGACGGCGCCTGCGGTGTCCTGCTCGGTCACTTACTTCTTCCCGTTCTTCTTCTGGCGCTGCTTGCCGACCGGCTGCTGACGCTGGGTGGTGACGCGCACGGGCTCGATCTCCGTCGCACCGGCGCCGGCACCAGCCTCGGCGAGGACCGGGGTGGCCGTTCCGCGACGCTGTGCCTTCTTGGCCAGGCGGGCCTCACGAGCCAGAGCGGCTTCGGAGCCGGGAGTCGGCATGCTGCGGATGACGAAGTACTGCTGCGCCATCGTCCAGAGGTTCGAGGCGAGCCAGTAGAACATGACACCGAGGGGGAAGCTCAGACCCGAGATCACGAAGACCAGCGGGAGGATGTACAGCATCATCTTCTGCTGGCGGTACATCGGAGACTCCTTGGTCTCCGGCGACATGTTCTTGGCGACGAGCTGCAGCTGCGTGATGAACTGCGACGCCGTCATCACGACGATCATGAAGCCCGCGATCGCACGGACCTCCCACCCGGAGGCGTTCGTGAACGTCTCGTGCAGGGGAGCACCGAACAGGGCCGCGTTGCCGAACGACGCCGCGAGGTCGTTCGTCAGCAGGCCGATGCCCGTCTTGTTGATCTGGGCCTCGTGCAGCACCGAGTACAGCGAGAAGAAGATCGGCATCTGCAGCAGCAGCGGCAGGCAGGAGCTGAGCGGGTTGGTCCCGGTCTCCTTGTAGAGCGCCATCGTCTCGCGGCTCATGGCCTCACGCGAGAACTGGTCCTTCTTGCCCTTGTACTTGTCCTGGATCTTCTTCAGCTGCGGCGCGACCTCGAGCATGCGGCGCTGCGACTTGATCTGCCGGACGAAGATCGGGATCAACGCTGCGCGGACGACGAACGTCAGGAAGATGATCGAGAGCACCCACGTGATGCCCTCGTTCGGGTCCATGCCGATGTTCTCGAAGATCCAGTGGAACCCGACGAGGATGGCCGAGACCACCCATTTGAGCGGCCAGAGGATCGTTCCGATGATGTCCATGGGGACGGCTACGCCTTTCGAGTGCGCTGGGGGAGCAGGACCGGCCGAACCGTTCCGACCGCGGGGTGCGGCTGCTGCGGGATCGGCGCGAGGACGAACCCGAACCGGTTGACGACGAACGGGTGACGACGTTCCTTGACGTCGTCGATGCCACCAGCAGCCCAGGGGTTGCAACGGGCGATGCGCCAGGCGCCCATGGCGGATCCGCGCACGACGCCGTACTGCTGAATCGCGTCGAGGGCGTACCGGGAGCACGACGGGTGGTAGCGGCAGACGTTGCCGTACAGCGGGGAGATCACCGCACGGTAGGCCCGGAGCACGACGACGCACGCGTTGCGTGGGAGCAACGCGATGACCCAGGCAAGCCGGGTCCACAGAGTGCGGTTCATGCTGCCTTCTCCACCCCGCGCGCGAAGGAGCGCGTGACGTCTTCGAGCAGGGTAGGCCATCCGGCCTGCGATGCGGCTGGCAGTACACGGACCACCACGTCGAAGCCCTGTGGGGTCTCGGCGAGCAGGTCGTGCGCGATCGCCTTGAGCCGCCGCCTGATCAGGTTCCGGGTCACGGCGTTCCCCACCGTCTTCGCGACGATGAAGCCGAACCGCGTCGGTCCGTTGCGATCGACCGGCTGACGGACCACGGACACGACGACGTGCGCCGTGGCGCTCTTGCGACCACGACGCACGACGTTCCGGTAGTCATCCCCGCGCACGATGCGGTTGGCGCTGGCCAACACTGCGACGCCGGGGTCAGACCGAGGACCGGATCAGGCGGTGAGCCTGATCAGGCCGAGAGCTCGGTACGGCCCTTGGCGCGGCGCGCCGACAGGATGGCGCGGCCGGCACGCGTCCGCATGCGGAGGCGGAAGCCGTGCTTCTTGGCGCGGCGGCGGTTGTTCGGCTGGAAGGTGCGCTTGCTCATGATGTTCTCCACACGGCTGCTCGCGGCGAGCCGTCACGTATGTGTAGCCGTCCGGGTGTCGAACGACGCAGATGGGCGCGACCAAAGGGCCGCAGTCAACTGGTTAACGGTACGTGACAGCGGCGAGCAGGTCAAACCCCGCCCGGACCGGTTGCGTCGGCGCCGTCGGGTCTGCCGTCGCTCGAGCCCATTCTCCACATTGGGGACAACTTCCGTTCGGTGGGACTCGGTCCGGTCCTTTACAGTGGTGTGATCGATCGCCCCGATGGCCGGTACGACAGGGAAGTACTCCTGTCGGACGGCTCGAGGTGGTCGTGGACAACACTGTGGACAACCCTGTGGGAACCTCCGCGGCAACGAGGCGTCGACGAAGCCCCCGGAGCCACCGACGATCCGCCGGCGACGACCTGGTCCCGAGTGCGGTCGCCGAGGACGCCACGGCATGTCCGACCCCGCAGGACGCACCCTCGTCCGGCAGCGAACGCACGACACGACCCCTGGAGACGAGCGCGACATGACGATGCCGGCCGACCCCGTCGAGGACCTCTGGTCATCCGTACTCGGACTCCTCGCCGAGGACCCCCGCATCACGCCGCAGCTCCACGGGTTCCTGAACCTGGTCGAGCCGAAGGGCGTGCTCGCCGGCACCCTGTACCTCGAGGTCCCGAACGACCTGACCCGGGGCATGCTCGAACAGCGCATCAGGATCCCGATCACCGAGGCGGTCGGTCGCATCGGTGACGACTCGGTCGCGAACTTCGCCATCACCGTCAACCCGGACATGGCGTCGGAGCCGCGGGTGGACCCGAACGTCCCCGAGTACGCCGAGCCCGTGCAGGAAGCCGTCGAGCAGAGTGCCGCTCCGCGCCAGTACATCGAGGCGCCGTTCGTCCCGAGCCAGATCGACTCTCCCGGCACCAGCGGTCGGCCCGAGTCGCGACTCAACCCGAAGTACAACTTCGACAACTTCGTCATCGGGTCGTCGAACCGGTTCGCCCACGCCGCAGCGGTCGCAGTGGCCGAGGCACCGGCCAAGGCGTACAACCCGCTCTTCATCTACGGGGACTCCGGACTGGGCAAGACCCACCTGCTCCACGCCATCGGGCACTACGCCGAGAGCCTCTACCCGGGGATCCGCGTCCGGTACGTGTCGAGCGAGGAGTTCACCAACGACTTCATCAACTCGATCGCGAACAACCGCTCGAACCAGTTCCAGCAGCGGTACCGCGACATCGACATCCTGCTGATCGACGACATCCAGTTCCTGCAGGGGAAGGACTCCACGCAGGAGGCCTTCTTCCACACGTTCAACACGCTGCACGACCACAACAAGCAGGTCGTCATCACGTCCGACGTCGCGCCGAAGCACCTGACCGGGTTCGAGGACCGGATGCGATCGCGCTTCGAGTGGGGCCTGATCACCGACGTGCAGGCACCCGAGCTCGAGACGCGCATCGCGATCCTCCGCAAGAAGGCACAGTCCGACCACCTGCAGGTGCCCGACGACATCCTCGAGTTCATGGCGTCGAAGGTGTCGAGCAACATCCGCGAGCTCGAGGGCACCCTGATCCGGGTCACCGCGTTCGCGAGCCTGAACCGGACGGCCGTGGACATGGCCCTGGTGCAGACGGTCCTCAAGGACCTGATCACCCTCGACGAGGACAACGTCGTCGCGCCGACGGACATCATCAACCACACCGCGGAGTACTTCAAGCTCTCCGTCGACGACCTGTACGGGTCGTCCCGCTCCCAGGCGATCGCCACGGCACGACAGATCGCGATGTACCTGTGCCGCGAGCTGACGAGCCTGTCCCTGCCCAAGATCGGGCAGCTGTTCGGCAACCGCGACCACACCACGGTGATGTACGCGAACAAGAAGATCACCGAGCTAATGAAGGAGCGTCGGTCGATCTACAACCAGGTCACGGAGCTCACCAGCCGCATCAAGCAGGACCGCCGTTACCGCTGAGATCGGCCCGTTCCCGGCCCCATCCACCATCTGAGACGGTTCCATGGGCCGGACTTCTCACAGTGTGGATAGCCTGTGGATAACTGTGGAGGACACGCCGCCCGGTTGTACACAGGTGGGGGGTCACCTGTGGAGACTGGGGATGGAAGTGGATAGATGAGATTCATTCATCCCGTTAACGCTCACACACCGCTCACAAGTCACAACCGTGTAGTTCCCTACTGCGGAGCGGGATGCACAGGGTTATCCACAGTGTGCACAGGCGTTAACACCATTACTCCTGGTTAACGATCAATCTCTGCGGGACAACCTTGTGGACGGCGGGATGACAAGAAATCCGGCCCCCGTCCGCCTGTGCCAGAATGGGGCGGCCGGACAGTCCAAGCCGATCGACAGGGGTTCCAGCTGTGAAGTTCGAGGTCAACCGGGACGTCTTCTCCGAAGCCGTCTCCTTCGCAGTGAAGCTCCTCCCGCAGCGCACGACCCTCCCGATCCTGTCGGGCGTCCTGATCCACGCCGACGGAGATCGTCTGACGCTCTCGTCGTTCGACTACGAGGTGTCGGCGCAGACGTCCATCTCGGCCCAGATCGACGAGCCGGGCACGGTCCTGGTCTCCGGTCGACTCCTGAACGACATCGCGAGCCGGCTGCCGAACGCCCCCGTGTCGTTCACCACCGAGGACGCCAAGATCTCCGTCTCCTGCGGATCGGCGCACTTCACGCTGCTGTCCATGCCCGTCGAGGAGTACCCGACGCTGCCGGAGATCGGCCCGCAGACCGGTGTGATCCCCGGCGACGCGTTCTCCGAAGCGGTGTCCCAGGTCGCCGTCGCCGCCAGCCGCGACGACGTCACCCCCGTCATCACGGGTGTGCAGCTCGAGGTCGGCGACAACGACCTCTCCCTCATCGCGACGGACCGCTACCGCGTCGCCGTCCGCACCATCGCGTGGGACTCCGGCCGAGTCGGCTCGGACCCCCTGCACGCACTGGTCCCGGCCCGCACCCTGCAGGAGGTCGGCCGCACGTTCGGTTCGGCGTCCACGGTGTCGGTCTCGATCAGCGGCAACTCCGACCGCGAGCTCATCGCGTTCCACGCCGACGACAAGACCGTGACGTCGTTGCTCATCAAGGGCAACTACCCGCCGGTCCGCCGGCTCTTCCCCGAGACCGTCAACGACCACGCGGTGATCAACACCGCGGAGCTCGTCGAAGCGGTCCGACGGGTCTCCCTCGTCCTGGAGCGCGAAGCGGCGCTCCGGTTCTCCTTCACGGTCGACGGGCTCACGCTCGAGGCGATCGGATCCGAACAAGCGCAGGCGTCAGAGTCGATCAGTGCGTTGTTGACCGGCGAGGAAACGGTGGTCTCGTTGAAGCCCGCCTTCCTCCTGGACGGACTGAACGCGGTGCACTCCGAGTTCGTCCGCATCTCCTTCACCAAGACGGAGAACCCCAACAAGCCGGGCCCGGTGCTGATCACCGGCCAGACTTCGCAAGAGGCCGCAGCGACCGATGGATACCGGTACCTGCTGCAGCCGAACCTGCTGCTGCGATAGGCGCAACAGGCAACCTGCGCTGGCGCACACCACCGGCAGCATCAGCGCGACGACGAACAGAAGAGGAAATCATGCACATCGGTCTTGTCGGCCTTGGTCGCATGGGCAACAACATGCGTGCCCGTCTCCGCAACGCAGGGATCGAGGTCACCGGGTACGACGCCAACCCCGCCGTCTCGGACGTCGCCGACCTCGGCGCCCTCGCCGCTGCCCTCCCGGAGGGCAAGCGTCTCGTGTGGGTCATGGTCCCGCACGGCAAGATCACCGACGACGTGATCACCGACCTGGCCGGCGTCCTCGGCGAGGGCGACCTGGTCATCGACGGTGGCAACTCGAAGTGGCTGGACGACACCACGCACGCCGAGCAGCTCGCTGCGCGCGGCATCCGCTACATGGACGTCGGCGTCTCCGGTGGCGTCTGGGGCAAGGACAACGGCTACGGCCTCATGGTCGGCGGTGACGCCGCGGACGTCGAGTTCGCGATGCCCGTGTTCGACGCGCTGCGCCCTGAGGGTCCCCGTGAAGAGGGCTTCTCGCACGCCGGCCCGATCGGCGCCGGCCACTACGCGAAGATGGTCCACAACGGCATCGAGTACGCGATCATGCAGGCGTACGGCGAGGGCTACGAGCTCCTCGAGGCCAAGGACCTGATCACCGACGTCCCCGCCGTGTTCGCCGGCTGGCAGCGCGGAACGGTCGTCCGTTCCTGGCTGCTCGACCTGATGGTGCTCGCGCTGAACGAGGACCCGAAGCTCGACGAGCTCGAGGGCTACGTCGAGGACTCGGGTGAGGGCCGCTGGACGCTCGAAGAGGGCATCGAGCTCGCCGTGCCGATGCCGGCGCTCTCGGCGTCGATCTTCGCGCGCTTCGTCTCGCGTCAGGGCAGCGCCTCGCCGACGATGAAGGCCGTCGCGGCGCTCCGCAACCAGTTCGGCGGTCACGCCGTCAAGAAGTCCTAGGACTTCCCGGGGGAACCCGGACTCGGCCCGCGTGCACGTCGACCATCTCCAACTGACCGACTTCCGGAACTACCGGGAGGCGGACGTCGACCTCGCACGCGGGCCGAACCTGTTCGTCGGGCGCAACGGACAGGGCAAGACCAACCTGGTCGAGGCGATCGGGTACCTCTCCACCCTCGGCTCGCACCGCGTTCCCACCGACGCAGCGCTCGTCCGTCAAGGATGCGACGCCGCGATCGTCCGGGCTCGTCTCGCGCACGAGGACCGCAGCATCCTCGCCGAGGTGCAGATCAACCGCACCGGTGCCAACCGTGCGCAGGTGAACCGGTCGGCGATCAAGCCGCGGGAGCTTCCGCGCTACTGCACGAGTGTGCTCTTCGCCCCGGAGGACCTCGCCCTCGTGCGGGGCGAGCCGGCCGGGCGACGCCGGATGCTCGACGAGCTGCTCGGCCAGATCGCACCGCGGATGCAGGGGGTGCTCGCCGACTACGACCGCACGCTCCGGCAACGGAACACCCTGCTCAAGTCGGCCCGTGCCACCGGCGCGAAGGCGAACGCCCTGTCGACGCTCGACGTCTGGGACGACCGGCTCGTCGGACTCGGCGCCGAGATCGTCGCGGCCCGTGACCACCTGACCCGGCGGCTCGCACCCTTCGTGGCCGAGGCCTACGCGACCGTCGCCGGCGAACACCACGACGCCTCGATCACCGGCGTCCTGTCCATCCGCGGTGGCGACCCCGAGTCCGCGGCGGCGACCGACCCCGTGCTCGGGACCCCCGACGAGCCCGTCACGGTCGCGTCGGCTGCCGAAGCGTTCGCGGCCGCCCTCGAGCGCCGTCGCCGGGACGAACTCGACCGCGGGCTCACCCTCGTCGGACCGCACCGGGACGACGTTCTGTTCCAACTCAACGGGTTACCGGCCCGCGGGTACGCGAGTCACGGCGAATCCTGGTCCTTCGCGCTGGCCATCCAGCTCGCGAGCGCCTCGATCCTGCGCGCCGAGTCGAACCTGGGCGACCCGATCATCATCCTCGACGACGTCTTCGCCGAACTCGACGAATCGCGGCGGGAACGGCTGGCGAACGCCGTCGCCGACTACGAGCAGGTGCTCATCACGGCCGCGGTGTTCAACGACGTGCCCCCGAAGCTGGCGGCGCAAACCGTGCGGATCGAGGCGGGCACGATCGTGACCGACGAGGCGGACGCGACCCGGGCCTCCAGTCCGGCGACGGACGCGACGGACGCGACCGACGTGACCGTCCCGACGGACCCGACCGACGCGGACAGCAAGACGGACCCGACCGACGCCCCCGCCGAAGCCGACGCCTGATGCCGAAGCCCCGCAAGCCCACCGAACCCTCGCAGGTGTACCGCCACCTGCGCGCGGTGTTCGGCGACCCGTCCAAGCGCGGCACCGATGCCCGCCGCCGCCGTGCCCGCGAGTTCGACGCCGACACCGTGCCGTACGGGCGCGGCCGCGAGCCGAAGGGCCTCGCGGACATCGTCGGTTCGCTCGCCCAGGAACTCGGTTGGACCGAACCCCTCGCCCGCTCCGAGCTCTTCGTGGACTGGCCGAGCGTCGTCGGCGAGGAGCTGGCGAAGCACTCCCGACCGGTCACCATCGAGGACGGCGCACTCGTCATCCGGTGCGACTCGACGGCCTGGGCGACCCAGCTCCGACTGATGCGTGCGACGGTCACGACGACCATCGCGGAACGGCACCCCGAAGCCGGGGTCGAGTCGATCAGGGTTTCCGGCCCGGACGCCCCCACGTGGAAACGCGGCCCCAGGACGGTCCAGGGGCGCGGTCCTCGCGACACCTACGGTTGAGGCGACGAAATCATCCTGGAGTGCCAGAAAAGCCCGTCTGCGGGGCAGATGAGCCCTCGAAAGAGGGGGCTCTGCGGTAGACTGGGAGGTGCAGTGCGCGGGCGTTCCGCGCGCAGGCAGGAGCACGCTCGACATGGCAGCAGAATCTGAAGACGACCGGCAGAACCCGCTCGGCGCGGAGACCCCGCAGAGCGAACCGTCCTACGGCGCAGACCAGATTCAGGTGCTCGAGGGGCTCGAGGCCGTCCGCAAGCGCCCGGGTATGTACATCGGTTCGACCGGCCCTCGCGGCCTGCACCACCTGGTCCAGGAGATCGTCGACAACTCCGTCGACGAAGCCCTCGCCGGGTACTGCGACACCATCGACGTGAGCATCCGTGAAGACGGTGGCGTCCGCGTCGTCGACAACGGCCGTGGCATCCCGGTCGACGTCCACGCGGCCGAGGGGGTCTCGACCCTGCAGGTCGTCCTCACCGTCCTGCACGCCGGCGGCAAGTTCGGCGGTGGCGGGTACGCCGTCTCCGGCGGTCTGCACGGCGTCGGTTCGTCCGTCGTGAACGCGCTGAGCTCCGAGCTCGACGTCGAGGTCCGTCGCCAGGGCCACGTCTGGCGCCAGAGCTACACCGACGGTGTCCCCGTCGCGCCCGTCTCCAAGGACGAAGAGACCGACGAGACCGGCACGACGATCACGTTCTGGCCGAACGCCGAGATCTTCGAGTCCGTCGTCTTCGACTACGAGACCCTGCGCACGCGGTTCCAGCAGATGGCCTTCCTGAACAAGGGCCTGCGGATCAACCTCCGCGACGAGCGCGCCCCGGAAGAAGGGGAAGAGGCCCGCAACGACACCTTCATGTACGAGCGTGGTCTCGCCGACTACGTCGAGTACATCAACGCGCAGAAGAAGGCCGACCTCGTCCACCCGGACGTCATCGGCTTCGAGTCCGAGGACCCGGAGCGCAAGATCGCGCTCGAGGTCGCGATGCAGTGGAACACCTCGTACCAGGAGAGCGTCCACACCTTCGCGAACACGATCAACACGCACGAGGGCGGCACCCACGAAGAGGGCTTCCGTGCCGCACTGACGACCCTCGTCAACCGCTACGCGCGCGAGACGAAGATCATCAAGGAGAAGGACGACAACCTCACGGGTGACGACATCCGCGAAGGGCTGACGGCCGTCATCTCCGTGAAGCTCGGCGAGCCGCAGTTCGAGGGGCAGACGAAGACCAAGCTCGGCAACACCGAGGCGAAGTCGTTCGTGCAGCGCGTCGTCGGCACCGAGCTGACCCACTGGTTCGAGAGCAACCCGACGCAGGCACGCGACGTCGTCCGCAAGGCGATCCAGGCGTCGCAGGCGCGGCTCGCTGCCCGCAAGGCGCGCGAGACCACCCGCCGCAAGGGGCTGCTCGAGTCGGGTGGCATGCCCGGCAAGCTCAAGGACTGCCAGTCGAAGGACCCGACCGTGTCGGAGATCTTCATGGTCGAGGGTGACTCCGCCGGCGGTTCCGCCGTGCAGGGCCGCAACCCGATGACCCAGGCGATCCTGCCCCTGCGCGGCAAGATCCTGAACGTCGAGAAGGCCCGGCTCGACCGCGCCCTCGCCAACCAGGAGATCCAGTCGATGATCACGGCCTTCGGTGCCGGCATCGGTGAGGACTTCGACCCGGACAAGGCCCGGTACCACAAGATCGTGCTGATGGCCGATGCCGACGTCGACGGCCAGCACATCACCACGCTGCTGCTCACGCTGCTGTTCCGCTACATGCGTCCGCTCATCGAGCACGGCTACGTGTACCTCGCGCAGCCGCCGCTCTACCGCCTGAAGTGGTCGAACTCGGCACACGAGTACGTCTTCAGCGACCGGGAGCGCGACGCCCTGATGCAGGCCGGCCTCGCAGCCGGCAAGCGGATCCCGAAGGACAACGGGATCCAGCGCTACAAGGGCCTCGGCGAGATGGACTACAAGGAGCTCTGGGACACCACGATGAACCCGGACACCCGCACGCTCCTGCAGGTCACGCTCGAGGACGCGGCTGCGGTCGACAGCACCTTCTCGACGCTGATGGGTGAGGACGTCGACGCACGTCGCCAGTTCATCCAGCAGAACGCCAAGGACGTCCGCTTCCTCGACATCTAACGGCCAGGAGGCGCGGCGTGAGCCGCGTCGACCAGTCCTGACCACCTGTGGTCGCGCCCGGCGCGACCAACGGAACCACAGCCTCCAGGCTGTCCAGAAAGGGAACGAAGCCACATGGCTGACGACAACGAGAACGGCGCCGACGAGCAGCCCGAGATCGTCCACGGCGACAGCGGGGACATCGTCGTCTCCGGTGACCGCATCTCGCAGGTCGACCTGCAGCTCGAGATGCAGCGCTCGTACCTCGACTACGCGATGTCGGTCATCGTCGGTCGTGCCCTGCCGGAGGTCCGCGACGGCCTCAAGCCGGTGCACCGCCGTGTGATCTACGCGATGTTCGACGGCGGCTACCGCCCGGACCGTGCGTTCTCGAAGTGCTCCCGCGTCGTCGGTGACGTCATGGGCCAGTTCCACCCGCACGGTGACTCGGCGATCTACGACGCCCTCGTCCGCCTGGTGCAGCCGTGGTCGCTCCGGTACCCGCTCGCGCTCGGCCAGGGCAACTTCGGTTCGCCGGGCAACGACGGCGCCGCCGCTCCGCGGTACACCGAGACGAAGATGGCGCCGCTCGCGCTCGAGATGGTCCGCGACATCGACGAGGACACCGTCGACTTCCAGGACAACTACGACGGCCGCACCCAGGAGCCGGCGATCCTGCCGGCCCGGTTCCCGAACCTGCTCGTCAACGGCTCGGTCGGCATCGCGGTCGGCATGGCCACGAACATCCCGCCGCACAACCTGCGCGAGGTCGCCGAGGGCGCCAAGTGGGCGCTCGACAACCCCGACGCCACCCGTGAAGAGCTGCTCGCCGCGCTCATGCAGCGCATCAAGGGCCCGGACTTCCCGACGGGTGCACAGGTGCTCGGCACCAAGGGCATCCAGGACGCCTACCGCACCGGCCGTGGTTCGATCACGATGCGTGCTGTCGTCTCGGTGGAGGAGATCCAGGGTCGCACCTGCCTCGTCGTCACCGAGCTGCCGTACCAGGTCAACCCCGACAACCTGGCGATCAAGATCGCGGAGCTGGTCAAGGACGGCAAGCTCGCCGGTGTCGCCGACATCCGTGACGAGACCTCCGGCCGCACCGGGCAGCGCCTGGTGATCGTGCTGAAGCGTGACGCCGTCGCCAAGGTCGTGCTGAACAACCTGTACAAGCACACCCAGCTGCAGGAGAACTTCGGCGCGAACATGCTCGCGATCGTCGACGGGGTGCCCCGTACCCTGCCGCTCGACGGCTTCATCTCGGCATGGGTCGCCCACCAGGTCGACGTCATCGTCCGCCGCACGCAGTTCCGGCTGCGCGAGGCCGAGAAGCGCGCCCACATCCTGCGCGGCTACCTCGCTGCGCTCGACGCCCTCGACGAGGTCATCGCGCTCATCCGTCGCTCGCCCGACGTCGAAGAGGCCCGCACCGGCCTGATGGACCTGCTGTCCGTCGACGAGATCCAGGCGCGCGCGATCCTCGAGCTGCAGCTCCGTCGTCTCGCCGCCCTCGAGCGTCAGAAGATCCACGACGAGGCCGAAGAGCTCGAGCGCAAGATCGCCGACTTCCAGGACATCCTCGGATCGGAGAGCCGCCAGCGCTCGATCATCCGCGACGAGCTGAGCGAGATCGTCGACCGCTTCGGCGACGACCGCCGTACCGAGATCATGTTCGGCTACGACGGCGACATGTCGATGGAAGACCTGATCCCCGAAGAGGAGATGGTCGTCACCATCACCCGCGGTGGCTACGTCAAGCGCACGCGCAGCGACCAGTACCGCTCGCAGCACCGTGGCGGCCGAGGTGTCCGCGGGGCCCAGCTCCGCGCCGACGACATCGTCGAGCACTTCTTCGTCACGACGACGCACCACTGGCTCCTGTTCCTCACCGACCAGGGCCGGGTCTACCGCGCCAAGGCGTACGAGCTGCAGGAGGCCGGCCGCGACGCGAAGGGCCAGCACGTCGCGAACCTCCTCGCGATGCAGCCCGACGAGCAGATCCAGCAGGTGCTCGACATCCGCGACTACGAGGTGGCGCAGTACCTCGTCCTCGCGACCGAGCACGGTCTGGTCAAGAAGACCGCGCTCACCGAGTACGACACGAACCGCACCGGCGGCATCATCGCGATCAACCTGCGCGACGGCGACAAGCTCCGGCAGGCGCTGCTCGTCGACGAGCACGACGACCTGCTCCTGGTGTCCCGCCAGGGCATGTCGCTCCGGTTCACGGCGACGAACGACACCCTGCGTCCGATGGGTCGCTCGACCTCGGGTGTGAAGGGCATGTCCTTCCGCGACGGCGACTCGCTGCTCGCGGCCCGCGTCGTCTCCGACGACGGCTTCGTCTGGGTGATGACCGAGGGCGGCTACGCCAAGCGCACCGCGGTCGACCAGTACCGGGTGCAGGGCCGTGGTGGTCTGGGCATCAAGGTGGCCAAGTTGGCGCTCGACCGAGGCGATCTTGTGGGCGCTCTCATCGTCGGCGAGGACGACGAGGTGCTCGTCGTGCTGCAATCGGGCAAGGTGGTAAGGTCTGCCGTGGCCGAGGTCCCTGCCAAGGGCCGTGACACGATGGGCGTCGTCTTCGCGAGGTTCGCGGAGAACGACCGGATCATCGCGGTGGCCCGGAACACCGAGCGGAACCTGGACGACCAGGACGACGCCGAGATCGAGCCCGCGGGCCCGGTGGAGACGGTCAGCCCTGCCGAAGCGGCCCCGGATTCCACTGATCCCATCGACACCGAGCCCGTCGCAGACGAGGCCGGAGAGGACCAGTCAAGCAATGAGTAGTGTCGCCGAGAAGCTCCAGAAGAAGGCGAAGCGACCCGTCGGCACCCGCCAGGTGCGGTTGCGACTGGTCTACGTCGACTTCTGGTCGATGGTGAAGCTGAGCTTCCTCATCGCCCTGGCCGGCAGCATCGTGATCGTGGTCGCCACGGCACTGGTGTGGGTCATCCTCAACCAGACGGGTGTGTTCACCCAGGTCGACGCCCTGTTGAAGGACGTCACCGGGCAGAACAGTTACTCGATCATGGACCAGTTCTCGCTGGGCCAGGTCCTCGGGTTCTCCATCGTCGTGGGCATCCTCAACGTGGTCGTCGGCACCGTGCTCGGCGCCATCGTGAGCGTGCTCTACAACCTCAGTGTTCGGATCACGGGCGGTCTGCTCGTGGGCTTCACGAACAACTGACACACCCGGGCCGGATGGGCCCACTGCTCGATTTCGTTCCGGCGGGATCGTACGGTAGGCTTTCATCCGGTCTGAGGGGCTATAGCTCAGGCGGTTAGAGCGCTTCGCTGATAACGAAGAGGTCCAAGGTTCAAGTCCTTGTAGCCCCACCAGTTCTCCGGAACAGCACGACAATTCCATCCCGCCGCCGATCACCTCGGTGGCACTCGGGGCCTTAGCTCAGTTGGTAGAGCGCCTGCTTTGCAAGCAGGATGTCGGGAGTTCGATTCTCCCAGGCTCCACTCGCATCAGCCCCTGGTTGCCGACTCCGTCGTCTGCCCAGGGGCTTCGTTCTGTGCCCATGCGCGCCGCCGCCCCTGCGGCGCGATCGTTGCGGGCGGCTCGGTCGTCGTGCTGGTCTGCGCGCGTTCGGCGACGCGCCGCTCCGCGATTGCCGGGACCTCCACTCGCCGTGCGGCCGGCATCTCGTCGAGTGGTCACGACATGCCGCGTGTGGTTCGCCGAGGTGGCTGGAACTGTCGTCTGCGCGTCCTCCGGACGACAGGTTGTGACCTCTCGGTGGCTGCCCCGGGGGTGTTGCGTGAGCGCATGGCGGACGGGAGGCACGGGCCAGGCCGGCGCGGGCCTCCAGGTCGGTGGGTGGGTGCGTTCACGGCACGCGGTGCGCAGGTTCAGTGCGTGCCCGGAGAACGACGAAGGGCCCCGGCAGCAGCCGGGGCCCTTCGTACGAACCGGGAGGTCAGGCGGCGGGCTTCTCCGCCGTGTCAGCGTCGTCGGCGACCCACAGGTCGTCGTCGGCGCGGAGCGTCTGGTACGCGGCGTACGCAGCACCGGCGACGGCGACGACGCCGACGATGATGAGTGCGACTCCGCCGAAGCCGAGACCCTTCTTCTGCTGCGACGGGACGTACTTCGCGGCAGCCTTCTTCGCGCTCTTGCTCTTCTTCTGCGCGTTCTTCACGATCTTCTTGACCCGGGGGTCCTTCGCGAGGTCGGTCACGCTCAGCACCGAGCCAGCGGTCGAGACGAGTCCGGGGACCACCTCGGACTGGAACTTGTGCGAAGCGCTCTGCGCTGCCGAGGTGGCAGCGTGCACGCCGGTGGCGAACGCGGGACGGATCCCGTTGTCGATCGCGTTCTGCACGCGGGGTGCGATGTCCTTGCGAGCTGCGTCCGCGGCGTTCGACCGGGCCTCAGCCAGGATCGCGTTCGCGTGCTCGAGGACCTTGCGCTGCTCGCCGAGGAGCGAGGCGGTCTGGCCCTTGAGCTTCTTGATCTGCTTCCGACGCTTTCGCGGGATCTCGATCGTCGTCATCTGGTACCTCCATCGGATCGGCGTGACCCCATCCTGCCACCACACTGCCTGACAGGTCACGGAACCGCAGCTGTGCAATCCGTCCGCGGTCAGGAGTACATGCGAGAATCGGAACATGTCTCTGCACACCGCTGTCGCAACGATCCACACCAACAAGGGCGACATCCGCGTCAACCTGTTCGGCAACCACGCACCGAAGACCGTCAAGAACTTCGTCGACCTCGCCACGGGCCAGCAGGAGTGGACCCACCCCGGCACGGGCAAGGTCTCGACCGACAAGCTCTACGACGGCGTGATCTTCCACCGCATCATCAAGGACTTCATGATCCAGGGCGGCGACCCGCTCGGCCAGGGCATCGGTGGACCCGGGTACCGCTTCGACGACGAGATCTCCCCGGAGCTCACGTTCCAGAACCCCTACATCTTCGCCATGGCGAACGCCGGCATCCAGGGCGGCCGCGGCACCAACGGCTCGCAGTTCTTCATCACCACGGTGGCGACTCCGTGGCTGCAGGGCAAGCACACCATCTTCGGTGAGGTCGCCGACGACGAGTCCCGCGCGGTCGTCGACGCGATCGAGGGCGTCCCGACCGACGGTCGTGACAAGCCCGTCGAGGACGTCGTCATCCAGAGCATCGACGTCGAAGGCGTCTGACCAGCACGTGACCGACCAGGCGTACAACCCGAACAACACCTGCTACCGGCATCCGGACCGGCAGAGCTTCGTGCTCTGCCAGCGCTGTGGGCGGACGATCTGCCCGGAGTGCCAGACGCCGGCGGCAGTCGGTGTGCACTGCCCGGAGTGCGTGCGTGAACAGCGCGCACAGTTCGCAGCGAACCGCCGAGCGTCCGGAGCCCCCAGCGGGTTCACGGTCGCTCGGCGGCGCTTCGCGATGCTCGACCAGAAGGCCACGGTCGTCATCGTGGCCGTCACGGTCGCCATCTGGTTGCTCGATCAGGTGAGCGGAGGCTTCTTCTCGAGCCTGTTCGCCTACAACTCGCTGTTGTTCCCGACGCAGCCCTGGCGCGTGGTGACCGTCCTGTTCGTCCACTCGGGCATCTTCCACATCCTGTTCAACATGTGGGCGCTGTGGATCTTCGGTCGCATGCTCGAGAACATGCTCGGTGCCTGGCGGTTCCTGGCGCTGTACTTCATCACCGGGATCTTCGGGTCGATGCTCGTGACGTTCCTCGCTCCGGGCACCTGGGTCGTCGGAGCGTCCGGCGCCATCTTCGGTCTCTTCGCCGCGTTCTTCGTGCTGCAGCGCAGCCTGGGGAACAACGCCGTGCAACTCCTCGTCATCATCGGGCTGAACCTGGTGATCGGGTTCCTGCCCGGGACCAACATCTCGTGGCAGGCGCACGTCGGCGGGATCATCGGGGGCTTCCTGATGGGGTTCGTCTTCGCACAGACGCGCAACATCCGGAAGCGTCCGCTGCAGATCGCGCTGATCATCGGCGCGGCGGTGCTCGGCATCGCGCTCACCGCTGTCGGGTACGCGGTCACGATCGGCTGACACCGCCACACGCTCCTCGAACGCCCCGTCGCACTGCGGCGGGGCGTTCGTCGTTCCCAGGGCTGCCCGCGTCCTGCTCATCCACAGCTGTCCACAGCGGCACTGGGAGTTATCCACAGGTGTGGAGAAGTCAGTGAGTTACACCAGTGTGATTATCCCCACTGTGGAATCGGTTGTGGATAACTCCGGGGTCGGGGTGTGGATGACGGTGTGGAGAGTGGGGAAAAGTGTGGAGAACGGCCGGATCCTCGAGGATGTGCGTTCCCGGAATGCTTGAGCTTGTGGAGAACGACGACGCCCGCCGCACCTTGCGGTGCGACGGGCGTCGGGAGGTCAGCGGGCTGGAGGTCAGCGCCACCGGGTGGTCATGAGGAAGCCGACGAACATGATGCCGAAGCCGACGACGATGTTCCACGAGCCGAGGCTCGGAACCGGCAGCGTGGCGTTCGAGATGTAGAAGACGATCACCCACACCAGACCGATGAGCATGAAGCCGAACATGACCGGCTTGAACCACACCGGGTTGGGGGCGTCCCCCGCGGTGTCGACCGAGTCAGCTCGGGTCGTCCGGGCGGGCTTGGTGCGGTCCTTGTCCTTGGCCATGGCCGGTATCCTACCGTGACCACGTGTGTGGATCGGCCCGCGGACCGCCGCACACATCCCCCACGAGTACGGTGAACCGCCATGACCAGGATCCTCGTCGTCGACAACTACGACAGCTTCGTCTACACGCTCAACGGGTACGTGCAGCAGCTCGGCGCTGAGACCGACGTCGTGCGCAACGATGCCTTCCCCAAGTCCGAGATCGCCGACCGCATCGCGGAGTACGACGGCGTGCTCCTGTCGCCCGGTCCGGGAACACCGGCGGCTGCCGGCGTCTCGATCCCCACGGTGCACGCGGCCATCGCTGCCGAGACCCCGCTGCTCGGCGTCTGCCTGGGACACCAGGCCATCGCGGAGGCGCTCGGCGCCACGGTCACGCACGCCGAGGAGCTCATGCACGGCAAGACCTCCGAGGTCGACCACGACGACAGCGCGCTCTTCGCAGGTGTCCCGCACCCCTTCACGGCCACGCGGTACCACTCGCTCGCGATCGTCGACGGCACCGTCCCCGACGAGCTCACCGTGACTGCGCGCACCGAGGGCGGGGTCATCATGGGCGTCCAGCACCGCGCGCACCCCGTGTTCGGCGTGCAGTTCCACCCGGAGTCGGTCCTGACCGAGGGCGGGTACCGCATGGTCGGCAACTGGCTCGAGACCACCGGGCTGTCCGGCGCAGCTGAGCGCGCCGCCGACCTCGGGCCGCTCATCGCGACGCACCGCGCCTGACGAACGTTCCGTGGCGGCAGACGCCGTCGTGTCATCGAGACGCCGCCGGATCCGGCGGC